>NZ_LR134440.1:1336412-1670515 GCF_900637855.1 Neisseria animaloris
TACGGATAAAACGTCAGGCTCATCACCACCGCCAAACCGAAACCGTTACGCACATCGGGCAAAAACTGCTCAATGCCGTAGCGTTCGCGTATCAGCGTATTCAGCGGGCCGGTGTAGTCAAACAAACCGAGCTGGGTAAACGCGAGCACATAAGCCGGCACCGCCAGCGGCAGCATCAATGCCCAAAAGAAAAAACGCCGCAGCGGAAAATCATACATCGCGGTGAGCCACGCGCAGGAAGTGCCCAAAACCGCTACGCCCGAGCCGACACCCAACACCAGAAACAGCGTGTTTTTCAGCAGCTCGGGTAATTGGTATTCGAGCAGAAACGACCAAATTTCGGCATCAAACTCACCCAATGCCGCCACGATAACGGCCAGCGGTATCAACACCAGCACAATACAGGCCGTCAGCCACAGGCGCGGCAATAACAGTTTGGATACAGACAGCTTCATAAATTTTTCAGACGGCACTCGAATTGAAACAGAGCGCTATTATCGGTTTAGCAGAAGAAGAATGCAAATCACATCACCTTGTTTTGGTTAATAATGATAATTTATATTGTTCCTGATTGGATTGTTCTTTAAAATAACAGCCGTACGGCAAACCTGCTCAACCGGCCCGCCTAAAAACATACTGATTCAACCGGTTAGAAACAGTTTGCCACCATCCCATTTTCCCGAAAGGATCAAACATGATGAAAAAAGCACTTGCCGTTTCCGTAGCGCTGATGGCCGCTGCCCCTGCATTTGCCGAAGAACTGGTGGTTTACTCTTCACGTGCCGACAACCTGTTGCGCCCCGTTGTCGAAGCCTATCAAAAGAAAACCGGCGTAACCGTCAAACTGGTTAACGACAAAGCAGGCCCGCTGATGGAAAAACTCAAGGCCGAAGGCAGCAACAGCCCTGCCGACGTATTCATCACCGTTGACGGCGGCAACCTGTGGCAAGCCACTCAAATGGGCTTGCTGCAACCGATTAACTCCGCCACCTTGAAGGCCAACATCCCTGCAAACCTGCGCGATCCCAAAAACCAATGGTTCGGCCTTTCCGTACGCGCCCGCACCATTTTCTACAACACCAACAAAGTTAAGCCCGCAGAGCTTTCCGGCTATGCCGACCTTGCCGATCCTAAATGGAAAGGCCGCCTGTGCCTGCGCACGTCCAACAACGTTTATAACCAATCCTTAGTCGGCACCATGATTGCCAATCAAGGCCATGCCAAAACCGCGAAAATCGTTAAAGGCTGGGTAAACAACTTGGCTGCCGATCCCTTCCCCAACGATACCGCCATGCTTGAAGCCATCGGTGCGGGCCGTTGCGACGTAGGCATTGCCAACACCTACTACTACGGCCGTCTGATGGACAAACAGCCCAACCTGCCCGTAGGCGTATTCTTCGCTGACCAACAAGGCAAAGGCACCCACGTTAACGTATCCGGTGCCGGTGTAACCAAATACACCAAAAAAGCCGCCCAAGCCCAAAAATTCATCGAATGGTTGAGCGGTAGCGAAGCGCAAAACCTGTTTGCCGACCTAAACCACGAATACCCGGCCAACCCGAAAATCGATCCTGATCCGAAAGTAGCCAAATGGGGCAAATTCAAACAAGACGTAATCAATGTATCGATAGCTGGCAGCAACCAGAAAAAAGCCGTGATGCTGATGAAACAAGTCGGCTATAAATAATCGGTTTAACTTGATGTTTGCAGGCCATCTGAAAAATCTAAATGGTTTTCAGACGGCCTTCTCTCAACCTACTTCCCTTTACTGTTCACGAATACAGGCTGTATATCTTCAACATCCAAGCTTCGCTGGTTTGCGGGTTGAAATATCTGCCGTATACATTGGAACCGTTGTCTTCTTTACGCCAACTTCTACCTCAATCAGTGCTGACAAATTCAACATCGGCTTTGCAGTAGCTGTGCGAACGGTCAATACTGTTGATATAAATAGTGTGTTAGAACCGCTAAACACGGATCTAGCGTCAAACGGTAACAGATTTCGTTAACAGAGAGAAATGCCCAACCGCTCGCAGCAAATGATGATGCCATGCCTGCTTTTCAACGCATCGGGGGGCGGGCATACCTTCGTTCAACCCTAAAGCATCGGAGCTGATTGGAGTAACGGTAAAAGCAACAGTTTGGTTAATATACGACGACAGCGGTAGATCGGCATCGACGGAGATGAGTTTGATGTCAAAGCAGTAGGTGCCGTTTAATGCCTTTGTAGCGGCGAAGGAGACAACAAAGGGATTGGAACTGAAGCCGGAAAAGTTGGGATGGCAGGATTAGGTCGATATGATCGGTAATATGCTGGCAAAAAATATTGCGGATACCAAATTACGCTTATTGGTTTGTCTATGATAAGAGGCCGTCTGAAAAGATATTTCAGACGGCCTCTTAATTTCCGGCAGCTATTACACGTCTATGTTCTGGGCAACAAGCGCATTATTTTCGATGAAGGCACGCCGGGGTTCGACTTCATCCCCCATCAAGGTAACAAACACTTCATCGGCAGCAATTGCGTCTTCAATACGCACTTTCAACAAACGGCGTACCGCAGGATCCATTGTGGTTTCCCACAATTGCTCGGGATTCATTTCGCCCAAACCTTTATACCGTTGGATAGACAAACCTTTTTGGGCAATGCCCATCAAAATTTCCAAGGCATCTTCAAAGCTGTCGACATCGAATTCATTTTCGCCTTTATACAATTTGGCATCCGTACCGATTAAACCTTTGAGTGATGCGGCGGTTTGCACCAATGTTTGATACGCTTTACTACTCAAGAATTTAGGTTCAATATAGCTTACCATCACATTGCCATGCAGTTTGCGGGTAATTTTGATAAAGTGCCCGCCTTCATGGCCGTTAACACGCTCTAAAGCCACTTCTTTTTCATCCAATAATGAATTTAGTGCAGTAATAGCGGCATCGGTGCTTTCTTCCGAAGATAAATCCACCGTATCCGCATACAGCATGGCTTTTAGCACCAAATCATCTATTACCCGACTTTCTTGGGCAATAACGTTTTTTGCCGATAAAAACTGCTTGGCGGTTTGCTCCAATTCCTGACCTTCGATTACACGGCCGTCTGAAACAATTTTGGCTTTGTCTAAGGCCAAACCAAGCAGGAATTGGTCTTTCTCGAATTCATCTTTCAGATAACGCTCCTGCTTGCCGTGCTTGGCTTTATACAGCGGCGGCTGGGCAATGTAGATGTAGCCGCGTTCAACCAATTCAGGCATCTGGCGGTAGAAGAAGGTAAGCAGCAAGGTACGGATGTGTGCGCCGTCCACATCGGCATCCGTCATAATAATAATGCGGTGATAGCGCAGTTTTTCAGGGTTGAACTCTTCTTTGCCGATACCGGCTCCCAAAGCGGTAATCAATGTAGCCACTTCCTGACTGGCCAGCATTTTTTCAAAACGGGCTTTTTCCACGTTCAGAATTTTACCTTTCAGCGGCAAAATAGCCTGAAACTTACGGTCCCGCCCTTGCTTGGCCGACCCTCCTGCCGAATCACCCTCGACCAGATAAAGCTCCGATAAAGCAGGGTCTTTTTCCTGACAATCAGCCAGTTTCCCGGGCAAGCCCAAACCATCCATCACGCCTTTTCGACGGGTGATTTCGCGGGCTTTACGGGCTGCTTCACGGGCACGGGCGGCATCAACGATTTTGCCGCAAATGGTTTTGGCCTCGTTGGGATTTTCTTCCAGAAAGTCCGTTAATGCCTGACTGATAACTTCATTGACTACCGGGCCGATTTCGCTGGAAACCAGTTTATCTTTGGTTTGCGAGCTGAATTTCGGATCGGGCAATTTAACCGATAACACACAAGTCAGGCCTTCGCGCATATCGTCGCCGCTGGTATCGACTTTGGCTTTCTTGGCGATTTCGTTGGATTCGATGTAACTGTTGATGGTGCGGGTCATCACTTGGCGCAGAGCGGTCAAGTGTGTGCCGCCGTCGCGCTGGGGAATGTTGTTGGTGAAGCATTGCACGGATTCTTGGTAGCTGTCGTTCCACTGCATCGCGCATTCCACGCTCATGCCTTCTTTTTCACCGAAAGCGTAAAATACTTTTTCGTGTAACGGCGTTTTTTTGCGGTTCATGTATTGCACAAAGCCCGCCACACCTCCGGAAAAAGCGAAATCCTCTTCTTTTCCGTCGCGCAAATCAATTAATTTGATACCTACACCATTGTTTAAGAAAGATAATTCTCGGATGCGCTTCGCTAAAATTTCGAAATGGTATTCAATCAGGCCAAATGTTTCTTCACTAGCTAAGAAATGAACTTTAGTACCGGTATGGCTCTCGGGCGCATCACCGACCACTTTTAACGGTTCAACAGCCACGCCGCGGCGGAATTCGACGAAATACTCTTTGCCGTCGCGGTAAATAGTCAAACGCAGCCAATCCGACAAAGCATTGACGACGGAAACCCCTACTCCGTGCAGACCGCCTGAAATTTTGTAGCTGTTGTTGTCAAACTTCCCACCTGCATGCAAGATGGTCATAATCACTTCGGCAGCAGACCGGCCTTCTTTCGGATGAATACCGGTAGGAATGCCACGGCCGTTGTCTTCAATCGTAATCGAATTATCGGCATTTACTGCCACAGTAATTTTGTCGCAATGCCCTGCCAATGCTTCGTCAATGGCATTATCAAGCACCTCGAACACCATATGGTGCAAGCCGGAACCGTCTTGCGTGTCGCCGATATACATCCCCGGGCGTTTACGCACTGCATCCAAACCCTCCAGCACCTGAATGCTTTCGGCACCATATTCTTCTTCCTGCTTCGTCATAGAAAAGTCTTTTCTTACTGATTTTAAATAAGGAGGCCGTCTGAAAATCATCAGCAACCAGACGGCAAAACAACTGTTGAATTATACCTGATTTTGCGTGTATTTTCAGCGTTTTTGTGCAATTCAAAAGCCATTAAAAAGGCCGTCTGAATTATTTCAGACGGCCTTTTATCCATAAAAAACTTAAATTCGCATCGGCATTACAATGTATTTGAAATCGGGATTATTGGGAATGGTAAACAACGTAGAACGGTTGGCATCGCCAAACGCCAATTGCATATCATCTGCATGAACATTACGCAGCACATCCATCAGATAGCCGATGTTAAAGCCGACTTCAAGCTCACCGCCCTGATAAGCAATTTCCAACTCTTCACGCGCTTCTTCCTGCTCGTTGTTGCTACACACCACACTCAGCAACCCCGGTTGGATGTGCAAACGCGCACCACGGAATTTTTCATTTGCCAAAATCGCCGCACGCTCCAATGCGCCAAGCAGTTGGGTTCGCCCCACCAAGAAGATTTTGTCATTGTCCAATGGGATAACACGGTTAAAATCGGGGAATTTACCGTCTACCACTTTGCTGACAATAACAGTATCGTTACAACGGAAACGCACTTGATTGTTCAACAACTCCACCGTAAGCGGTTCACTGGGGTTGTTCAACAATTTAAAGAGTTCCAATACCGTTTTACGCGGCAAAATCACTTCGGCTTTGGGCAAATCGGCATCAATGGTGGTACCCGAATAAGCCAAACGGTGTCCGTCGGTCGCCACCAAACGCAATTGACTGCCTTCAACCTGCATCAGCAAACCATTGAGATAATAACGGATATCTTGTACGGCCATGCTGTATTGCACTTGCGACAACATGTTTTTAAATGCTTCTTGCGATAGTGAAAATGCAGCGCTCACTTCCTCGCCCACACTCATCAACGGAAAATCTTCCGCGGGCAGCGTTTGCAAAGCAAAACGGGATTTGCCTGCTTTCAAAGTCAGGCGGTTTTGTGCCCAATCTAAAGAAACCAACGAGCTTTCGGGAAGCGCACGCAAAATATCTTGCAATTTTTTCGCGTTGGTTGTGATGCGGAAATCACCCGCCTCGCTATGAGGGCCCGAGGTATTGATTTGAATTTCCAAATCGGTAGCTAAAATGTTGGTATGCCCGTGTACGTTCTCGAGCAGTACATTCGACAGAATCGGCAACGTATGGCGTCGTTCGACAATACCGGTTACTGCCTGCAAAGGTTTGAGCAAAGCATCGCGTTCAGCTTGTAAAATCAACATGGTTATCCCTTCGGGCTAAATTTAATTTTGAATAATTATCAACAATTTTTCATAATCTTGTGCTAATTCGGGGTCTTCTTCGCGCAACTTGGCCACCGCCTTGACTCCGTGCATTACCGTAGTATGGTCGCGCCCGCCGAAAGCTTCTCCGATAGACGGCAAACTCAGATTGGTAAGTTCTTTGGTCAGACTCATAGCAATCTGGCGCGGGCGTGCAATGTTACGTGTACGCTTCTTACCGAGTATATCACTGATTTTTATGCGGTAATATTTTGCCGTGGCATCAATAATCAAATCAGCCGTAATCACTTTATACGAGCTCGCCACAATATCTTGCAATGCTTTTCGTGCCAAATCAATATCAATGGGTTTGTTCAAAAAACGGCTGCTGGCACTCACGCGGTTAAATGCGCCCTCTAGCTCACGCACATTGGAACGGATAAGGTTGGCAATAAAAAATGCAGCATCTTCATTCAAATCCACACCGGCCGTTTCTGCTTTCTTCTGTAAAATCGCCACCCGCATTTCCAATTCGGGAGGCTCCAGCTCTAAAGTCAAGCCCCATGAAAACCGTGATTTCAAACGGTCATCCATGTCTTCGATTTTGGTGGGCAGTACATCGCAGGTGAGGATAAGCTGTTTTTTTTCATTATGAAAATGATTGTATAGATAGAAGAATTCTTCCATCGTACGGTCTTTGCCTTTGATAAACTGAATATCATCGATAATCAGCAAATCATATTGTTTGTATTGCTGCTTGAACATGTCGTAGCCATTGGTGCGCACGGCATTCATAAAGCTGCGAATATAATCGTCGGAGTGCATATAGCGCACTTTTGCATCCGGTTTATTTTTCAGCAATTCGTTACCGATAGCCTGTACCAAGTGGGTTTTACCCAAACCCGTACTGCCGTAAAGGAAAAACGGGTTATAGCTTTGGCCGGGGCTTTCAGCAATCGATTGCGCCGCAGCAGCCGCAATGCGGTTTCCCTTACCTTCAACTAAAGTTTCAAAAGTATAATCACGGGACAAATTGGTTTGCGTGTAACGCACATCATCTTGTTCGCATACAGGTTCGTTTTTCGTAGGCTTTACGGGTTTGGTTTCCACCGCCTTTTTGCCTGCTCCATTCTCCGGCGGCAACTGCTTGATGCGCTCGGCCAAAATATCTTGCGCACTTTTTTTACCTGCCGTATTGGTTTTCGGTGCTTTTTCAGACGGCTTTATTGTGTGTTTATCTTCGAGGCCGTCTGAAAAGATGTTGTCAGCATTGCCTTTATCCGTATTTCGGCTCGGTTCCGATACATCCGACGGTGCCATTTCATAACACTGGCCACTACCGGTTTTAAATGAGAAAGCCTGCTGCGACGGCACCAACTCCTTTCGCACCGCTTCAATTTCAGCTGCGAACTGATTTTTCAGCATATTGAAAGCAAACTGATTTTTGCCATAAACTACCCACATACCGCTTTCCTCACCGACAGTTAACGGAGCAATCCATTTTTCAAACTGTTGCGGTGGTAATTTATCGTGAAGTCGGCGTAGGCAAATAGGCCAAAATTCTGCAAGCGTCATGTGGGGTGGCTCGATTATAGCTAATACAACTGATTTTTATTTGAATGGAATACTTAAAACAGGCTAGAAAACCGCCCGAAAGTCCCTTTAATCAAAACATTAAGCATTTATCCAGTCTCTTTATTTCAGGCGGCCTGAAAACTGCATGCCAAGATTTCGCGGATTATACCGAAATTTATCCACAGCCGCTATCTGCCGAAGCCATGCGGTAAATGGTGAAAACATGTGGGCAATTTATCTCACAAGCTGCCGGTTTTACACGCAAACCGTTTATATTGATTGACAAAACCACTAAATTCAGGTGTAATTTGCGGTTTAATTTTCTGATAAAACTTAGGAAAGAAACATGAAACGCACTTATCAACCTTCCGTTACCCGCCGCAAACGCACCCACGGCTTTTTGGTACGCTCAAAAACCCGCGGCGGTCGTGCTGTTTTGGCTGCACGTCGCGCCAAAGGTCGCAAACGCTTGGCTGTTTAAAACTTGGACCAAGGCTTCAGCAAGCAGTACCGCTTATTAAAAACGGATGATTTTTCATCCGTTTTTGCGTTAAAAAACCAGCGCAGCCGCGGCTTACTGCAAGTATTGCAATCAGACGACAACGGCCTGAACTACCCCCGCATCGGTTTGATTGTCAGCAAAAAAACGGCTAAACGTGCCCATGACCGCAATTATATGAAGCGGATCATACGCGAATGGTTCCGTTGCAATAGAGACAATCTGCCGCCGCACGATTTTATCGTTCGCGTGCGCCAACCATTTAGCCGCGAAACCTCGGCCGAAGCCTGCCGCCAACTGGCACATTTGATGCAGAAGCGCTGACTATGCTTGCCAAATTACTGCTCGGCCTCATCCGCTTTTATCAATACGCCATCAGCCCGATGCTGCCGCCCCGTTGCCGTTATACACCGACGTGCTCGCAATATGCCGTAGAAGCAGTAAAAAAATATGGCGCATTCAAAGGCGGCTGGTTGGCAGCCAAACGTATTGCACGCTGCCACCCGTTTGGCGGTTGCGGGCATGACCCCGTACCTTAAACAAACCGTAAAAAGACTACCTACCGAACACATATTTCTGTTCGTTTTTATTGGTTTATTTATCTGTTTCTATATAATGCCGTCTGAAACAGCAATAACGCCTTATCACTCGGCACTATCAGGAAAACTCTATGGACTTTAGACGATTAATGGCCTTTTTTGCCATTGCACTGGTTATCCTTCTTGGCTGGGAACAATTATTCCCTTCTCCCAAGCCGGTACCGGCGCAACAACAAACCTCACCAACCCAACAATCTCCGGCAAAAATCCAAGCCGACACATCCGCTTTGACTCCTGCCGCACCCATCACGGTAACCACCGATACGATGAAAGCAGTCATTGATGAAAAAAGTGGCGACCTCCGCCAGCTGACTTTGCTGAAATACAATGCCAGTAGCGATGAAAGCAAAGATTTCGTCTTGTTCAATGACAGCAAGAATTATACTTACGTTGCACAATCCGAGTTGTTCAATTCAGACGGCCAAAACATATTAAAAAACATTACTTTCCAAGCTCCTCAGAAACAGTATTCCCTGAACGGTGATAAAGTGGAAGTACGCCTGAGCGCACCTGAAACCAACGGCCTGAAAATTGATAAAATCTATACTTTCAATAAAAACAGCTATTTGATCGACATCCGTTTCGATGTTACCAACCAAAGCGGCGCTCCTGTAAAACTTGATGCCGTATACCGTCTGCTGCGAGACAACAGTAAGCCCGACGGCGAAGGGTACTTCAACCATACTTACACCGGCCCTGTTGTCTACACTCCTGCCGGCAAATTCGAAAAAGTAACATTCGAAGATTTGGATGATGACTACAGTTCAGGCCGCGACCAAGCAGAGTATGTACGTAAAACCGACTCTGGCTGGCTTGGCATGATTCAGCATTACTTCATGTCTACTTGGATTCTGCAACCTAAAGATGGCCAATCCGTCTGCAACAATGGCGGCTGCCAAATTGACTTGAAACGCCGTAGCGACAATCTTTACTCCGCCAGCGTCCGCGTACCGATGCCTGCGATTCAAAACGGCAACAAACTCGACTTCCCTGTCGGCCTGTATGCCGGTCCGCAAACAACCGGCACCATCAGCGAAATTGCTGACAACCTGCAACTGGCAAAAGACTATGGCAAAGTACATATTTTTGCTTCGCCGCTGTTCTGGCTGCTGGATAAACTCCACGGTTTCGTCGGCAACTGGGGCTGGGCGATTGTTTTACTGACTATCATTGTGAAAGCCATCCTCTACCCGCTAACCAACGCATCTTACCGCTCAATGGCAAAAATGCGTGCCGTAGCACCGAGATTGCAAGCATTGAAAGAGAAATACGGCGACGACCGTATGGCTATGCAGCAAGCCATGATGAAGATGTATAAAGACGAAAAAATCAACCCTCTTGGCGGCTGCTTGCCAATGCTGTTGCAAATTCCAGTATTCATCGGTTTATATTGGGCAATTTTCTCATCTGTAGAATTGCGCCAAGCCCCATGGATTGGTTGGATTCACGACTTGAGCCGACCCGACCCGTGGTTTATTCTGCCCGTTATTATGGCGGCCACCATGTTCATCCAAACTTACCTGAACCCGCCGCCTACCGATCCCATGCAGGCCAAAATGATGAAAATTATGCCGATTATTTTCTCAGTAATGTTTTTCTTCTTTCCTGCTGGCTTGGTATTGTATTGGGTAGTTAACAACATTCTGACTATTTTCCAACAGTGGTATATCAACCGCAGCATTGAGAAGCAACGTGCTGCAGGTGAGGTAGTATCTTAAACAATCAGTTAAAAGATAAAGGCCGTCTGAAAAGTTTTCAGACAGCCTTTTATATATCATTCACTTCACACTAATTCGGAATAAAAATAACGAAAAGCTAACAAACCATATACTATAAAAAAATCAAAAACAGAATCCGGTTTCTCTCTTGAAAAACTTACAAACCGACTTTTTGAATCCATACCACGACGTTATAAATAATTTACTTTATCTATCTTCATCCATTTATTGGATAAATCATCCGTCTTATTCTGGATAATCCGCACTCAAAGTCACACCCTTTCCTTAATATCCTAACTTTCTTGAGGATTTTATTGTGATTTCAAGCAGATTAGAATAATATTAACAATTACAACATCCCAACAAAAATATCGCCGGATAATGATGATTCGTCTGATTAAATGTTGCTTATTCAAAAACCCAATTACTTATAGCAACACTTTATTCCTTACGACAAAAAAACCTACTTAACATGGCGACAATGAAACACAAAAACGGAGACAAAAAGCATGATACATCAATCTAAACATGCATCTATGAACATTTGCCTGATTCAGGCCCGGGAAGCGTTAATGACTCAATTCCGTCCCATTCTCAACAATGCGGGCATTACCGACCAACAATGGCGCATTATCCGGCTACTGGCCGAGAACGGCACACTTGATTTTCAAGATTTAGCCAATCAAGCCTGCATTTTACGGCCCAGCCTCACAGGAATTTTGACACGTTTAGAAAAGGCTGAATACGTGGTACGGCTAAAACCTTCTAATGACCAACGTCGTGTATACTTGAAACTTACAACAGAAGGCGAAAAACTTTACCGATCCATCGGAGAGAAAGTCGACGAGTGCTACGACAGAATTGAAACTGTTTTATCAAAAGAAAAAATGCTGCAACTTCAAACTTTACTTGGCGAATTATCACGTCTCGAGCAGCTTCTCAAATAATTTGCACCACCTTAATAATGGCAAAAAATCATTCTGCCCAAATATTACAACACGATTTTCGCAACGCAATGGCTTCATGCGCGGCAGGTGTTCATGTAATCACTACTGACGGTGAGGCCGGACGATACGGTATTACCATGACGGCAGTTACATCCATTACAGATGAACCACCTACTGTGATGTTGTGTATCAATCGTCGTTCGGCCATTATTCCCATTATTTCTGCTAACCGTCATCTATGCATTAATGTATTGTCCGCCGTACAACGAGATGTGGCTGAACACTTTGCAGGCATTACCAAATTATCCCCCGAAGAGCGTTTTGAATACCATATTTGGCACCGAGGGCAAAACGGACAACTGCAAATAGAAGGTGCTTTAGCACACTTACACGGTAAAATCATCGCAAAACATGAAATAGGTACGCATGATGTGTTTTATGTAGAAATAGATGAAATTCGAGTACATGACAACCCTCCTACGCCTGCTCTTGTCTACTTTCGCCGAAATTTCAATCAGTTGATTTAACTCGATATTTGTAAAAATAATGAGAATAAAAAATGCTGCCTTATAGCAGCATTTTTTATTTAACCAATTTCAACCCTTTTTTGGATTTAGATTCACCATTCGTTTCCCGGTGTTCTGTTCGTTTATCTTCTTCTACGACAGGCTGTTTATTTTCTACAAAATGCAGAGGCTCTTCACCTTTCTTTTCACTTTCAGTCTGATATGGCTCAACCTCGAATCCCATGCCTTCGCCACTCTCACGGGAGAAGATACTGATTACGTGCCCAACGGGGATCCAAATCTCATGAGCAACCCCTGCAAAACGCGCTGAAAAATTAATCCATTCGTTATCTATGGTCAAATTATGGCTTGCCGTCTGACCGATATTCAAAACAATCTCATTTTCACGTACATATTGCATGGGAACACGAGTATGCTCATTAACCCACACTACGATATGCGGTGTTTGATTATTATCCAGACACCACTCATATAGAGCACGGAGCAGATAAGGTTTGGTACTAGTGTTCATTGAATCTTCCTTCTGAAAAATTACGGCTTTCAGACGGCCTCTTACTCACGATAAACTTAACGGCGCATTGCTTTTTCAGCCGGTGTTAAAGCCTCAATAAAAGCTTCGCGCTGAAAAATACGTTCTGCATACTTCAAAATAGGAGCAGCTGATTTACCCAGTTTGATGTCGTAATAATCCAATCGCCATAACAATGGAGAGAGTGCAACATCAATCATAGAAAATTCATCACCTAAGATATATTTATTTTTTGCAAATGAAGGTGCCAGCACAGTTAGCCCTTGCCCAATGGCTTCACGTGCCTTGGCTTGCTCCTTATTAGTTGCCTCGGAATTTTCTAAAACCTGTACCAAACTAAATAATTCTTTTTCCATACGGAACAAAACCAAACGGCCACGACCACGCATAACCGGATCTCCCGGCATTAATTGCGGATGAGGAAATCGTTCGTCAATATATTCATTAATAATATTTGATTCATGCAAAATCAAATCCCTCTCTACCAGTACCGGCACTTGGTTATAAGGGTTCATAATTGCAAGGTCTTCAGGCTTATTAAAGATATCAACATCTTTAATTTCAAAATCCATACCTTTTTCAAACAATACAAAACGGCAGCGTTGGCTAAACGGGCAAGTAATACCCGAATATAAAGTCATCATAATCTTGGGCTCCGGCAAAATCTATACCGCCTTTTTCAGACGGCCTAGAAGATAATATCTATCAGTTGAAGAATTATAGCCGCTTCTAATCAATTTATCCACAAATTCAACATAAACTATTGTTTTATAAAAAATTTCAAAATAATATACAAAAGAAAAAAGGCAAAACCAAGTTGGTTTTACCTTTTTTATAGAATGTGCTTCTAGTGAATGTCTTTCCAATATTCTTTTTTCAAGAAATAAGCTAACGGCAACATTACTGCCAAGAGGAAAATCAAAATGATATATCCTGTGCGTTTACGCTCCAGTTGAGCCGGCTCACCCATATAAACCAAATAATTTACCAAATCACGGACATAGCTATCATATTCTTTTTCAATAACTTTGCCATTTGGTAAACGACGGCTGTGCAATCCGGTAGACTCCCAGATCAATTTCGGAACCATATTGCCGTGCTCGTCTTTCACCATAACAGGCTGGCCTTTGGCATCCAGTTCAACTGCTTTAACACCTTGCTGTTCCCACAAAGGGTGCGGCATACCCACTTTATCAAACACGGTGTTATTCCAGCCGGTAGGACGAGTCGGATCTTTATAAAAACCGCGCATATAAGCATACAGATAATCGGCACCGCGGGAACGAGCAATTAAAGTTAAATCAGGCGGTTCTGCTCCGAACCATTTTTTAGCATCTGCCGGAGCCATAGCCGACTGCATTACATCACCAACTTTATCGGTGGTAAACATCAGATTTTTCTTAATTTCATCTTCAGTCAACCCAAGATCCTGCAAACGGTTAAAACGCATGCCGCTTGCAGAATGGCAAGACAAACAATAGTTGGTAAAAATCTGTGCGCCACGTTGCAAACTGACTTGATCGCCTAAGTCGATATCAACTTTCTCATAGTGGGCATGCCCGCCCGCGGCAAACGCTACGCTCATAGGTGCTGCCAATAATAAGGCAGCCACCCAATTTCTCAGTGTTTGTTTCATTTTCGCTGCCCTCATTAAATGTTAGTTGCAAACAGATATGCACCCACCACAGTAATGGTAACATAAACAAAAAACATCAGTTTTTGTTTGCCGGTACTCATGGTTACACGCTCAGGAACCGGACGGTCTTTATCCAGTTTAGTATAGAACGGCATACCTAAGAAGAATGCAAAGTAAATGACAGACAGGATACGTGCGACAATCGTGCGAGTGTCGGTAGCCACTAAAGCACCCAAAA
The DNA here is from genome assembly GCF_900637855.1 of Neisseria animaloris. Lineage (NCBI taxonomy): Bacteria > Pseudomonadati > Pseudomonadota > Betaproteobacteria > Neisseriales > Neisseriaceae > Neisseria > Neisseria animaloris. Next base: position 1,350,779 of record NZ_LR134440.1, read on the forward strand.
TCCCCAAACCGATGAAGGAAATGATAAACAGTACCAACATGATTTTAAAAATCGGGCCGCGGTAGCGGACGGATTTTACCGGAGAGCGGTCAAGCCATGGCAGCAGGGCAATCAATACAACGGCGGCACCCATGCCGATTACGCCCCAAACCTGTGTGCCGAAGAAAGAAGGAATGGCACGCAAAATGGCGTAGAACGGTGTGAAATACCATACCGGTGCAATGTGTGCAGGCGTTTTCAGCGGGTTGGCCGGGTCGAAGTTGGGTGCTTCCAAGAAGTAACCGCCGCCTTCGGGAGCGAAGAACATGATGGCACAGAATACGATCAGGAATACCACTACGCCCAGAATATCTTTAACGGTGTAGTAGGGGTGGAACGGAATACCGTCTAACGGAATGCCGTTTTCGTCTTTGAGTTTTTTGATTTCTACGCCGTCAGGGTTGTTGGAGCCTACTTCGTGCAGGGCAATCAGATGGGCAACCACCAAGCCGACCAATACCAGCGGTACGGCGATAACGTGCAGAGCGAAGAAACGGTTCAAGGTAACGTCGGATACGTTGAAGTCGCCTCGGATCCAAGTGGATAAATCGGGGCCGATAACGGGAATGGCGGCAAACAGGTTAATAATTACCTGTGCGCCCCAGAACGACATTTGACCCCAAGGCAGCAGATAACCCATGAATGCTTCGGCCATCAAAGCCAAGAAAATCAATGAGCCGAATACCCACACCAATTCGCGCGGTTTTTTGAATGAGCCGTAGATCAGGCCGCGGAACATGTGCAGATAGACCACGACGAAGAACATGGATGCGCCGGTGGAGTGCATGTAGCGGATAATCCAGCCGCCCGATACGTCGCGCATGATGTATTCTACGGCGGTAAAAGCGGCGGGCAGGTGGTATGAGTTCAGGTTGCCGTCGGGCTTGTAATTCATGGTCAGGAAAATACCGCTGACGATTTGAATCACCAGTACCAGCATGGCCAGCGAGCCGAAGAAATACCAGAAGTTGAAGTTTTTGGGCGCGTAATACTCGGTTACGTGCTCTTTCATCATTTTAGACAAAGGGAAACGTGCGTCCACCCAGCCTAACAATGATTTATTTTCATTATTGGTTTGGTTTGCCATGATAAGTCCCTTTATTTGTCGTCGCCTACCAAAATGGTGGTGTCGCTCAGGTATTTGTAGGGCGGAATAATCAGGTTGGTAGGTGCGGGTACGCCTTTATATACGCGGCCTGCCAAGTCGAATTTGGAACCGTGGCACGGGCAGAAGAAGCCGCCTTTCCAATCTGCTCCCAAATCAGCGGGGGCGATGTCGGGGCGGAAAGTCGGCGAGCAACCCAAATGGGTGCAAATACCGATGGCCACAAAGATATTGGGTTTAATCGAACGCATTTCGTTTTTACAGTATTCAGGCTGTTGCTCGACTTCCGATTTAGGGTCTGCAACTGCCCCGTTCAGAGATGCCAAGTCTTTCAACTGTTTTTCTGTGCGGTTGAGCACCCAAATGGGTTTGCCTTGCCACTCGGCTGTAACCAACTGGCCGGGTTCGATTTTACTTACGTCTATTTCTACGGGCGCACCGGCAGCTTTGGCTTTTTCCGACGGGAAAAAACTAGCCAGGAACGGTGTTGCCACGCCTAATGCGGCAACACCGCCTGCACCGGCCGTCGCCAACGTTAGAAAGCGGCGGCGGCCTTGATTGATTTCTTGATTTTCCATTATTCAGTCATCCTAAAATTTTGGGAATACCGAGCCATTAAACTTATCAATTCTACCTGATTTTATAGGAATACTTAAAGCACTATTTAAAATAACGTAAAGTTTTGCCGTATTTTTCAACTTTATGCAGGATTCTGCTCGTCGAAGAAAAGGGTTTCCACACCGAATTCGCGGGTAAGAGCCTCCCCCAGCGCTTGTATGCCGTAACGTTCCGTAGCGTGGTGGCCTGCTCCGATAAAAGCGGTGCCGGTTTCATTAGCCAAATGAAACTGTGCTTCGGAAATTTCGCCCGTGATGTAGGCATCCGTACTGGCTTCTACGGCTTCTTGAAAAAATCCTTGTGCACCACCGGTACACCATACGATACGGCTGATGATGCGCTCTCCGCTGCCAACCACAGTGGGAGCCCGTCCGAGCCGGTTACGCAAATCTGCACACAGTTCATCTAAAGTTTGCGGGGTTTTCAGACGGCCTATGTTCAGAAGATTTTGTTCGCCGAATTGTTTTTCGCGAACCCATCCCATTCTTTCAGCCAATTGTGCGTTGTTGCCTAATTCGGGATGGGCATCGAGCGGCAGATGGTAGCCTGCCATATTGATGCCGTGGCCGAGCAAAGTTGCAATGCGTTCTTTTTTCCATCCGGTGATGGTTACCGGCTCACTCTTCCAAAACATGCCGTGATGCACCAGCAGCATGTCTGCACCTTGCTCTGCTGCATAGATGATGGCAGCGCGACTGGCGGTAACGGCGGTGATGATCTTACTCACGTCGTTCCGCCCTTCAACTTGCAAACCGTTTGGCGCATAGTCTTTAAATAGGTCGGTTTGCAAGGTTTGATCGCACCAATCGAGAATTTCTTGGCGTGTGGTCATGTGCTTCCTTTCTTTTTATAACGTTAATCTGCTTGCAAGGTTAAACCGGATTTTTGTTGCAGATTTTTTTATTTTCCTGAATTTCAAAATTAGAATTTTGATAAAAAACAAAGTAGTGTAATTTTAATCGTTTAAAACTACATTTCACTACCACGCTCTTTGCGAGAATACCGATATAGCCCCGCACGAGGCGGCACAACGGGCGGCACTCGGCCTGAATCATCAAGTCTATTGGGCATGAGATTTTCAGACGGCCTCAAGACCGATGGTTCCCAGTGTAATCCTGTCTTGCCCGGCAAGATCCTGCAAAGTTTCTATTTCGTGAAAACCGTTTTGTTTGAATAATTCCTGTACGGCCCGGCCTTGGTTGTAACCGTGTTCAACCATTAGGCGGCCGCCTTCTTTCAAATAAGTCTGCGCACCTTCGGCCAAAGCACGGATACAGCTCAGGCCGTCTGAAAAATCGGTGAGTGCGGACTGCGGTTCGAAGCGCAAATCGCCCTGCTGCAGATGGCTGTCTTCGGCTTCGATATAAGGGGGATTGGAAACAATAATATCGAAAGTATGGTTTTCAGACGGCCTCCCCGCCTCAAACCACGAACCGCATGAAAACTCAACTTCCGCCCCTAATGCCCGGGCATTGTCGGCAGCGGTTTGCAAGGCGGCAGCACTGATGTCGGAAGCGGAAACCTGTGCATCAGGGCGCTCCAACGCGATCGTTACTGCGATAATGCCGCTTCCCGTACCCAAATCCCACACTTTGCCGCCCTGAGGCAAATATCGGATAACGGCCTCAACCAAATGTTCGGTTTCCGGGCGCGGTATCAATACATGAGGATTGACTTTAAACATGCGTCCGTAGAATTCACGATTGCCCAAAATATAGGCCATCGGTTCTCCTTGTATGCGACGGCAAGCCAATGCATTTAAGGCCGTCTGAACATTCTCTTCGAGAACTTCATGCTCACGGGTAATCAATTGGGCGCGGGTATAACCGGTAGCATGTTGCAGCAGCATCCGTGCTTCCAGTTTGGGCAGCGGGCAGGTTTTTATCCATTCGGCGAGGGTTTGCGGCATTTCAGACGGCCTCTGTGTTTCAAACGGCCTGCTATTATAAAGAAGGCCGTCTGAAAAAGTGGAAAAACCTTTTCAGACGGCCTTGATATGGAGCCGGGGCAATGATTTCACTGATGACTGATAAACAACGGCGTAAGGCTGTATGACGAATTAAGCTTCGCCGCTATCATGTTCGGCTTCAGACCGGAGATAGACTAACTTCTCCTGCACAGCCCGCCATACCGCTTCGACAGGAATCGCACCCAACCAACGCTTCTCATCATTGGTATTGATACTGTCCGGATGCGGCAAATCGCCATAATCGCCTGCCCATACTACCGATGCTTTATCTGAATAGGGCCGCCAGCGGCTTACCCAGCTGGGGCCGAACAATGCAACTTGCGGCTTATCCAACGCCGCAGCCATATGCATAGGTGCTGAATCCACGCCAATAAATAATTTTGATCTGTCAATAGCCGCAGCAAGCTCGCATAGATTCAAGCTACCGGACAAAACCCACAATTTTGCATTTCCGGTAGTTTTCAGACGGCCTGTTACTTGCTCCAATACACGCCGTTCTCTTTGATCAGGAGCGGCAGTCAATACGATATTTTCCCCGCTATCCAACAAACGCTGAAGCAGTTCCATAGTCTTATCATCATCCCAACATTTGAATATCCAACGCGATCCAGGATGCACCAGCACATAGCCCTCTCCTTGCCAACCAAGCCCTCTCAATTTGTTTTGCAGACTCAAGCGGTCAGCTTCGCAAACATCAAGACGCACTTCGGGATGGTAATGGTCGAGAGAAAAGCCCAATGGACCCAAGACAGCCAAATTGTGTTTCGTAATATGATGCTCATTCCCTAAGTCTTTACCGAGAAAAGTATGGCAAAACTTCCACAATACATTGTTTCGCTTTTGAAAAGCAATTCCGGCACTTTGCCGCCCGCATAATTTGGCCAATATGCCGGCCCGCCATTGATCGGATAAGTTCAACACCCAATCATAATGCTGTTCTTTCAATTCTTTCAGCAATCGAAATTCACAAGCCGCCTGCTTCAATAGACCCTGTTTTTTCCAATTGCGGTCTATGGTAAAAATACGCCGGAGTTGGCGGTTATTGCGAACCATATCGGCGGTTTCCTGATACACAAGCATGTCCACCTCACAGTCCGGGAAAACATGCTTCACTACATCCGCCACAGGAGTAGCAAGCAACACATCACCATGATGGCGAAGCTTACAAATCAATATTCTATGCGGTTTATTTTGCATATTCATAACTCGGTAAACGTCTTTCAAATTATATGCCGTTTGAAATATACAGGTATAAGCATCCGCTCATAGCATACCCCTCACTCATGCTTCTGGCCATCCTGCTGTAAAGATATACAAACCATTCCATTGTTTCGAAAAACTCTTTTAAATAAAAATCGCAAATTCAACCATGCAAGGCATAGATAAATTTACTGCCGATATACTTCTATAGAAGACGTATAACAAATATGATATCTAACCGGCTGCAACAAAAAAAGGCCGTCTGAAAAATACTTTTCAAACGGCCTTAGCTTTTTATTCAAATCAATGTGCATCTTGACTCAAATCCACCTGTTCCAATGGAATCTTACGTGTTTTATAGCGCAGTTTATGGTAGAAATAAAAACCCAAGAACACCGGCAACCCCATATAAGTGATAACCACGCGATCCCAGTCAAAACTGCCTTTCAACACCAATTCGGTATCTTGGCCGATAATCACCAAAATACACAAAGCCAACGCCAATAAAGGGCCAAACGGAAACCACTTGGCGCGATAGACCAACGTCTTCAAATCTTTACCCTGAGCGATATAAGCACGGCGGAATCTATAGTGGCTGATGGCAATGCCCAGCCACGCAATAAAACCGGTCAATCCCGAGGCGGCAAGAATATATTGATACATCTTATCGCTTGCCAACTGCAACAAAAAAATCGCCAGCACAATAATTGCCGTTGCAAACAAAGCAAATATCGGAACACCTTTTTCATTAGTTCGAGAAAACTGTTTATAGGCTAAACCGTTTTTTGCCATCGCATACAACATACGTGTGGAAGCATACATGCCCGAATTACCGGCAGATAAAATCGATGTCAGAATAACCGCATTCATCACGGCCGCTGCAAACGCTAACCCCGCCCGTTCAAACACCAACGTAAAAGGCGATTTGGCAATTTCGTTTACATCCGCACCCAACAATTGGGGACTGGTATAAGGAATCAATAAACCTATCACCAAAATAGCCAGAATATAAAAAATCAAAATCCGCCAAAATACTTGCTTGATGGCTTTAGGAATACTTTCCTCAGGGTGCTCGGATTCACCTGCAGTAATACCGATCAACTCCGTACCTTGGAACGAAAAACCAGCAATCAAGAAAACACCCAGAATAGTCAGAAACTGTCCGGAAAATCCGCCTCCCAAAAACGGCGCATCACCCATCGTCATATTCGTCAAACCCACGTATTCACCGCCAAGAATACCGAAAATCGTCAACACGCCCACTGCCAAAAACACAATAACCGTAACCACTTTAACCAGCGCAAACCAGTATTCCGACTCACCGTAAGCCCGCACCGACAAGGTGTTTAATAAAAAAATCACGGAGAAAAATGCCAAACTCCATGCCCACGGAGCCATAAACCGCATCGGCTCCCAATATGTAACCACAACCGCTGCAATAACCACATCGGCCGCAACAGTAATCACCCAGTTAAACCAATAGTTCCAACCCAACGCAAAGCCAAGAGAAGGATCGACAAAGCGTGCAGCATAAGTACTGAACGAACCGGAAGTCGGCAGGTAAGTTGCCATCTCCCCAAGCGAAGTCATCAAAAAATAAACCATCAGTCCAATGGCTGCATAAGCAACAAGCGCACCACCCGGACCAGCAGAGCTGATAGCCGTACCACTGGCCATAAACAGCCCAGTACCGATACAGCCCCCAATCGCAATCATCGACAAATGGCGTGTCTTCAAACGGCGCTGTACCTGTGTATTGTGTTGAATATTTGACATAATTTAAAACATTATCAGCAAAACTGAACTTATAAACTGAAGAATAAAATAATTTAACTTTTGTTATGATACCTAAAAACTTCTGTAGCGTGTCAATAAAAGTTTCATATCAATAATCCAACCTCTAAAATCATAACCTGATACGGCACATAAGATAGAAAGCCACCATACGACATAATAAAGGCAACTAATACAATCAACCCTCTTTACTTTATTAAAGTTAATAAAAAAGCTGCTTGATAATTTCTCAAGCAGCTTTTTACCTTTTAAACGCACTTTAATTGAAAATCTCTCTCCAACTAATACGGCGCAATCCACAAATCCGACCTTCGACACCAATAGATTCTTTTTTATTGGTAATAAGAGTTCGACTTGCTTTATCCACAAAACATTTATTTTGAGGAATAAACGGCATGGTAGTGATCATTCTATCAGTACCTGTACCGCCGCTATCACCGTCAACAGTTACAGGATTATCGTCACCCTTCGCTGTATCAACGTAGGTAAAGTTGAGCAATCCCGAACTCTTACGGCCATTTGCATAAAACTCTCCATTCATGGGATTGTTTTTGAAAACCAAGTGCGCATCTGATTTTCTCAACGCCCCGCCGGTTTCCGCATTCAAGCCAAATACCCAGCTAGAACTGCTGATTTTGTTACTACTCTGTCTAACACACAGGTCTCCCTCAAAGTTGTCGGTTTTAGCCGCATCATAAATTCGTGTACTTACTACTGCAGTCCGTAGAATCATCGTCGGTTTGATTACTACCCGTTCACCGTTTGAAGCCAAATCAACTTTCCAACCTTTATGATTCGGACTAATAGCGTTGTTAGATAAGAAACGATATTCTTGTCCGTCAATAGTTCTAGAAGAGATCGTCTGCGTCTGTAAATCTTTATCTGTTGCAGCCGTAACGTTAGTACTACCATTTTTTGTTGGAGAAACATCATCAAAAATACCGTAAACCGCCTGTTGGTTTTTATCTTCTAAATCTTCTTGATAAATATCGCTACCGGTACCAAAAATCACAACATATTTCTCTGTGCCTCGGCGAGAAACGGCCGGAGCAGAAGTAATGGGTTGTTTGTCATTCCCTTCATAAATACGCTGATAAGACCATTTATTTGGGTCCTCTTTTCTAAAATCGAACCGATACATATTACCACCGTAGTCTCCAGCGTAAGCGATGTCAATAATACCGTCAAAATCAACATCAACCAATGTAGGACTGGACAACCCTCCTACTCCTTCCGCTACAGAAATTTTACGAAGCAATTCACCGGGATTACCGGTCTTAGTACCTACATTCGCTTCTTGACCTAAAATATCATAAATATACAAAGCAGTTTCTTGTTTTTTCTCGTCAGATTTCGGGTTATCCACTTTTTTCCATTTTGACGAACTATATCCACTTGCTAAGAAACCAGCATAGCGAATATTTTTACTGATATCAACAGCAGCCGTATTCGCATTCCGTTGAATAGAAACACGACCAATTTGTGGAGAACCTACCGTATAACCCAGCTCATTCACTGTACCTTTTTTCGTCTCAAAAAGCGGCACATCTGTTTTGGGATCATCACTACGTACACCTGTCGGTTTCCTTGTAATACGATTGATTCCACCAATATTTAAAGCATAGGCTCCGCGCCCTCCTTGCCCCATTGAACCAAACATAAAAATTTGTTGGTTTTCATCTGTACCGTTATGTGATGCTGTGCGGCGTAAAACAAATCCTCCGTTAATCATATGGCGATGAGGAACTGTTTGACCATACTTTTCATTAGCAAGATATTTAAGCCCTTTTGCCAAAGTATTCGACCCGTCTTGCTCCATAGCTGCAGGTATATAACTCAATTCTAATTTATAAGGATGCTCTTTATCATCTTGACTCACAAAGATATGAGCCATGCCATCATTGGCCGCAGTAACCAAGAACGCTTGCCTACCATACCGTTCCTTGCCAATAGCTGCAACCGGGCTATCCAAAATATCACCTATCTCCTGACCTTGTGCACGCACTCGATAGGCTTGGCTGTATTTTTTATTTTGGGCAAGAGTTTTAATTGCTTCATCTGATTGTTCTGGACGAGCTGCTACCCATGGTATCAGTGCATCTTTCCATTCCTTATCATCAACTGCACTGCCTCTTTCTATTCCAAAATAAGCATTATCTTTTTGCAGGTCTTTTATCCAATAAACACCTTCTCCTGTATTTATCAAAGTTTTTCTATCGGCAAAAGAAGGATTTTTAGGCTTAAGGGAAGCATTAATTTTACCATCGGGATTGACATCAAAAAATTGCAGTTGACTGCTCCATGATCCGGTATCCAATTGAACAATAGCAGCCATATTGGGAACCTTATTACCGGTTACAGCAGGAGCAACAGATCCTTCTATTTCTATGGGTTGGTTTAAACTTTCTGCTTCAATGCTTTCAAAAATTTTTGCAAACGCATTAATCAAATCATTTGTATTTTTTGCATTATAGTAATATTCGGGCTTACTGGCTCCGCTCCTAAGGTAAGTTTCACCTCGTTGACTGATAGCTGTACCAAACCCAACTGTAAATGTTTCTGCAATTTGATTAGCGTATATGCTTTTTCCTGTTTTCTTATCTTTAAAGTCAATATCAGCACCATCCCAACTTTTCCCTGTCTTATCAAACCCACCTGTTTTAAAGTCCTTCGTAGCAAAAGTTTGGCTGAAAAAACGTAATCCATCATTCTGATCCCAAAATATATGATACTTGTCATTATCCTTTTGCCTATTGCATCCATTAGAGAAGTCTTTAGGAAACCCAAAATAAGCATCTCCATTATAGTTAAATGGAGGATTTTTAGCATTTCTTTCGTAACCACAACTTGTATTCGCATCTCCGTCAGACATTAAAACAATATAGTTTTTCTGGCAGCGATAAAGTGTATTGTTTTTCACAATATCAGAAATCTCATAATAACGGCGGGTTGTTGGCGTGCCACTATCAGCTTTGATTAACTGCACTTGCCTCTGAACATGCCGCCAATCATCGCTATATCCTGTCAAATCAGATTTACCATTATTATGCAGTGTTTGCAAACCCCAATTAATTCTATTGTTATAATGTTGCAATATTGCAAAAAGTGCTTTCTTAGTAATGTCTAACTTAGATTCATTATCTCTTTGGTTGGCAAAATTTCTATCAACCGTGCTACGACTTCCCTGCTGAGATGAAGATCGCCGGGATGAGGAATAGTAGTTAGGGCTTCCCGAAGAATAAGCGCCGTAAAAAGGATCATAATATCCCGCACCATATCTACTATAATATCCATCATCGTCATCATAATAATCCCTAACATAATTATTATAATAATTATCATTATAATAATTATAATGATAATAATCTTGAGTATTATTTAATTTTCTACCAGCTGGCGTATCTTTCATACTTCCGGAATCATCAATGAATAACATTACATTAGGCTTGACTCCATCGCCCGTTGTCGTAACTGTTTTATTTTGAAGGTGTAAAGGAATCTGAGCAAACTGGGCATATGCACTATCGCCAATTAAGGCCAAAGCAGAAACTATGCTGCAAATTATCGGCCGCACAGTGCCTTTAAAGCGAGAATTAGATTTTTTCATAATGTGCAAACTTTCATATGTTAGCGTCTAAACTCAAATTTAGAGCTACTTAATTAATAGAGTAAGAATCGAATAGAAAGGATTTCAAAGTATATTTTTAGACCTAATTCTATTTTAGCACATTCACATTATTTAGCATATTCACATATTGATACATAAAATCAACAATATCAGAGATATATCTATCACGCTACATCTCGGATAACCTTGAAAATAATTTTGTACACTCCAATCAAGTAACTGATTTAATTTAGATAAAATTCCAGAAAAATTAAATAAATTGCCTCCAACATATTTTTCCCAGTGCTTGAGCTAATTTTTTTTTTCGCTTAAAATGTGTTGCTTCTGCGGCATACACCATGCCCTCAAAGCACGTAACACAGTTTTCCGACAAACTGTGCGACGTGTTTTTTTTTGACCGGATACTTTAGGCCGTCTGAAAATCTGTAAAGCTGCTTTATTTTTCAGACGGCCTTTCAGCGGATAAATCACACAACACAGGAACGAATCATCATGACGACACCAGCAATCCTTGTTCTTGCAGACGGCAATATTTTTCACGGAATATCAATTGGTTATGAAGGATACACTTCCGGCGAAGTGGTATTCAATACTTCCATGACCGGTTATCAAGAAATCCTTACCGATCCTTCTTACCGCAAACAAATCGTTACCCTTACCTATCCGCACATCGGTAATACCGGCACCAACAGCGAAGACACTGAAAGCACTGCCGTTCATGCCGCCGGTTTGATTATTCGCGACCTGCCGCTGCTGCACAGCAATTTCCGCAGCAGCGAGAGTTTGCAGGAATATTTGGTTCGCAACCGAACCGTTGCGATTGCCGACATCGACACCCGCCGTCTCACCCGCATCTTGCGCGACAAAGGGGCGCAGGCCGGTGCGATTCTGGCCGGTGCGGACGCTACCGAGGGAAAAGCGTGCGAGCTGATTGCGGCGTTCGGCAGCATGGTCGGCAAGGATTTGGCGAAAGAAGTAACGTGCAGCGAATCTTATGAATGGACGGAAGGCGAATGGAAGCTGGGCAAAGGCTTTGAGAGGCCGTCTGAACAGCCGTTTCATGTGGTTGCTTACGATTTCGGCGTGAAAACCAATATTCTGCGTATGCTGGCCGAGCGCGGTTGCCGTTTAACCGTTGTGCCGGCACAAACTCCGGCAAAAGACGTACTGGCGATGAACCCCGACGGCGTGTTTCTTTCCAACGGCCCCGGCGATCCCGAGCCGTGCGATTATGCGATTGCGGCGGTAAAAGAACTGTTGGAAAGCAAAAAACCGCTGTTCGGTATTTGTTTGGGGCATCAATTATTAGGTTTGGCGGTGGGCGGCCAAACCCGCAAAATGGCGTTCGGTCACCACGGAGCCAACCACCCTGTTCAAGATTTGGACAGCGGCAAAGTGATGATTACCAGCCAAAACCACGGTTTTGAAGTGGATGCGGATACTTTGCCCGCTCATGTAAAAGTAACGCACCGTTCGCTGTTTGACGGCTCGTTGCAAGGCATTGAGCTGACCGAACGGGCGGCGTTCAGTTTCCAAGGCCACCCCGAAGCCAGCCCCGGCCCGCATGATGTGGCTTATCTGTTTGATAAATTTATCGACAGCATCAAAGCAGCAAAAGCCGCTTAAGGTTTTCAGACGGCTTTTCACAAACACAAAGGCCGTCTGAAAAACATTTTCCCAACCAGCATAGCTAAACCGCCATGATCCCTGCCGAAGTCAAACGCGATGCTAACGTACTCCGATCAGCAGTTGACTTTATAAGCGGCGACAAACCCAAGCCGCGGCAGACTTATACGGCACAACGCGAAGCCAATTTGCAAACCCGCCAATCCGAATAACCAACCCTAACCCTTTGGCAAATCCATGTTCGGCATCACCCACCTTACCACTTACATTATCGGCACCATTGCCGTTATTCTGCTACCCGGGCCAAACTCCATGTTTTGCCTGGCCATTGCTGCACAACACGGCGTAAAAGCGGCTTACCGTTCGGTGACAGGCATTTTATTGGGTGATTCCCTGCTGATTCTTTTTACCGTATTGGGTGCGGGAACATTATTAAAACTCTATCCCGCGCTTTTTTACGCCCTCAAACTAATAGGCGGCCTTTATCTGGTTTATATCGGTTGGCATTTACTGCGCGGGGCTGTAAGGAAATGGCAAGCCCCCTCGTCCTTGATAGAAGCCGATTCGGAGCCTCAACGCCAACCTGCACGGCACATCTTCAAACGCGCCCTGTTGTTGAGCCTAACCAACCCGAAGGCGATATTGTTTTTCCTATCGTTTTTCGTACAATTTGTCGACCCGGCTTATCCGCATCCCGCACTGTCGTTTTTAATCTTGGCGTTGATTTTGCAAAGCACCAGTTTCATCTATTTGAATCTTTTGGCATTTACCGGACACAACATGACAAGGCTTTTCAGACGGCATCGGAAAATATCCTCCGCCGCAATGGGTACGGTCGGGTTGATGTTTATCGGGTTTGCCGTAAAAATGTGGGCGGCAACAATATAAGAGGCCGTCTGAAAAACGTATCTACTTAAAACACTCACATAAGGAAATACTTCATGATTACAGCCATTTTCATCATTTTCTTCTCCATCCGCCTCGTTTCCCTTTCCATTTCCATCCGAAACGAAAAACGCCTGATCGCCGCCGGAGCCAAACAGTTCGGCGAGAAAAACTCCAAGCTGCTTGCCGCCGCCCATATCGCCTACTACTTCGCCGCCCTAGCCGAATCCCATATCCGCGGCGTGCAGTTTGATGTCGTTTCCACCGTCGGCACCACCGTTACCGCCTTCGCCCTCGTGATGCTGTTTTACGTAATCCGTGCGCTCGGCGAAATCTGGACACTGAAAATCTATATCCACCCGCAACACAAAATCAACCGCTCTTGGCTGTTCCGCCATGTGCGCCATCCCAACTACTTTTTAAACATCATTCCCGAACTCATCGGTATCGGCTTGCTCTGCCACGCATGGACAACCATGGCCATCGGCCTGCCCGTTTATTTGGTGATTCTTGCCATCCGCATCCGTCAAGAACACGAAGCCATGCGCCATTTGTGGTAAACATTTGCCGAGGCCGTCTGAAAGCCCATTTTCAGACGGCCTCGGAAGCACCAGCCCCCAATCGGGAGGCTATAAAATAACGTACCATCCCGCCCGATATGAAAAAGACATTCGGGAGCAGATACAAAGGAGGCTACAAAGCCGCTGAAATAATTTCAGACGGCATTGCCTGAAAACCGGTAGGGTGTGTGCCAACGGCACGCACGCGGTGATTGGGGTTTACATTAGAAATTAACAACGCGTGCGTGGCTACGCCACACACCCTACATGCAGGCTACGCTTGCTATTACCTTTCGCGCGGCACATTCCCGCTCACACGCAGCGTGCGGCAAGGCGACCAAACCGGCCGCCCCAACCGCCTCAGTTTGCGCGTGGACGAAGCCGAAAATATCTATGTGGGCGGGCGCGTGGTGGAAGTCGGGCGCGGCATGTTCAAGCTGCCGAGTTAATCTGTAAAATATTTTACCGGCGCTATATTTACCATGCTTAAGGTTGGTTTTTTAAATTATTCAGATGTAGGTCGGATTCTTGAATTCGACAAATAGGAAATGCACAGCAAGAAAAAATGTTTTCAGGTAGCCTGAAATTGATTTTGTTGGATACGTGTATCCGATCTACGCTTGCTTGCATTTCAGTCAAGCAGGAGTACAAGAACTATGGATAAAAAAAGTTTTTTTCGATTGATAGTGATTGTTTTCTTGATCATAAATCTTTTTGTTTTGGATATAAGCAGAATATTTACAGATGAATTTATTAATGTAATTAACAAGATTACTAATGATCCCGTTTCTTTTGCTTTTGGTACATTGTTAGTAGCTTCTAATATTAATGAATTATGTTGGTTAATTTTTTATTTATTTGTTTTAGCTGTAGTGGTTTATCTTATTGGATTTCATGATAGAAGATACAATAAAGATATCGGAAAAATTATATTCCATTGGTTTTTATTATGTTTTTTATTGTTATTTTATTTTCGAATTTTATCTAAAATATTAGAAATCGCGTTTAATTGTGATAGTTTTAATAAATGTGATGGCATGCTTGAGTTTCTAAAACAAGCAGGCTTAGCTTACCTATATGGGTTCCTGATTACTCTCATTTATGAATTTACATTATTCTTTCTTTACTTTGAAACAAGCAAATATTTGGAAGATTTAGATAAGATTTTATGCAAGATAACTGTTTTAATATTTATTTTTATTATTATTCCCATTGCGTTTACTTATCTGAATTATTCCCATGCAAATTTCCCTTTTATTGGAACGCATTGTTTATTGGGGAGTTTGTTAATGAATGAGGTTATTAATTTTTATCGTACCATTAAGAAAGACCCCACCATGCCCAAACGTACCGACCTAAAATCCATCCTAATCATCGGCGCTGGCCCCATTGTGATCGGCCAGGCCTGCGAGTTTGACTATTCTGGCGCGCAAGCGTGTAAGGCTTTGCGCGAGGAGGGCTATAAAGTCATTCTCGTCAATTCCAACCCCGCCACGATTATGACCGACCCTGAAATGGCCGATGTAACCTATATCGAGCCGATTATGTGGCAGACGGTTGAAAAGATTATCGCCAAAGAGCGCCCCGATGCGGTGCTGCCGACCATGGGCGGCCAAACGGCGCTGAACTGTGCGCTGGATTTGGCGCGCAACGGTGTGCTGGCGAAGTATAACGTCGAGCTGATCGGCGCAACGGAAGACGCGATCGATAAAGCGGAAGACCGCGGCCGCTTTAAAGAGGCGATGGAAAAAATCGGCTTGCATTGCCCGAAATCTTTTGTGTGCCACACCATGAACGAAGCGCTGGCGGCGCAAGAACAGGTGGGCTTTCCTACGCTGATTCGTCCGTCGTTTACCATGGGCGGTTCGGGCGGCGGCATTGCCTACAATAAAGACGAGTTTTTGGCGATTTGCGAACGCGGTTTCGATGCCTCGCCTACGCATGAGTTGCTGATCGAGCAATCGGTGCTGGGCTGGAAAGAGTATGAAATGGAGGTGGTGCGCGATAAAAACGACAACTGCATCATCATCTGTTCGATTGAAAACTTCGACCCGATGGGTGTGCATACCGGCGACTCGATTACGGTTGCGCCCGCGCAAACGCTTACCGACAAAGAATACCAAATCATGCGCAATGCTTCGCTGGCGGTGCTGCGCGAAATCGGCGTGGACACGGGCGGTTCGAACGTGCAGTTTGCCATCAACCCCGAAAACGGCGAGATGATTGTGATTGAGATGAACCCGCGCGTGAGCCGTTCTTCGGCGCTGGCTTCCAAAGCCACGGGCTTCCCGATTGCGAAAGTGGCGGCGAAACTGGCGGTGGGTTTCACTTTGGACGAGTTGCGCAACGACATCACCGGCGGCCGCACGCCTGCGTCTTTCGAACCTTCGATTGACTATGTGGTTACCAAAATCCCGCGTTTTGCGTTTGAGAAATTCCCCGCTGCCGACGACCGCCTGACCACGCAAATGAAATCGGTGGGCGAAGTGATGGCGATGGGCCGCACGATTCAGGAATCGATGCAGAAAGCCCTGCGCGGTTTGGAAACCGGTTTGTGCGGCTTTAATCCGCGCAGCGACGATAAAAACGTAATCCGCCGCGAGCTGGCCAACCCCGGCCCCGAGCGCATTCTGTATGTGGCCGATGCGTTCCGCGCCGGTTTCAGCAAGGAAGAAATCCACGAAATTTGCGCGATTGATCCGTGGTTCTTGGCGCAAATCGAAGACATTGTTCAAGAAGAGCAAAAGGTTTCAGACGGCCGTCTGAACGATTTGGACTACGCCACCCTGCGCCGTCTGAAACGCAAAGGTTTTTCCGACAAGCGTTTGGCACAATTGTTAAACGTGAGCGAAAAAGAAGTGCGCGAACACCGCTACGGCTTGAAGCTGCACCCCGTGTACAAGCGCGTGGATACTTGCGCGGCGGAATTCCAATCCGATACGGCTTATCTCTATTCCACTTACGAAGAGGAATGCGAAGCGAGGCCGTCTGAAAAACGCAAAGTGATGATTCTCGGCGGCGGCCCCAACCGCATCGGCCAAGGCATCGAATTCGACTATTGCTGCGTACATGCCTCTCTCGCCCTGCGCGAATCGGGTTTTGAAACTATTATGGTGAACTGCAATCCCGAAACCGTTTCCACCGACTTCGACACTTCCGACCGCCTTTACTTCGAGCCGCTCACGCTGGAAGACGTGCTGGAAATCGTACGCATCGAAAACCCGTGGGGCGTGATTGTGCATTACGGCGGCCAAACTCCGTTAAAACTGGCCAATGCGTTGGTGGAAAACGGCGTGAACATCATCGGTACTTCCGCCGATTCGATTGATGCCGCCGAAGACCGCGAGCGTTTCCAAAAAGTGTTGCGCGAATTGGGTCTGCGCCAACCGCCGAACCGCACTGCGCGCAACGAAGAAGAAGCGTTGGTGTTGGCCGAAGAAATCGGCTATCCGCTGGTGGTTCGCCCGTCTTACGTATTGGGCGGCCGCGCCATGCAGGTGGTGCATACGCAAGAGCAGCTCAAAACCTATATGCGCGAAGCCGTGCAGGTATCCGAAGACAGCCCCGTGCTGCTGGATTTCTTCCTCGATAATGCCATCGAAGTGGACGTAGACTGTGTTTCAGACGGCCACGAAGTCGTGATCGGCGGCATTATGCAACACGTCGAACAAGCCGGCATCCACTCCGGCGATTCCGGCTGCTCGCTGCCGCCGCACTCCCTGAGCCAAGAAATACAAGACGAAATCCGCCGCCAAACCAAAGCGATGGCTTATGCGCTGAATGTGGTCGGCCTGATGAACGTGCAATTTGCCGTGCAAGACGGGGTGGTGTTCGTGCTGGAAGTGAACCCGCGCGCCTCGCGTACCGTGCCGTTTGTATCGAAAGCCACCGGCGTGCCGCTGGCCAAAGTGGGCGCGCGCGCAATGGCCCGCATCAGCTTGAAAGAACAAGGCGTTGAAAAAGAAGTGATTCCGGATTTCTACGCGGTAAAAGAAGCCGTGTTCCCGTTTATCAAATTCCCCGGTGTGGATACCATTCTCGGCCCGGAAATGCGTTCCACCGGCGAAGTGATGGGTGTGGGCGAAACATTCTCCGAAGCCTATATGAAAGCCCAACTCGGCGCGGGCGAGCGCATGCCTGCCGTGGGAAAAATCTTCATTGCCGTGCGCGACGAAGACAAACCGCTGATTTTGCAAACCGCCAAAAACTTCCAGTCGCTCGGCTACGGCGTATGCGCTACCCGCGGCACCGCAGCCTATCTGAAGGAACAAGGCGTGAGCGTACAGGTGGTAAACAAAGTACTGGAAGGCCGGCCGCATATTGTGGATGCAATTAAAAACGGCGAGATCGCATTGGTTATCAACACGGTAACCAATAACCCGCAAGCCGTTGCCGACAGCCATTCCATCCGCCGTAGCGCCCTCACTCAGCGCGTGCCGCAATACACCACCACTGCCGGCGGCAGAGCCATGAGCGAAGGCGTTAGAAGTTTGAATGCTATGGGCGTTTACAGCGTGCAGGAACTGCATGGACGTTTGAAGAAGTAACGTCCCCTGCCGGAGCGTTGTCAAAGCACCCCAACCGTGATGACCTAAATTACTGATAGAAAGGAATTTTATGAAAACGTTATTGACTGCCGCAGTTTTAGCCTTGGTGTTGTCGGCCTGTGCCGGCACTTCGGGTGGAACACAGGCGTATGGTGAAATCAAAGGCGGAGTGGAAACCAGCCACATCCGCTCAGGCCGTTAATGATAGGAGGGGCCGTCTGAAAAATTCCGCTTTGCAAAAATGTTACCATGCTTATTTTCAAACGGCCTGAAGACTTGATATTCATTTTTTCACGTCTTCCCCCCTTTCAGACGGCCTCCGTTTTGTGCGATAATCGCCCCCGCTCAATGTATGTACAACCCGATTTAACCCGAATCTGCAAAACTGTTATGAACTTAGTTTGCCCGCACCGTAGCCCATATTCCGCTGCATGCCGCAGCAGTTTTGCCATTTTCAATCACACAGCCCGTATTAGACGGGCTTTTTTATGGAAAAAGGAAACACCATGCCTAATCTGCTTTACCGCCAAAATGTGATTTCCATCGCCGATTTGAGCACGCCGCAACTTGAGCTGCTGCTGCATACGGCTCTGAAGCTGAAAGCCGAACCTCGAGACGACTTACTTGAAGGCAAGCTGATCGGCTCGTGCTTTTTCGAGCCTTCCACGCGTACGCGGTTGTCGTTTGAAACCGCCGTGCAACGCTTGGGCGGCAAGGTAATCGGTTTTTCCGACGGCTCCAGCACCAGCGCGAAAAAAGGGGAAACCATCGCCGACTCCGCCCGCATCATCAGCAGCTACACCGATGCGATTATCCAACGCCACCCGCGCGACGGTTCCGCTCGTGTGTTGGCCGAATTCAGCAGCGTGCCCGTTATCAACGCGGGCGACGGTACCAACCAGCATCCTTCGCAAACCTTGCTCGATTTGGTAACGATTTACGAAACGCAAGGCACGCTGAGCAACCTGAATATTGCCATGTCGGGCGACTTGAAATACGGCCGTACCGTGCACTCACTCGCACAAGCCTTGAAACGCTGGGGCTGCAAATTCGCTTTTGTGTCGCCACCTAGCCTGGCCATGCCCGAATACATTACCGAAGAGTTGGAAGAAGCGGGTTGCGAATATCAGATTCTGCCTTCACTTGAAGCGGCCGCCGAGTGGGCCGACATTCTCTACATGACCCGCGTACAGCGCGAACGTTTCGACGAGCAGGAATTCGCCAAGATTCAAGGCAAATTCAACTTGGAAGCCTCCATGCTCGCCAACGCCAAAAGCAACCTGCGCGTGCTGCACCCGCTGCCTCGCGTAGACGAAATCCATCCGAATGTCGACGATACGCCGTATGCCTATTATTTCCAGCAGGCTACCAACGGCGTGTATGCGCGGATGGCAATTTTGTCTTTGATTTTGAACGAAGAAGTATAAGGAGAACGCGTCATGGAAAAGAAACAATACAGCGTTGAAGCAATTCAAACCGGCACGGTTATCGACCATATCCCCGCCGGAAAAGGTTTGGCCATTCTGCGCCAGTTCAAACTGCTGCACTACGGCAATGCCGTAACCGTAGGTTTCAATCTACCGAGTAAAACCCAAGGCAGTAAAGACATCGTAAAAATCTCGGGTGTACATCTTGATGAAAAAGCCGCCAATCGCTTGGCCTTGTTCGCCCCCGAAGCCACCGTCAATGTGATTGAAGATTTCAAAGTGGTGCAAAAAATGCGGCTGAACCTGCCGGAAACCATCAGCGAAGTGTTCCGCTGCCCGAATGCCAACTGCGCCAGCCACGGCGAACCGGTTAAAAGCCGTTTTTACGTACGGAATCAGAGCGGACAGACCAAACTGAAATGCCATTACTGCGAAAAAACGTTCTCGCGCGAATCTGTTGCCGAAGCATAAAACGGAAATCAAAAAGGCCGTCTGAAACTTTTCAGACGGCCTTTTTGATGAATGATGCCTTGTGTAACCGATTGCTGTCAGCCTTTGAATACCGGCACCACCTCCAATTGGCTCAATATTTGTGCGGCAATGTTGATTACACCGAATGCGAATACCCACACAATCAACCACATTCCGCCGTAAACTCGATAACCTTTGTTTTCACTGAATTTCTTACGCGCCTTATAAAGCAGCATGGCGGGAATCAGCGCCGTCCACACCGTTGCCGCCAAACCCACATAGCCGATTACGGTAACAAAGCCGGTAGGAAACAGCAAACAGCAGATAAGCGGCGGCAAAAAGGTTAATGCTGCGGTTTTGGTGCGCCCCGCGGCACTGTCGTCCCATTTGAACAAGTCGGCGAGATAGTCGAACAAGCCCAGCGTTACGCCCAAAAATGACGAAGCAATCGCCATATAGGCAAAAAACGACAACACCGTGTTCATACTGCCCGTAGGCACGAATTTCGACAGCGTTTCAATCAACACCGACACCTGCCCACCCGCCTCAATAACCGGTGCAAATTTGTTGCGCGGCAGGTTGCCCTGAATCGCCAATTGCCACAACGTATAAATCACCAGCGCAATCAATGTGCCCAAACGCAAGGCACGGGCCACTTTGGGTGCGTCGCCGTTAAAGTATTTCAACAGGCTCGACACATTGCCGTGAAAACCGAATGAAGCCAAGCAAACCGGCAAAGCGGCAGCTACATAAATCCAGTATTGCGTGCCTGCGGTAACCTGCGTATCCAGCAGCACAGGCAGTTGCACATTGGTCAGCAATCCGCCGGTTGCCCAGAAAAAAGCGATAACCATGCCGCCGATTAACACACTGGTCAAACGGTCGACCAGATAAGTGGATGCCCAAACACAAAACGCCAATACTGCGAAAAACACCAGTTGTCCCACCGGCAGCCCGACCGTGCCGCCCGCCAAATTGCCCAAGCCTTTGGCAGTCAAATCGCCGCCTACAAAAATGTAAGCATAGGTAAGCAGGTACAACACAAAAGCAACGGCGATACCGTTTACCGCATTCCAACCGCGCCCGAGCAAATCTTTAACCATCGTGTCGAAGCTGGCACCGTGCGGATAATGGGTATTGACTTCCAACAGCATCAGCCCGCTGGAAAGCATGGAAAACCATGTATAAAACAGCACGACGAGCGATCCGATAAACCAAACGCCCGAAGTAGCGGTGGGGTTGGCAAACATACCGGCACCGATGATGGTGCCTGCAATAATCAATGCGCCACCTAAGAGCGACGGGTTTTTAGCAGACATAAAATCCTTTCAGACGGCCTGTATTAAGAAATGTAAAGGCATTATAGCCGATAAACCGAATGATGGCGCAAGTGGCGGTTGTTCGGAACAGTATGTAACCTTTACGGTTTAATAACGGATATTGAATATACAGAGCAGGCCGTCTGAAAGATTTCAGACGGCCTCCGAGCCATAAACCGATAAGTTTTTCAGCCCAACTGCTGCCGGCCTGCTCAATACCAATGCCGTGCCAATTCATCGGCTTCCGCCAACCGCTCTACCGTGCCGACATCCAGCCACAAACCGTTATGCTTCTCGCCGGATACCAGATTTTTATCCATGGCTCCGCGCAACAGAGGGGCAAGTTTGGCGGCCTTTCCGGGCGGCGTGTTTTCAAACAAATCGGGATGGTAAACACCCATACCGCTGAACGTTAACGGCTGCCCCGCGCTGCTTTGCGAAGCCACTCGGCCATTATCCAGCAATGCAAAATCGCCGGCTGGGTTGTGCGCCGGATTCGGTACAAGCCATAAATGTGCCAACCGCTGTTGCTGCTTCAGACTTGCCGCCGCTTCAAAGGCCGTCTGAAAATCAATATCGGTCAGCACGTCGCCGTTTACCACTAAAAAGGGTTCGTTACCCAGCAAAGGCAATGCAGTTGCTATACCGCCGGCGGTTTCCAAACCGGTTTCGCCTTCGGGAGAATAAGCAATCTGCACGCCGTAAGCCGCGCCTGTGCCCAATGTTTCTTCAATCTGCCGCCCCAGCCAAGCATGATTGATCACAATTTCATCGATGCCGGCGGCTTTCAGACGGCGTAAATGCCAACCGATCAAAGGTTCGCTCCCCACTTTCAACAGCGGTTTTGGGCAGGAATCGGTGAGCGGACGCATCCGTTCGCCGCGCCCTGCCGCTAAAATCATGGCTTTCATGGATATTCCGTTATGTTTTAAACCGGCAGAATTGTATAACAAAGGCCGTCTGAAAAGAAAACCGAATTATTTACAGAAGATTCGGTCATATATTATGGGAGGTATAAGATATTCCTTACAAACAATCACTAAGACAACCTTAGTCGTTTTATGGTATATAGACTGTTCAGATTAACTCGTTCTAAAAGGATCAACAATGAAACTTTTGACTTTATTGTCTCCCCTGCTTCTCTCCGCATGTGTCATTCCTGTTCCGGCACAAAGTGCGCCTTCCGTACCCCAACAGGTCTATGGAAAATGGCAGATTACCCAAATAAACAAACAAAGCGTGGATAAGGCAACGCTAGTCTTAAACTCTTCGGATTCCAGCTTCAGTGCACAAACAGACTGTAATAATTTATTTGGTGAATACACTTTATCCACCGATAAAAAATTGCATTTCAAAGATGTAGCCTCTTCTCTGAAAGCCTGCCCCGATATGCGCGTAGAACAATTACTGGCCGACACATTGCCGAAAGTGGACAGTTACCGTTTCAACAAACGCCGTATTGAAATGTTGGATAAGCAAGGCCGGATATTGCTGCAAGGCCAACGACTTTCCAGTCAATAAATTTACTTCCGTAAAACAGCTTTAGGCCGTCTGAATTCTTTTCAGACGGCCTAAAGCTGTTTTACGGCTCAATCGAGCGTTTCAGGTCGGCAAAACGAACTCATTAAAAGCCGTATCCCACCGGCTCGCCCCATTGGGCAACTTCAACCATTTCTATACCATCAGTGTGTAGAGGGCTTGCATCTTGCGGATCATCCGGAGTCCATAAAGTGAGAGTCCCTGTACGTTCGGGCCATACGGTATTAGCACTGCTGTCAGGTAACGGTGCTTCGGCAGGAGCTTGATAATCACCGGTCTTCGGCGCATCGCCTTCGCCAACCAAGTCGTCAATGTCAATATTATCTTCTTCACCCTGCGGCGGAGTAATACCAAGCTGGCGGGCACGCACTTTCATATAAATATCACGGGTGTACGCATATTTATCAATCGAAGCATCGCCCAAGCTATCGGTTAAATCCAGCAATTGCTCGCGCAGGCTGACTGCTCTGACCGCTTTATTGCCTATGCGGTTGGCCGCAGTGTGAAACACTGCATTATCAACGGGGTAAACACTGGTAATGGTGTTGCCCACACTATCGCGCACAGTCGAAGGGCCGGTGAGCGGATACACAAAATAATTGCTGTTTTTCCAGCCCCATGAGGCAAAAGTGTCGCCTAGTGTGTTTTTGTTATTGGGAATGCCGCCGGCATCGGCAATATTAATCAAGCCGCCCAAACCGAAAGTGGAATTCACACCAACACGTACAAAATCTTCACTTGCCCGTTTGATATCCAAACGCAGCAGATTGCTGCCCATACTCACCACATCACGCAGGTTATTGAAAAAATTGCTTACACCGGTGCGGACGGGCTGCGGAGTAACGGCACGATAACCGCGTGCCACCGGTGTCAGCACATAGCGGTCAGCGGTATCGTTGATTTTAAACATCACCCGGTTATACGGTTCGTAGGGGTCGGCGGGGTTGCGCTCCGCCCATACGGGCTGAGAAAGGGTAAGCGTCAACACCATCACTGGAACTGCTGATTTTTTCATGTATTCACCCAGTCTTTGATTTCGTACAGTTCGGTAAGATCTTGCACTGATTCGGGAATTGCACAAAGTTTTACGCCGGAAGCATTTAGGCGCAGAGCCGTCAGCAACAGCGACACACAGGAAGAATCTGCGCGATTGACGCCGGATAAGTCCAACGTATGCACTTCTTTCAGGCGGCATTGCTGTTCAAATTGTGCATAAGCGGCAGATGCTACCGTTTTTACGGTAACATCGCCGCTCAAATACAATACGCCGTCTTTTACTTCGGTATTCATCTTTTATTTGCCGCCGTTGTTTTTGGCTTTCAATTCGGCAATCAGGCCGTCGATGCCTTTGTTTTTGATGGTCTCGCCGAATTGGTTGCGGTACACGGTTACCAAACTCGCCCCTTCGATGGCAACGTTGTAAACACGGTATTTGCTACCGCTTTGATAGGTGGTGAAATCCATGTTCACCGGTTTGCCGCCGGGCTGGGTGATTTCGGTGCGCACAACGATTTCTTTGCCGCCCCGGTTTACTACCGGATTGTCTTTTACGGTAACGGCAGAATTTTTGAATTTCAACATAGTGCCTGAATAAGTGCGGATCAGCAGGCTTTGAAATTCTTGAGACAATGCTTTTTTCTGCTCGGCAGTAGCTTCGCGCCACGGGTTACCGACGGCAAGAGCCGTCATACGTTGGAAATCGAAATAAGGCAGCGCATAGTTTTCTGCTTTGCGGCGTACGGCGGCATCGTTATTACCGTTGGCTTCTTTCAGGATACTCAAAACCTGAACCGAATTTTCACGTACCTGGCTTACTGCATCGGCAGGAGCAGCAACGGCCAAGCCGATGCTTAAAACACCGATACTCAAAGCACTGATTAAAGAAGTTTTTTTCATTATAAATTCCTATCAATATGAATAGATTGCTTATTCCGAAACAGCGGGGCTGCTCTCTCCGGCCTTTTTACTGCCTGCGTTCTGTTCGGCAAAATTGGTCATAAACTTACCAATCAAGTTTTCCAACACGATAGCCGAGCCGGTAACAGTAATAGTATCTCCTGCTGCCAATTCCTCTTCATCTCCGCCTTGCATCAAGCCGATATATTGTTCACCCAAAAGGCCGGAGGTTAAAATCTGCGCAGACACATCGCTGCTGAACTGGTATTTGCTGTTCAAATTCAGTGATACTTTCGCCTGATAGGTTTTGGGATCAAGCTGAATACCGCCTACCCTTCCCACCAGCACCCCGGCCGCTTTTACCGGCGCATTCACACGCAATCCGCCGATATCGGTAAAGTCGGCATACACGGTATAGGTTTTGCCGGAGCCACCGCCAACCGCCGCACCGCCGGCCACACGGAATGCCAAGAAGCCAATGGCGACAACACCCAATAAGACAAACAAACCTACCCAAAATTCCAAAATACTTTTTTTCATCGCACTTACTCAGTAAACATCAATGCAGTTAAGATAAAGTCAATCGCCAACACGGTAAGGGCGGAAGACACTACCGTACGGGTGCTGGCACGCAAAATACCCTCCGACGTGGGTACGCAGTGAAACCCTTGGTGCACGGCAATCAGCGTTACCGCTACCCCGAACACCACAGATTTGATCAGGCCGTTAAGTACATCATAGTCGAAAGAGATATTGCTCTGCATTTGCGACCAGAAAATACCGCCGTCCAAGCCTAAGTATTGCACGCCGATCAAATACGCACCGTAAATACCCGCTACGTTAAAAATCGAAGCTAAAAGCGGCATTGAAACAACACCTGCCCAGAAGCGCGGCACAACCACACGGGCTACGGGGTTTACTGCCATCACGTTCATGGCTTCAAGCTGCTCGGTAGTTTTCATCAAACCAATTTCGCTCGTCATCGCACCGCCCGCACTGCTTGCGAACAAAATGGCAGCCAATACGGGGCCGAGCTCGCGTAGCAGACTAGCAGCAACCATGAAGCCCAAGACATCAGCTGATTTGAACTTCGATAATTGTGTATACCCCTGCAAACCCAACACCATGCCTACAAATAAGCCTGACACAGCTACAATCAACACCGACAATACACCGGCAAAATATACTTGGCGCACACTCAAACGGAACCGTGTGAGCGCTGTTCCCGATTTCGCCAGAATCTGCAACAGAAACAGGCAGACACTGCCGAGCGAACGGATAAATTTCAGGGTGTTATGCCCGATGGTTTGGATAAAATTCATATGGTTTCAAATTATTTAGTACCGCCAAACGACCTGTAATATTGTCGGGAGAAGCCGTCTGAAACTATCGGTTTGCCTCTAGTAAATCTTGCTGCAGACTGGTCTCCGCCGGATAACGGAACGGTACAGGTCCGTTAGGCAAACCACCAATAAACTGCTGCACCCACGGCGAATCCAACTCACGCATCTCTTCAGGGGAACCCGAAAACATTATTTCTCCATGTGCCAGAAAAATCACTTGGTCGACAATAGAAAGCGACTGTTCGATATCGTGAGATACCATCACACTGGTGGAATGGAGGGCCTTGTTGATACGACTGATTAAATGTGCAATCACGCCCAAAGAAATCGGATCCAAACCGGTAAACGGTTCATCGTAAAGCATGATTTCCGGATCAAGCGCAATAGTACGGGCCAAAGCCACACGCCGCGCCATGCCGCCGGAAAGTTCGGACGGCATCAACTTTTCTACACCACGCAAACCTACGGCATTTAATTTCAATATGACCAAGTCGCGAATCACCGGTTCTGGCAGCTTAGTCAGCTCGCGCATCGGAAATGCAACATTGTCAAACACTGATAAATCGGTAAACAGCGCACCGTGTTGGAACAGTACACCCATACGACGACGGTGTTCGTAAAGCTCGGTCGAACCGAATGTGGCCAAATCCTTCCCCTCCACCAGCACCTTACCTTGCTGTGGATGAATCTGACCGGTAACAAGACGCATCAACGTAGTTTTACCGCTGCCTGAACCGCCCATGATTGCAGCAAAATTACCTTGTTCGATGGTGAAATTAATGTTGTTGAGAATCGGGCGTTCACCATAAGCGAAAGCCACATCTTTCATTTCGATAAAAGGAGTATTTGTCATGCGGATGTGTGGGTTTCAAATGTTTGTATTTTAATAATTAACCACGTTAGGGGCAATTTTTCAAACGGCTCACTTGTGAAAAAATACATGGATGTATGTAAATTATTGATATTGCATTCTTTAGATTTCGTAGAAAATGCAACAAAATTGGTCGACATAACGACAAACGGCGTAATAATGTTTCAAGTGGCATAGAGGCCGTCTGAATATGCTCAAACAACTTTTGAACAGGCAGCTTTAAAATATGTGGTAAAAATTATTCAGATGCCCCATTTTTATGTTTCTCTCCGCAAAAACGAGCTTGCCTTCCCAAACATCAATGATGGTTTTCCTGCGGATCTATCACTAGTTACCCTATTATTTCTTTGCATGTTCAGTGCTTATGATTCCGTACCATAGCTAAAGCCGTATCCACCGCCACAATCAGGCTGCCGGAATCGGCTTTACCGGTGCCCGCCAAATCTAATGCCGTACCGTGATCGACCGATGTGCGCACGAAAGGCAAACCAAGCGTAATGTTTACGCCTTTACCGAAACTGGCATATTTCAACACGGGCAACCCTTGGTCGTGATACATCGCTAAAACGGCATCAAAACCTTGCAACATGGAAGGCTGAAATAGTGTATCAGCAGGATAAGGACCGCTGACTTCTATACCTTGCGTTTGCAGATTTTTCAGCGCCGGCATAATCACTTCGATTTCTTCCCGCCCCAAATGTCCCCCTTCTCCGGCATGTGGATTCAAACCGGTTACCAAAATGCGGGGATTTTCAATGCCGAATTTGGTACGCAAATCACGATGTAAAATGGTGGCAACTGACTCCACCAAAGGCTGGGTAATGGCTGTGGCAATATCTTTCAGCGGTAGATGCGTCGTTACCAGTGCAACCCGCAAACCTCCTCCTACCAACATCATAACCACTTGCTCGGCACCGCTTTTTTCGGCGAAATATTCGGTATGGCCGCAGAAAGGCACTCCGGCATCATTGATGATGCCTTTATGCAAAGGTGCGCTTACCATCGCTGCAAATGTGCCGTTTTGCACGCTTTCCAATGCGGTGTCCAACAACTCCAATACATACGGCGAATTTTCAGGGTTCAGACGGCCTGCCTCGCAAGGTGCGTTTAACGGAATATGCCAAACATCCAACACCCCATGCACAGGAGCTACCGAGGCATCGTAATCACGTATTGCTACTTTTTTCCCAAGAGCGGCAGCGCGTTGTTGCAGTAGAGTCTTGTCGCCTAAAACGACACAATGACAAGGCAATTCTGCTGCGGCAAGATCCAAACAAATGTCGGGACCGATACCGGCAGGTTCGCCACTGGTTATGGCCAAAACAGGTAAAGTCATATTTTTCTCGCTTGCATGACAGATAATGGTGTCAGGCATTGTATAACCATAGTCCGAATAATGATATGAAAGGAAAAGTCGGGTAATACGGCTGAATCGCCGGATTTTCACCGTTATATCGAAAAGGCCGTCTGAAAAGTTTTCAGACGGCCTTCCGTTATCTTGCCTTAACGGATAATCCCACGGCTAGATGCTGCAAAAAATTCTTTAAATACAGCAAGCTCGGGCGAAAATTGACTGAGTTTCAACACTTCCGTCTTGGCTTCTTCCAAGCCCAAACCCTGACGGTAGAGGATTTTATAAACCTCTTTCACACGTGCAATTTCTTCAGCGGAAAAACCGTTACGACGCATACCTTCAGTGTTCAAACCGGCCGGTTCGGCACGGTAGCCCGATGCCATAACATACGGAGGCACGTCTTTATGAACACCGGCCGCAAAAGCGGTCATGGCATAGCTGCCAATCTGACAAAATTGGAAAACCAAAGTATAGCCCCCCAAAACCACATAATCGCCGATGGTTACATGACCCGCCAGTGAAGCATTGTTGGCGAAAATGGTATGGCTGCCGACCACGCAATCGTGTGCAAGATGTACATAAGCCATAATCCAGTTATCGTCGCCAACTCGGGTTTCACCGATGCCTGTTACCGTACCGGTGTTAAACGTGGTGAACTCACGAATGGTGTTACCATTGCCGATAATCAGACGGGTCGGCTCGTCGCGGTATTTTTTATCCTGCGGTTGCGCTCCTAGCGAAGCGAACTGGAAAATCTTATTATTCTCACCGATGGTGGTATGGCCTTCAATCACCGCATGCGGACCAATTTCAGTATTGGCACCGATTTTAACGTTCGGGCCGATAACGGAATAGGCTCCCACTTTAACGCTGCTGTCGAGTTCAGCTTTGGGGTCAATAATCGCTGTAGGATGGATTAAGCTCATTCAGGCTTTCCTTCATGTGGCAAACAGGTTGATTTATGTTGTACAAAAATCTGTCTGCCATACAAATAAACAATCAGGCCGTCTGAAAACAACCTTCGATTTAGTGTTTTCAGACGGCCTCAATAATAGATTACAGTTCGACGGCGCGTTTAGCGCACATAATTTCGGCTTCTACGGCTACTTGGCCGTCTACTTTAGCCACGGTTTTGAATTTACCGATACCGCGTTTATTCGCAATCAGCTCCACTTCGAAAACCAACTGGTCACCCGGAATAATCTGGCGTTTAAAGCGGGCATTATCGATACCTGCAAAAAAATAGATTTCATTAGAGTTACGTCCGCCTTCACTCAAAATAGCCAGTGTGCCACATGCTTGCGCTAATGCTTCAATAATCAGCACGCCTGGCATCACAGGAAAATCTGGGAAATGACCTTGGAAATGCGGCTCATTCATACTCACGTTTTTAATCGCCGTGAGGCTTTTCATAGATTCAAACGCGGTAATACGGTCAAGTAATAAAAACGGGTAACGGTGAGGTATCAGTTTCTGGATGTCTTTGGCTTCAATCGGAAGGGTAAATTCCATAGTTTATTCCTTATTATTTTCAGTGAATTGTGATACTTCAAGTGCTTTTTCAAGCTGTTTGATGCGTTTGCTCATTTCACTCAAATGGCGGATATGCACGGCATTACGCGCCCACTCTTTATGGGTTTGCATCGGGTACGGGCCGGCAATATGTTGGCCGCTTTCCTTAATACTGTGAGTGATACTGCTGCCGCCGCCGATGGTGGTTTTATCGGCAATTTCAATGTGACCGACCGTGCCTACTCCACCGCCGAGAATACAGTAATTGCCGATGGTAACACTGCCGGAAATACCGGTTTTGGCAGCAATAACGGTATGCGAACCGATTTTACAATTGTGACCGATCTGCACTTGGTTATCGATTTTGGTGCCGTTACCGACTACAGTATCACTCATCGCACCACGGTCAATGTTGCTGTTGGATCCGATTTCAACATCATCGCCGAGTGTTACGCCGCCGGTTTGCGGAATTTTAAACCACGAATCACCGGCAAATGCCAAGCCAAATCCGTCCGCACCAATCACACTGCCGCTATGTATTTCTACACGGTTTCCCAATGTACAGCCATAATAAATAACCGCATTCGGGTGAATAACCACTTCATCTCCAAGCGTGCAATCATGCTCGACTACGGCACATGCCAGAATACGGCAGCCTTCGCCTAACACGGTATTGCCACCGATATAAACATGTGCTCCGATTTCGCAACTTGCCGGCACCGTAGCAGTGGGTTCGATAACCGCCGTCGGGTGTACGCCTGCTACTGCACGCTCAACAGGGGAAAACAATCGGGCTACTTTGGCAAAATAGAGATATGGGTCTGGTGCAATAATCAGGTTATGCCCGGCAAATTCATCCGCCACTTTCGGGCTAACAATGATTGCGCCCGCATTGCTTGCCGCAACATCGGATTTATATTTGGGATTAGCCAGAAAACTGATATGGTCTGCCGTAGCCGCTGAAAGCGGCTGAACGGCAGCAATGCTCACATCTTCGCCGCGCCATTCGCCGCCCAACTCTGCCACAATTTGCGATAGGGTGTAAAAAGCTGGTTTCATCTACATCAAAGGCCGTCTGAAAAGTAATGCCTGCACGTTTGAAGTAATTAACGTGCATTTAAGGCTTTGATAACGCTGTCAGTTATATCAAACTTACTGTTAACATAAACAGCTTCCTGCAAAATCAGGTCGTACCCTTCTTTTTTAGCCAGTTCTACAATAATGCGGTTGGCGTTTTGCTGCAAGGCTGCAAACTCCTCATTACGTCGCAAGTTGTATTCCTCAGCCAACTGAGCCTGCTCCAAGCGGAATTTCTGAACGGCTTCGCCCAGTTTTTGAACGGCAGCTTCCCGCTCCGCCCCTTGCAATTTTCCGGATGCGATTCTCTTCTCAAGTTCCGTACCTTCCGCTTGCAATTTTTGCAGAGCCTTCTGCCGACTACTGAATTCTTTTTCCAGCGTTTTTTGGATAAGCTTAGCCTGCTTGGACTCTTGATACACCCGCTCGGTGTTAATAAAACCAAGCTTCTGTAAGCTTTCTGCTGCTACTGCCTGTCCCATCAGGCTGAAACCCAATGTTGCAACAGCACACCAACGGATGATAAGTGATGATTTTTTCATAACAAATCCTTCATGCTTGCCGGGTAAGGCTTAGAATGTCGTACCCAATTGGAATTGGAAACGTTGGATTTCATCGCCTTTCTTCTTATTCATCGGATACGCATAACTGAATTTCATCGGCCCGAGCGGAGATAACCAAGTAACGGCCGCACCGGCAGAGTAACGCAATTCTTCTTTAAAGGTCGACTTATGGGTGGTGCCTAACCCGTAAACGTTTTGAACTCTTTTGCTGGATTGGAGGCGGTCGCTGCTGTTGTCATTATAGGTCTTACCGTCCCACACACTGCCCGCATCGGCAAATAAGCTCAAACGCACAGTACGCGAATCTTTAATGCCCGGCAGCGGGAACAGCAATTCTGCACTCACATTGGCCTTTTTGTTGCCGCCGTAACTGATCAAATCACCATGCTGATCATAAACTTTCGGCCCCAAAGTGCCGCTTTCAAAACCACGCACCGAACCTAAACCGCCGCCATAGAAGTTTTCAAAGAACGGTAATTCTTTGGTTTTACCATATCCGTTAGCATAACCTACTTCTCCGCCCAGCATCAGAGTAAGATTTTTACTGAGGGGGAAAAACCATGTTTGATTATGAGTTAAGCTGTAATATTGCAAATCACCGCCGGGTAAACCAAATTCTCCGTTCACTCCGGTAAGATAACCGCGTGTAGGCCATAATGCGCTATCGGTTTTATTACGACCCCAGCCAATATTGCCTTTAAATGTCCAACCTTTAAACTTACCGGTACAGGAAGTTGTGTCATTACCTTGGACACAGGTAGGATCATTAAATTTGCCGTACTGCTGGATAAAGTCGCGGTAACGGCGGGGAGCTCCCGAGTAAATGTCGACATTCAAGTGCTCCGCACCAAGGCCGAAATTCACTCGGTCGTATTCCGTTACCGGTACGCCCATGCGTAAACCGCCGCCCAATTTGGTCTGTTTATATTGCTGGGTACTTGATGAAGATTTACGTGGGTCGTAAATGTTGCCATATAAATCGTAACCCAAGCTCACGCCGTCAGGAGTGAAATAAGGATCGGTAAACGACAACGAGGCGTTTTGGGTTGTTTTACTGCGCGAAACTCGGGCAGATACGGATTTACCCGTACCGAACAAGTTATCTTGTGCCACACCAAACGACATAACCAAACCGGTATCCTGTACCCAACCTGCACTCAAATCAAGCGAGCCGGTTGAGCGCTCTTGTACCGACATATTCAAATCTACTTGGTCCGGCGTACCTTCTACGGGCTTGGCATCAAACTGTACGTTGTCGAAATAACCGAGCAACTCCACACGCTCTTTGGAACGCTGCAATTTGGAAGTATCGTATGGAGCGGCTTCCATCTGACGCAGCTCACGGCGGATTACTTCGTCGCGGGTTTTATTGTTACCCGTAATATTGATTTCATTTACGTAAACCTTACGGCCGGGTTCAATATGCAATACAAAATCCACTATGCCGGTTTGCTGATTTGGCATCGGCTGCACATTGATTTCACTGAAGGCATATCCTGCGCTGCCCATTGCATTCTGCATTGCCTGCAGGCTGTCAACCATCTTTTGGCGCTCATACCATTTGCCTTCTTTCATGGTCAGAAGCTTATAAAGGTTTTCTTTAGATACTTCGCGGGTATCACCCTCTATCTGTACCTTGCCCCAACGGTAACGCTCACCTTCATGTACTTTTACAGTAATGGTTTGCTTGGTTTTATCATCGTTCGTTTGAATATCGGTATCCAAAACCCGGAAGCTGAAATAGCCGTTATTTTGATAAAACTCAGTTACCCGCTCCATATCTTCGGCAAACTTCTGTTCGTTGAAACGGTTGCTTTTCGTTAACCATGTAAATACGCCGCCTTCACTCAACGACATTTGTTTGCGCAGCTTACGATCCGAATAACGTTCATTGCCTTCAAAATTGATATCGGTAATGGTCGTGCTTTTACCTTCTTCAATTTTGACATCGATTGCTACACGGTTACGTGCCAGCTTGGTAACAGTAGGCGTGATTTCTACCGACCGTTTGCCGCGGGTAATGTATTCTTGCTTCAAGCCTGCGATTGCCTGATTCAGCGTGGCTTGATTGAAAGGTTGTGATTGTGCCAAACCGAATGCGTCGAAATTTTTCTTGATGGCATCGTTTTGAAGCATCTTCGCGCCGGTAACATTGAGGCTGCTGATAGTGGGACGTTCCACCACGGTCAACAAAACCTGATTACCCATAGTTTCTACGCGCACATCATCAAAAAAACCTGTGGCATAAAGG
This sequence comes from Neisseria animaloris, assembly GCF_900637855.1. NCBI lineage: Bacteria > Pseudomonadati > Pseudomonadota > Betaproteobacteria > Neisseriales > Neisseriaceae > Neisseria > Neisseria animaloris. The sequence goes on from NZ_LR134440.1 coordinate 1,384,373, forward strand.
TTTTTAATGATTTCCTCACTCTTGGCATCACTGAATGTGTCGCCTACTTTTACGGGAAGATAGTTAAATACTGTACTCGGTTCGGTACGTTGCAGACCTTCTACACGGATATCCTGAATGGTGAAATCAGCCAAAGCCAGCGGGGATAGGCCGATCAGCATTAAGGTTGAAGCAATCTTTTTTAATTTCATAACATTTTATCCAAATATACGGGTTATATCGTTAAAGAAGGCCACCATCATCAGCATCAGCATGACGGCCAAGCCGAAACGCACACCAAGCATCTGAACACGTTCGCTCAGCGGCTTTCCGCGTATCCATTCGGCGGCATAATACACCAAATGCCCGCCATCCAACACAGGTACAGGCAATAAATTCATGATTCCTAAGCTGATACTCACCAGCGCAAGAAATTCCAAATAACTTTGCACACCGATTGAAGCGGTTTTCCCGGCAACATCGGCAATCGTAAGCGGGCCGGAAATATGGCTTAATGAAGCCTGCCCTGTTAGTAGTTTACCGAAAAATTTTACCATCATCACGGAATAATTCTGTGTTTTTTCCCAACCCATTTTGAATGCTTCCGGCACAGAAGGCACATAATGATGGCTGACCTTTTGTCGCCACGCCTCATCGGTAGAGGCCGCTACACCAACCCTCCCGATCAAGGTGCCGTCTGAAAGCTCTTCGGAATCGGGCCGTACGCTGGTAGTCATCACTGCGCCGTCACGCTCATACTGCACGGCAATTTTTTGCCCCGGGCTGCTGCGGAACAATTCCGCCCACTCAATCCAATTTTCGATACTTCTACCGTCGGCCATCAAGAGTTTGTCGCCCTTTTTCAAACCGGCCCGTTCGGCTGGGCTGCCTGCAATCACCATACCGATATGGTTGGTAATCTTAAACGGCAGAATACCGATATGCCCTTCTTCTTTGGCTACTTTACCTGCTTGCAGCGTGTCTGCAATATCTATTATGCGCAAAGCGTTTTTTCCGTTTTCCTTTTGCACCTCCACATTAACCCTGCCTGCTTCGATGTTCAAAACGATTTCGGTACGCGCCTGCGCCCAATCTTCCACGGCCGTATTGTTTACCGACAAGATTTTATCACCCGGCTCGAATCCGGCTTGGGCGGCAATACTGGACGGTTCAACCGTACCGACATAAGGGCGGATTTCGGTTATGCCGAATGAAAAACTCAAACCGAACAACAAAATCGCCAATGCCAAATTGGTAAGCGGTCCTGCGGCAACAATGGCAATGCGTTTGGCAGGATGCTGTTTATCAAAAGCATACGGTAAATCTTTTGCCGCCACATTACCTTCGCGGGTATCGACCATTTTGACATAGCCGCCCAGCGGAACCGGTGCCAGGCACCATTCGGTATCACCGCGTTTTTTCTTTAGAAACGGTTTGCCAAAGCCAATGCTGAAACGCAGCACTTTCACGCCGCACAAACGCGCTACGATGTAATGGCCAAACTCATGCAAGCTAACCAAAATCAAAATCGCAACGATAAAAGCCAATACAGTTACCACAACTTCACTTCCCTTATCTGCTTAAAGCAGTTATACCTTGCCGCGCTTGTGCACGCGTTTGCGCATCTTGCGCCAACAAGCTGTCAATATCATTCAGGCCGTCTGAAAAGCCTTGTTCCAAACAATGCGCCACAATACGGGCGATATCGGTAAAACGGATTTTTCCTGCCAAGAAAGCGGCAACGGCTTCTTCATTGGCTGCATTCAGAACGCAAGAAGCCCCGCCTCCTGCATGCATGGCATCGTAAGCCAGCTTCAGGCAAGGAAACCGATTCAGATCCGGCTCCCGAAACGTTAAAACCGACAGTTTACCAAAATCTAACGCACCCACTCCCGATTCAATGCGCTCAGGTAAGCCCAAACAATAAGCAATCGGCGTGCGCATATCGGGATGACCCATTTGTGCCAGCACCGAGCCGTCCAAATAACGCACCATACTATGAATCACGCTTTGCGGATGTATCACGACTTCCAATTTATCCGGCGGGCAGTTGAACAGCCAATGTGCCTCGATCAATTCCAAACCTTTGTTCATCATAGTGGCGGAATCAACTGAAATTTTTTGCCCCATCGACCAGTTGGGGTGTTTTACCGCTTGTGCGGGCGTAATATGATCAAACGTGCTTAAATCGGTATCAAGAAACGGACCTCCGGAAGCTGTCAGAATAATCGACTGAATACCGTGAACATTCAGACGGCCTGAATAATCCTGAGGCAATACTTGGTAAACCGCATTGTGTTCACTATCTACCGGCAATACTTTCGCACCATTTGCCCGGGCAGTTTCCATAAACAATGCACCCGACACCACCAATGTTTCTTTGTTGGCCAGATAAATGGTTTTACCGTTTTTGGCTGCGGCCAGTGCCGATGGCAATCCCGCCGCGCCGACAATAGCCGCCATCACTCCGGTTACTTCGGAAGCCGAAGCCACTTCAATCAAAGCCTGACCGCCATACAACACTTCGGTTTGGCAATCGGCGGACTCTAAAAGCTGCTCCAGAGCGGCGGCATGTTCGGCATCGGCAACAACGGCAAAACACGGCTTGAACCGCTCACACTGTGCGGCCAGTTTGTTAACCTGTTTATGGCCTGCCAAAGCAAAAATGCGGAATTTATCGGGATGACGGGCAACAACATCCAGCGTGCTTTCGCCTATGCTGCCGGTGCTACCCAAAATAGTTAAGACTTGTTGTGTCATGATTCGGTTCTTTAATTAGGCCGTTTGAAGCAAGATCAAACCGGTGAAACAAATTAATCTTTCAGACGGCCTTACAGGTATGTATTTTCTATTGTCACAGAACTTAATCCCGTCACGATATGACGAAAAGATTTTGCAAATCATACAGAATCGCAATATAAAAAGCAGACAACAGCATACTCCGTTATGTTTTCAGACGGCCTGTTTATCATCAATTGCCCATCCAGGCATGAAGCCGTCTGAAAGGTTTTTCTAATCAACGCCGTATTCAATCGTTACGACCAAACGCACTTGTTTGCCGACAGTGGATTTATCATAAATACCGCCGTATTCATCGCTTTCGCTGCTACCGGTATCGGCATAAATATTAAACGAGCCTTGGGAAGCGGAACGCATGGCACCGACTTTGCCGCCGCCGGTTTCGGCAAATTCCTGTGCACGCTTATCCTTTTCCAAAAACAATCTTTTTATAGACCTGAAGGCTGTCTGAAAACAATCAAGCAAATACCGTCATCATCGCAGCATACACACTTAGCACGGCAATCAAACTGTCTACGCGGTCGAAAACACCACCGTGCCCAGGCAGTAAATCGCTACTGTCTTTAATGCCTGCCGAACGTTTCAACCAGCTTTCCAGCAAGTCCCCGACAATGCTCACGACAGTCAGCAACAGCCCTACTATAATGGCACCAAACCATGAAACTTCAAACGCCAACCAACCGGCATTCCACACCAAAGTCATGTAAATAGCCACACATAATGCGCCTCCGAGTGCGCCCTCCCAGCTTTTGCCGGGGCTGATGGCCGGAGCCAGTTTGCGTTTGCCGAATGCTTTGCCGCAGAAATAGGCAAAGATGTCGGCAACCCATACCAAACCCATCACTGCAAGCAATGAAACGGCTGCGTCTACATCCGGGCGCAACATCACCAATGCGAACCAGAACGATACCATCAGCAACCAACCTACTGCATAAGCCTGCCAGCCCGACGGCAAGGCCCATTTGCTTAGTAGCCACATCGGTGCCAAAACCAGCCAAAACGCCAGCACAACCAGCCACACCAGCGAAGGCAATGCCCAACCACCCAGATAAGCCACCAAGCCGAATACGGCTGTTGCTGCCAAATAGTGATTGTTTTGTGTCGGCGTAAAGCCTGCCATGCGTCCGTATTCCCACAGCGCCACCAGTGCGATTAATCCGCTGAATGCCGCCCAGAGACCGTCTGAAGTATAAAACAGCATGCCCAACATCAGCGGCAGCAACACCAGTGCAGTAATTATTCTTTGTTTTAACATAATCCCTTAACCCCGTTGCTGCTCGATCGGCAGTTGCTCTGAGGTACGCCCGAACCGGCGTTCGCGTGTCCGAAATGACTGAATGGCGGCATCCAACGCCTCCGCATCAAAATCAGGCCATAAAATATCGGTGAAGTACAGCTCGGCATAGGCTATCTGCCACAGCAGAAAATTGCTGACACGGGTTTCTCCACCCGTGCGGATAAATAAATCCGGCTCCGGCGCTTCGGCCAGTGTCAGATTTTCAGCCAACGCTTCCTCGGTAATTTCGACAACACCCGCCTTAACCAATTTGTTGGCCGCCTGAAGAATATCCCAACGGCCGCCGTAATCGGCAGCAATAACCAAAGTCAAACCGGTATTACCGGCGGTTAAAGCCTCCGCCTCTTCGATGCCTTTACAAATTTCGGCATTAAACCGGTTTCGGTTGCCAATAACTTTTAAGCGCATATTGTTACTGTGCAGGCGCTCCACCTGTTTTTGCAATGCCTGCAGAAACAGTCCCATCAGAAAAGATACTTCATCTTCAGGCCTGCGCCAGTTTTCGGTGGAAAAAGCAAACACCGTCAGATACCGAACACCCAGCTCGGCACACCGTCTGACCATATTTTCAAGCGCTTCAAGACCGCGTTTATGCCCCATCACACGAGGCAGGAAACGTTTTTTTGCCCAGCGGCCGTTTCCATCCATAATCACGGCGATATGGCGCGGAATCTGCGTATATTCCAAAATGGTTTGTGTGCTACTGTTCATATTTGCTGTTCCTGCCGTTTGTTTAAGCGGTTTTCACACGAACCTGCATTATCGCCGCCTGCTGTTTTCAGACGGCCTGCTTTCGGATATTTAAATCGCCATCAAATCTTCTTCTTTAGTTGCCAGCATCTTATCGACTTCGCCGATATATTTGTCGGTCAACTTTTGAATTTGTTCTTCGCCGCGGCGTGCGTCATCTTCAGAAATTTCTTTGTCTTTCAACAAACGTTTGAAATCATTATTGGCATCACGGCGCACATTACGGATGGCCACGCGGCCTTCTTCGGCTTCACCCCGTACAACTTTAATCAAGTCCTTACGGCGTTCTTCAGTCAACATCGGCATTGGTACACGGATTAAGTCGCCCATTGAGGCGGGATTCAACCCCAGATTGGAATCACGGATGGCCTTTTCGATAGCAGAAGCCATATTGCTTTCATAGGGCTTCACGCCAATGGTGCGGGCATCAATCAGGGTAACGTTGGCTACCTGACTTACCGGCACAGGGCTGCCGTAATATTCCACTTCCACTTGATCCAGCAAGCCGGTGTGGGCACGGCCGGTGCGGACTTTAGCCAGATTTTCACGTAATACTTCAAGTGAACGCTGCATTTTGCTTTCGGCAGTTTTTTGAATGTCGCTAATCATTATTGAACCTTGAAAATAATTAAAATCAAACAGATAGGGTTATACGCCGTCTGAAATCCTGTTTTTCAGACGGCCTGAACTTTGCTAAACGGTACATGGTACCGTGCTTAAGGTTTCCCGACAAGCCGCATACTCCGAGTATTCGGGTTCAAGAAGCTGATTTATTTGTTTTATAAAAACTAAACATAATCGCATATTCAACAACGGCAACCCTCAAATTTGCTCCTTATATCTCATATGATTTGCATTCGTCATAAATATTTGTTATAAACTGAAATCTTTTGTTTGTTTTGTATATTTTTTTGTTAAGGGGAAAACTTGTTTACATTAGCTTTGATATATGTTGCGGCAATCATCATGTGTGCAATCAGCGCACATTGGTTGGCAAGAAAAATCATTCACAGTAATTCACACACCATCCGCACCATATTAACTATGTTTTTATTCTTTATTTTCAGTGCCTTTTTTCGTGCAGGAGCAACACCGGTACTTGAAAAAATCCTGCATTCTTCTCCGAAAAATTCGCTATTGGAAATATCGGTTTTCCAGATATTCGATACTGCGCCGCTGTCGGAGTTTCCTGATTTTACGGATGATTAACGGTCGCTTTTGAATCTTTATTTGATTACGCTCTTTACACAGCAACTATATTTTCACTTCTTAATAGTAGATAAACCAAATTATTCCACAATATTTTTCTATAAAAATTATTTGACTTACCCGTCATATTGGCACGATGAACAACCATCAAATTAAAATATCAAGTCTCATCAGTATATAGGCTGTTTCATCATTAAAATTCAATTTTTATCTACTTCATACAAAATAATACAAAAGAGGCCGTCTGAAAATTTTCAGACGGCCTTCTTGATTGAATCGAATGATTTGAAAATCAACAATGCACCAATGTGCCTTCGTCTTCCCCCGCAATTACACGTTTTAATGCACCGTTTTTTGCGATACCAAACACCACAATATTCAGTTTTTGTTCGCGACATAAGGCAAATGCAGTGGCATCCATGACGCGCAGGTTTTTATTAATAGCCTCGTCAAAAGTGATGGTTTGGTAACGTGTAGCCGACGGATCTTTTTTAGGGTCGGCAGTATACACGCCGTCTACATTGGTGGCCTTCAGCATGATGTCGCAGTTCATTTCCGCACCGCGCAACGAAGCGGCCGTATCGGTGGTAAAGAACGGGTTGCCGGTACCTGCCGCAAAAATCACAACTTTCCCCTCTTCCAAATATTGGATGGCTTTCGGGCGGGCATAAGTTTCAGCAATCTGCTGCATACTCAAAGCAGACTGCACACGCGCCTTGAGGCCTAATGATTCGAAAGCATCTTTCAAAGCCAATGCGTTCATCACGGTTGCCATCATCCCCATATAGTCTGCAGTGGCACGATCCATACCTTGGGCTTGGGTGGCAACACCGCGGAAGATATTGCCGCCGCCAATCACCACGGCCACCTGCACGCCCATGTCCACGACTTCTTTTACCTGCCCGACAATCTGCATAATGGTGTCGCGGTTGATACCGAAAGCGTCTTTACCCATCAGGGCTTCTCCGGAAAGTTTTAATAAAACGCGTTTGTATTTGGTTTGCTGTGTCATGGGATACCTTGCTTTCTTCAGGTTGCGGGGAGGCCGTCTGAAACCGTTTCAGACGGCCTATCATGTTTCGGGGAACGGATACTGCACTGATTGTAGTGCGTTTTTCAGGGCTTTTCAAAGCGCTAGGTCAAATCTCGGGCGGTTTGTTTTCCGCCCGTTGCCAACGTTGCGGCCTGCGGTTTTTTTGCTATAAACGGCAGGCCGTCTGAAAAATGCCCTCAAAAAAAAGCACCCCGATTCGATAAGAATCTGAGTGCTTTGTTTTTCATAAGCTTTATACTTTCGCAGCGGCAGCTACTTCGGCAGCGTAGTCTACAACGGCTTTTTCGATACCGTCGCCTACTTTGTAACGTACGAAGCTGATAACTTCCGCGCCGTTTTCTTTCAGGAATTGGGCTACGGTTTGGTCAGGGTTCATCACGAATGCTTGGCCGTTGAGGGTAACTTCAGCCAAGAATTTTTTGATGCGGCCTTCAACCATTTTTTCGGCGATTTCGGCAGGTTTGCCTGATTCGATGGCTTGTTGGGTGTAAATGCGGCGTTCTTTTTCAACGGTTTCCGCATCTACTTCAGCCTCAGACACGCATTGGGGTTTGGCGGCAACGATGTGCATACCTACTTTGCGGGCAACATCTTCGGCACCTTTGAATTCAACCAATACGCCTTCGGTAGCCAAAGCACCGTGGATGTAGGCAGTCAGGCTGTTGGCGGTTTCGATCACTTGGAAACGGCGTACAGACATGTTTTCGCCCAGTTTGGCGATGATGGCTTTGCGCTCTTCTTCAACCAGCTCGCTCAACTCTTCCACAGTAGCCGGTTTTTTGGCAACGGCGGTTTTGGCAACAAAGTTGGCAAATTCTACAAAGCCGGCATCTTTTGCTACGAAGTCGGTTTCGCAGTTTACTTCAACCAAAGCGCCTACGTTACCTTCGATAGCGTAAGCCAATACGCCTTCGGCAGCGGTACGACCGGCCAGTTTACCGGCCTTGGCACCTGATTTGATGCGCAGGATTTCTTCGGCTTTTTCGATGTTGCCTTCAGCTTCAACCAGTGCTTTTTTGCACTCCATCATACCCAGACCGGTAGCGGCACGCAGATCGGCAACCATTTTTGCAGTAATTTCTGCCATTTTGAATCTCCTAGAAATTGGGGCAAGCACGGTTTGTGGTGCTTGTGAATCTTGGTGAGGCCGTCTGAAAAGGTATTTCACATATTTTCAGACGGCCTGTTTCGAGAAAAGGGGCATGAAGCCCCCTTTTTGAAAAGCCTTATTCGGCAGCGGCTTGGGCAGCAGCTACGGTTTCTTGGATGGCTTGGTTTTTGCCTTCCAATACGGCATCGGCCATGCCGCGGCAGTACAGACGGATGGCTTTTGCCGAGTCGTCGTTGCCGGGGATAACGTATTTCACGCCGTCGGGGCTGTTGTTGGTATCCACTACGGCAATCACGGGAATGCCCAGTTTTTCAGCTTCAACCAAAGTACCTTTTTGGTAGCCGGTGTCGATCACGAAAATCGCGTCGGGCAAGCCTTTCATGTTTTTGATGCCACCCAATGAACGCTCCAGTTTTTCAACTTCGCGTTGCATTTCCAAGATTTCTTTTTTGCTGTAACCGCTCTCGGCAGCATTTTCCAAAACCGCAGCTTTTTCTTCCAAACGTTTGATAGATTGTTTAACGGTTTTGTAGTTGGTCAGCATGCCGCCCAACCAGCGGTGGTCAACGAAAGGCATACCGGCACGGGTAGCTTCTTCGCGGATGATTTCGCGGGCTTGGCGTTTGGTACCTACAAACAATACGGTACCTTTGTTTGCAACCAGACGGCGTACGGCTTCTTGCGCTTCTTGGAACAGCGGCAGGGTTTTTTCCAGGTTTACGATATGGATTTTGTTGCGCGCGCCGAAAATGTATTGCTCCATTTTCGGGTTCCAGTAACGGGTTTGGTGGCCGAAGTGAACGCCTGCTTCCAGCATCTGGCGCATAGTAATTTGAGACATAAAATTTCCTTAAAAGGGTTAAAGCATACACTTTGTCGCATAGAACTCACCTTATATACAGTAAGCACCCTTTCGCGCAAAGTGCGGGCGTTTGAGTAAAAATAAAAATGCTTCCGCAAAAACGGAAACCGAGGAATTATATAGGATAAGGAAGCGGTTTGAAAAGTATTTGTATCATATGGCTGCGATTAAATTCTTACACACGCAGGTTTTGACTGCGCGGAAGAATGCGGCAGAAAAACCAAGCATGGCTACTGTCGGTTGAACCTGTTTTCAGCCTGTTGTTTTTCACTGAGTTTCATCATTTTGTTACGCCGCCGTGTTTTTACCACCCAGAAGGTAAACAGGCTCGGCAGTACAGACCAAAACAGCAAGTAAATCAGCGCCCGCTCTATACTCGGTTGTACGGCGGCAAATAAAACGGTAACAAACAAATAACCTATGGCGATGATGTGCCACATACGAATCATTCCTTAATAAATAATTTAAAACTGTTTTTTCAGACGGCCTGTTCCGGCTTTTCCGCCGGTGCGAAATCCGCTTACAATGCGTGAGGCCATCTGAAAACAATCCGCCGCCCAAAGGAGCATAAAAATGAATATCCGCCCTTATCTCGACCATTTCCCTGCAATTCATGAAAGCTGCCTGATCGACCCGGCTGCAGTCATTATCGGCGATGTTTCGCTGGGCGAACATGTGTCGGTATGGCCTTTCGCTGTTATCCGCGGCGACGTTAACCGCATTTCCATCGGCAACCGCAGCAATGTGCAGGATTTGAGCATGCTGCACGTTTCGCATAAAAACGATGCCAAACCCGACGGCTCACCTTTGATTATCGGTGAGGATGTTACCATCGGCCACAAGGTTATGCTGCACGGCTGCACCGTCGGCAACCGTGTGCTGGTAGGCATGGGCACGATTATTCTGGACGACGCGGTTATCGAAGATGATGTGATGATCGGTGCGGGCAGTTTGGTACCGCCGCGCAAACGTCTGGAAAGCGGTTATCTATATGTCGGCTCACCAGTTCAAAAAGTGCGTGCGCTCACCGAAGCCGAAAAAAGCTCGCTGCTGTATTCCGCCGCGCATTATATGCGGGTGTTGGCCAATTACAAAAAAACGGCGCAGCAAGCAGGCTAACCATCGCCGTATCTGCAATCAACAGGCCGTCTGAAAAAATCTTTTCAGACGGCCTTTTTTGATGTCAGACGTGAAATCCTGAACTTTATGGAATGATTCGGTTTATTTGCTATACAATAACCGCCATTCCGTTTCGGTAAGAACAACCTTATGAATGTACGTTGGTTTTATACCGCCTTATGGCGAGCCGCACCGTATTTTATCCGCCGCTATCTGCGCCGGCGAGGAGAGAAAGCCTCGGCTTATTTGGAACATTGGGGCGAACGCTTCGGCGAACCTTATCCCAATCCCGTTCAAAACCCCATCTGGATACATGCCGTATCGGTGGGTGAAACCCGTGCCGCCCAGCCTTTAGTGCGGGAGTTGCGGAAACATTTTCCCGATACGCCCTTATTGCTGACGCAAATGACACCGACCGGCCGAGCCGCTGCGGAAAAGCTGTTCCCCGATGCGCAATGCCGTTATCTGCCTTACGACAAACCTGAATTCATACGGCAATTTCTAAGCGAACACCGGCCGCACTTCGGTGTGCTGATGGAAACCGAAATCTGGCCAAACCTGATGCACGAATGCTCCGAAGCCGGTGTGCCGCTGTTTCTGGCAAATGCGCGTTTGTCGGAAAAATCTCAAAACGGCTATCTGAGAATACGTTCGCTGGTCGAGCCTGCCATGCAGACCTTGCGCGGCTGTTATGCGCAGACCGCCGCCGATGCCGAGCGTTTGCATTTGATCGGCGCATCCAATGTGCATGTGTGCGGCAACAGCAAATACGATATTTCTCCGACCGCCGATATGCGCGAATGTGCGGCGGCATTCCGCCGGCGAATCGGCAACCGCCCTGTGGTGGTGTGCGCTAGCACCCGCGAATATAAAGGCGTTGACGAAGCGGAACTGCTGCTCAAAGCATGGCAGGGTTATCACGGCGATGCTTTGCTGGTGATTGTGCCCCGCCACCCTGAGCGTTTTCAGACGGCCTTCGGCACCGCTACCGGCATGGGCTTTAAAACCCAGAAACGCAGCGACAATACCGAAGTGGCCGCCGATACGCAGGTATGGATAGGCGACAGTATGGGCGAGCTGTTCGGTTATTATCTGGCGGCCGATGTAGCGTTTGTGGGCGGCAGTTTGGTGGATACGGGTTGCCAGAACATTATCGAACCGGTGGCCTGTGCGGTTCCGGTTTTGTTCGGCCCGTCCACTTATAATTTTGCTGCCGCCTGCAAAGGGGCATTGGAAGCGGGAGCAGCGAAACAGGTGTTTAGTGCGCAGGAATGGCTGTATGCGGTAACGCATTGGCTGGCCCACCCCGAAGAGCGGGCGCAATATGCGGGGCGTGCCGAAGCGTTTGTGGGCCGGCACCGCGGTGCCAGCAAAAAAATGGCGGAGATTATGGCAGAAGCTGTCTGAAAACGGCTGATGAGAAAAGGCCGTCTGAAATTGTTTTCAGATAGCCTTCTGTATACTGCTTACCACAATTAGCGGACTTGGCTGCCGATAACACCGCCCAAAGCCGCACCACCCAAAGTGGAACCTGTATCGCCGCCAATCAGGTTGCCGGCCACCCCGCCGATAACGGCACCGGCAGCAGTATTGCGCTGAGTACGGTTCAGGCTTTCGCAAGCGGTAAGGGAAGCGGCAATAGCCATCAAAGCAACTATTTTAACTACTACTGATTTCATAAAATATCCTCCGGATAGAGTAGTTGGGTAAAATCCGTAAACAGTATGGCATAGACGGCAGATAATGGTATATTACCTGACGTAAATCCTGTTAAAACTGCGAAAAGATTGTGAAAGCATAAAATATGTCCGTTTACGCTGTTGCCCACATCATACACTTGTTCTGTGCCATCGCTTTTGTCGGGGGTGTATTCTTTGAAACGCTGATACTGTCCGTGCTGCACACCAAACAGGTGTCGCGCGAGGCGCGACGGGAAACGGAAAAAGCCATTTCCCGCCGTGCGGTAAAAGTGATGCCGTGGGTGGTCTTCGCGCTTTTTCTTTCCGGATTCGCAATGTCGCACCGATATGCCGCCGCTTTTGCCCGACCGTTCACCTCTTCTTTCAACCTTCAGTTATGTTTGAAAGTGCTGCTGGCTTTCGGCGTGCTGGTGCATTTTGTGATTGCCGTGACCAAAATGCGGCGCGGCACGCTCACGGTGGCTTGGTCGAAATACATCCATACGGCAGTGCTGATGCACATGATATTGATTGTGCTGCTGGCAAAAACGATGTTTTATGTAAGCTGGTAGGCATGCTTACCGCAAAGGCCGTCTGAAACATAATACGCTGTTTCAGACGGCCTTTCAGCGGGATATGCTAAAATATACGTTTTAATATTTACTCTCTGGAATTTCTGCTGAGGAAACACACACTATGGTAGAGCAACACCCTTCCGTCGGATCGCCGTTATTTTATGCGGTCTTTTTTATTGCGATATTGATCATGATTGCTATCGATATGTTGTCGCTGAAAAAAACCGGCGCACATAAAGTCAGCGTAAAAGAAGCGTTGGCATGGTCATGTGTTTGGGTGGCCGTATCGTGCATTTTTGCAGGATGGCTGTATTTCGAGCTAGCAGGCAATCCGCTCTACGGGCACATGGTTGCGAAAGAAAAAGTAATGGAATTCTTTACCGGCTATGTGCTGGAAAAATCATTGGCTGTCGATAACATCTTCGTGTTTTTAATGATTTTTTCTTATTTCAAAGTGCAGCCGCAATACCAGCACCGCGTGTTGCTCTACGGGGTGTTCGGCGCGATTGTATTGCGGATAATCATGATTTTCATCGGCGCGGTATTGGTCAGCAAGTTTGAGGCGGTGCTTTATGTGTTCGGCGCATTCTTGCTCTACACCGGTATCAAGATGATTAAATCGGGCGGCGAAGACGAACATAAAGATTTATCGCAAAACAAACTGCTCAACTGGGTGAAAGGCCATATTCCGGTAAGCAAAGATTTTCACGGCGAAAATTTCTTTACCGTCGAAAACGGCCGCCGCATCGCCACACCCATGCTGCTGGTGCTGATTATGATTGAGATGAGCGATGTGATTTTTGCGGTGGACAGCATTCCGGCCATTTTCGCGGTAACTACCGACCCGTTTATCGTACTGACTTCCAACATCTTCGCCATCCTCGGCTTGCGTGCCATGTATTTCCTGCTGGCCGATATTGCCGACCGCTTCGTATTCCTGAAATTCGGCTTGGCATTTGTGCTGAGTTTCATCGGTATCAAAATGCTGATTATGCACTGGGTACACATTCCCGTCGGAGCATCGCTGGCGGTGGTGTTCGGCGCGCTGGGTGTGTCGATTCTGATTTCGCTGATGTATAACCGCCGCAAGGCAAACGGAAATTAATCTTCAGACGGCCTGTCGGGTGCGGGCATCACCCTCCCGATACGGCAGGCCGTCTGAAAAAGAAGGTATCTCTCCATGACTGCATCCATGTATGTCTTATTGCTGTTGGCACTTATTTTTGCCAATGCCCCGTTTCTTACCCCGCGTCTGCTCGGCGTATTCCAATTGCGCAGCAAACATTTCGGCCATCATTTGCTCGAACTGTTCACCGGTTTCGGCATCATCGCCGCACTTGCCCGCCTGCTTGAATCCCGTGCAGGCAGCATACACCCTCAGGATTGGGAATTTTACGCAACCGTTGCCTGCCTGTATCTGATCTTCGCTTTCCCCGCCTTTGTCTGGCGTTATTTCTGGCACGGCAAACATCAGCAGTGAGGCTGCCTGAAACGGAACACCATCATGCACATTGAAAATCTATCCCAAGCCCATTTATTGGTGGTTAAAGTCGGTTCCAGTCTCGTTACCGCCGAGGGAAAAGGCATTGACCAAGCCGCCCTTGACAACTGGGCGGCGCAAATTGCCAAACTCAAGGCCGACGGCACACAGATTATTTTCGTATCCAGCGGTGCGATTGCCGAAGGCATCAAACGGCTCGGCTGGCCGAAACGCCCGACCGCTCTCAACGAACTGCAGGCTGCTGCCGCAGTCGGGCAGATGGGCATCGCGCAAGCGTATGAAAACGCGTTCGCACCGCACCATATCCACACCGCCCAAATCCTGCTCACCCATGAAGATTTAAGCAACCGCACCCGCTACCTCAACGCCCGCAGCACGCTGAGAACCCTGCTGGACAAAGGCATCGTGCCCATCATCAACGAAAATGACACCGTAACCACCGACGAAATCAAACTGGGCGACAACGACACGCTCGGCGCACTCGTTACCAATCTGGTCGAAGCCGACGCATTGGTAATCCTGACCGACCAAAAAGGGCTGTACGACAGCGACCCGCGTAAAAACCCGCAAGCCGAATTGATTTCCACCATTGCCGCCGAGCATCCCGAGCTGGAAAACATGGCCGGCGGTGCAGGAAGCAGCGTCGGCACCGGCGGCATGTACACCAAAGTGCTGGCGGCCAAACGCGCGGCCTTGAGCGGTGCGGCTACGGTAGTGGCCAGTGGGCGCGAACCCGACGTACTGGTGCGTTTGAAACAGGGTGAGAGCATCGGCACGCTGTTTACCAGCGAACACAGCCGCATCAGTGCCCGCAAGCAATGGCTGCTCGGCCACGTGCAATTGAGCGGCAGGCTGATTGTCGACAAAGGTGCCGAACGCGCCGTTGCCGAAAAACACGCCAGCCTGCTGCCAGTAGGTTGTGTGCGGGTAGAGGGCCACTTTTACCGCGGCGAACTGGTGGCCGTACTCAACACTGAAGGCAAAGAAATCGCCCGCGGCTTGGTAAATTACGGCAGCGGCGATACGGCCAAGATTCTGGGCGAACCGTCCGACCAAATTGCAAACAGGCTCGGTTACGCGGCAGAAGATGAATTAATTCACCGCGACAATATGGCACTACACTGGTAGTGGTATTGTAGATAATCTTGATGGGGCCGTCTGAAGAAATATTTTTAAGACGGCCTCATACCGACAAGGCCGCCATAATCATTACTTTTAACCAGACAACCCTTAATCCCCGCACCAAAACAACATAATATCACCAAAGGAGAAACAAACATGGTGAAAGCCAACGTGCTGGTAATAGAGGATGAAGAATCCATCCAGATGCTGATCCGCTTCACGCTCGAACAGGCCGGATTTGACGTATGGTTGGCAGCCAGTGCAGAAGAAGCTATGCCGATGTTGACCGAAACCTTACCCGATATGGTTTTATTGGATTGGATGCTGCCCGGTATTTCCGGCGTACAATTCACCAAGCAGCTTCGCCAAGACCCGCGCAGTAAAGATCTGCCGATTATCCTGCTCACCGCCCGTTGTGAAGATGCCGATAAAGAACGGGGGCTTAACCTGGGAGCCGACGACTACCTCACCAAACCTTTTTCCCCACGCGAGCTGATTGCCCGCATCAATGCTTTACTGCGCCGATGTGCCCCACAAAAAACCAGCAACCCCATTTCAATAGAAGGATTGTCACTCGACCCTGCCGAACGGCGTGTATATGCCGATGGGCAATCCGTCAATTTCGGCCCTGCAGAATTCAAACTGCTGCACTTCTTCATGACCCATCCCGAACGTGTATACAGCCGCCGACAACTGTTGGATTTAGTGTGGGGCGACCACGTATTTGTTGAAGAGCGCACGGTAGACGTACATATCCGCCGTTTGCGCCGCGCTTTAGAACCGACAGGTTTTGACTGTTTCATCCAAACCGTGCGCGGCAGCGGATACCGCTTTTCAAACCAACCGGAGGCCGTCTGAACATGGGGTTTGTATGGCACCATATCGCCGGTGCACTATTCGGGCTGACCGCAGTGGCACTTATCGGCTATGCTGCGAACGAAACCAACGGCTTGCTACTGGCTTCATGCTGCTGGCTGGGAGGGTGGTTGGTTTATCAGTTTTACTATATTTTCAAGTTGGTGCACTGGCTATCTGCTGCAAAACCTAATGCCTCCCCTCAAACATACGGCATGTGGCGGCATGTTTTCAACACTCTCGGGCGGCAAGCCCAAAACCGTAACGACCGCGAACAAAAACTGAATTCTTCCCTGCAACGCTTCAACCGCGCCGTCGAAGCCATGCCCAACGGCGTGCTGATACTCGACAACCAAGGGCGCATCAGTTGGATGAACCCGCTGGCGGTACAACACCTCAACCTCAGTCCCCATTCCGACTGGAACAGCCTGTTAAAAAACCGCGTGCACATTCCCGCCCTGCTGAATTTTCTCGACAGCCCGCCCGCAACCGCCCCCGAAATCAAAATCACTCTGCCCAAAAGCGGCGGTATAGGTACGCGCACGCTACTGGTAGCGCAAGCGGTATTCGACGGAAACGAAAAACTGCTGATTACCCGCGACATCAGCGAGGCCGAGCAACTCAACGCCACACGCACCACATTTATAGCCAATGTATCGCACGAACTGCGCACCCCGCTAACCGTGCTTAACGGTTTTCTTGAAACCATGGCAGATATGCCCGACCTGCCGCGCGATCAGGCACAGCAATTTATCGGCTTAATGCAGAAAGAAGGTCGCCGCATGCAAATACTGCTCACAGACCTACTGACATTGTCCCGTTTGGAATCAGGCGTAAAAGCAGAAGTTTCTCCGGTAAACCTGTCTGCATTGGCGGCTTCCTTAACCGACGATGCGGATAATCTGTCGGCAGGCAAACACTCCATTCATACCGAAATAGAAGCCGGTTTGTGGATAAAAGGCGCACCGAACGATTTATATACTGCTTTAAGCAATCTGGTGTTCAATGCCGTACGCTACACACCGGAAGGCGGTACCATTACCATACGCCTGCATCTCGTGCCGTCCGGCAATCCGCTGATTAAACCGAGAATCCGTTTTGCCGTACACGACAACGGCCCAGGCATCGCCGCCGAACACCTGCCCCATCTGACCGAACGTTTTTATCGGGTGGACAAAGGCCGCTCCCGCCGTAACGGAGGAACAGGGCTGGGATTATCGATTGCGAAACACGTTCTCGCCGCCCACGGCAGTGTTTTACAGATTTGGAGCGAAGTGGGTAAAGGCAGCGAGTTTTCCGCCGAGTTCAGACAAACCGCCCCACCGGAAGCCGCATAAATTTCCCCGACAGCATGAACAGGCAGTCGTCCGAATCGGTCATAACCAATGAACGGCCTGCCGTTTGCCAAACCGATATACTTGGCGGCGAGGCCGTCTGAACGTCAGCCGCAATATCTTTTCAGACGGCCTCACAACAACCGCACCATCCCTGATTTATTTGATTTACCGAGGACTTTTCATGATTTCGCTCACTACATTGGTCATTGCCGGCATCTTCGTACTGGCTCTGTTTCTGGTCAGCATTTTCGCTCCCAATCCGATTACTTGGATCATGACTTTGGCGTTCGGTGCAGTATTTTTCTTCATTCTGCTGCCCAAATACCAAGGTGAACAACAAGCGGTGCGGCAGGGGGTGAAAATTCAGGCTGCAGTGCAGGAAGTGCGCTCGTGGAGCCGTAAAACCGGTGACGGCAACTACATCGACCAGTATGAAATCATCGCCGTCGCCCCCAACCCCGAAAACGGCAAAATCCAACAGTTCGTCAGCCCGCCGATGAGCCAGAACCCCCAACCTTATCTGGGCGACAGCATCAAGGTAACGGTAGATTGGTCCAACCCCAAAGCCTATGTGATGGATTTATCGTTCCTGCCGTTTAAAGTTAATTGAACGCAGCCGTAAGAAGAGGCCGTCTGAAAATACCTTTCAGACGGCCTCTTCCCGCTCTCTGTTTTTTGCAACAAATTCACCGTTTTAAATAAGCACGCCGGCACTGAAAATGCTACAATTTGCAACTTTGGCCCATATTCGACACCACTTGCGGGCTTTCTAAATTAATCGAAAAAATATGTCTAAATCAACACATTGGTCGTCTAAAATCGGCTTCATTCTGTCGGCTGCCGGTTCAGCCATCGGACTCGGTGCCATCTGGAAATTCCCCTATACGGCGGGAACCAACGGCGGTGCGGTATTTTTCCTGCTATTTCTTCTGTTTACAATATTAATCGGCCTGCCGATTTTACTGGCCGAATTTTATATTGGACGAAAATCAGGCAAAAATGCCATCGATGCGTTTAAAACACTTGCTCCGGGTACTCCGTGGCATTGGGTGGGGCGTATGGGCGTGCTGGCTTGTTTTATATTGCTGTCGTTTTACAGTGTTGTCGGCGGCTGGGTGCTGGCCTATGTGGTGCATGCTTTTCAAGGGGCCGTATCGGCGCAAACCGATTTTGAAGCATTGTTCAACCAAACCATCAGCAGCCCCGCCTCCGCTATCGGCTATCAAGCTTTGTTTATGCTGCTTACCGTAGCCGTGGTGCAAGGCGGGATTGCACAAGGGATTGAAAAAGCCAGCCGCTGGCTGATGCCGGCTTTGTTTGTGATGTTCCTGCTGTTGGCCGTCCGTTCACTTACCCTGCCCGGTGCTATGGAAGGTGTGGCCTTCCTCCTGCAACCCGATTTTAGTGCCGTTACCACTTCTTCGGTGTTGACTGCTTTGGGTCAAGCTTTTTTCGCACTCAGTTTGGGAGTGTCTGCCATGATTACCTACGCTGCTTATTTAGAAAAAGAGCAGGATCTGTTCCGCTCTGCCAACAGCGTGATGTGGCTCAATATGTTGGTATCGCTGCTGGCAGGTTTGGTGATTTTCCCTGCCGTATTCGCATTCGGTTTCAAACCGGGCGCGGGGCCGGGGCTGATTTTTATCGTGCTGCCTGCCGTATTTCAAAATATTCCGTTCGGAAACGTATTGTTCGCCGTATTTATGCTGCTGGTTTCATTTGCCACCCTTACTTCGGCATTCGCCATGCTTGAAACCGTGCTGGCCGCCACTATACACAACCATGA
Source organism: Neisseria animaloris (assembly GCF_900637855.1). NCBI lineage: Bacteria > Pseudomonadati > Pseudomonadota > Betaproteobacteria > Neisseriales > Neisseriaceae > Neisseria > Neisseria animaloris. The sequence goes on from NZ_LR134440.1 coordinate 1,403,408, forward strand.
AAGTCGACGCCGCAAAGCCGCTTGGCCTTTAGGGGCGGCCATTTTGGTGGTAGGCATTCCTTCCGCCCTGTCGTTCGGCATTATGGCGGAAACCAAAATCTTCGGTAAAACCGTTTTCGACTTGTGGGATTATCTGATTACCTCGTGGATTATGCCGGTAGGTGCTCTATTCATCGCAATATTTGCCGGCTGGATGCAAAAACGGGAAAACGTTTTGGCACACATGCGGCAGGGAACCTCCGTACCGCAAAAACTGACTGCCGCATGGTATTTTGCGTTGCGCTATCTCGCGCCGATAGCGATTTTGCTGGTATTTGCCAATACCTTGGGTTGGATAACGGTTTGACGGGAAACTGCGGGGTTCAAGCCGGTTTCGTTCCCGAATCATGATAACGAGGCCGTCTGAAAATGGTTTTCAGACGGCCTCCGTTCCATCCAAATACCCTCCGACCTAAATAACTTTCCTGTTTTAACCCATATCTGTTTCTGGTACGTTCGTCTTATCTTTGCACGAGAAACCCTGTTTAATCAAGCATTTCCTAAAACTATTTCACCTACAATCTATCTTGTGAAGCTTTCAGTTAAAGTAAATGCTGCCATCAAAAGCACATTATTTTCAAACATTCAATCCATTAAAAAAGGCCGTCTGAAAACTTTTTCAGACGGCCTCACTTCTCTATTTCACAGACTCGGCTTTATTTTGCGGCTAACTCGCCACGCAGTTTTTTAGTTACTTCCATCATCACTTCAAGCTGCTCGATGGTTTCTTTCCAGCCGCGGGTTTTCAGGCCGCAGTCGGGGTTAACCCACAAGCGCTCGACCGGCACCACTTCCATGGCTTTGCGCAGCAGTTTTTCCACTTCGGCGGCAGTCGGCACGCGCGGGCTGTGGATGTCGTACACGCCGGGGCCGATGTCGTTCGGGTATTTGAAGTCGCCGAACGCGGTGAGCAATTCCATGTCGGAACGTGATGTTTCGATGGTAATTACGTCGGCATCCATAGAGGCGATGGCTGGCAGGATGTCGTTAAACTCGGAATAGCACATGTGGGTATGGATTTGGGTGCTGTCTTCCGCGCCGGTGCTGCTCAAACGGAAGGCTTCGCACGCCCAAGCCAAAAATTCGTCCCATTGGGCTTTTTTCAGCGGCATGGCTTCGCGGATGGCCGGTTCGTCGATCTGAATCACTTTGATGCCGGCTTTTTCCAAGTCCAACACTTCGTCGTTCAAGGCCAAGGCGATTTGTTTGGCCACTTCGCTCAACGGAATGTCGTCGCGCACGAACGACCATTTGTACATGGTTACGGGGCCGGTGAGCATGCCTTTCATCGGGCGTTTGGTCAGGGTTTGCGCGTAGGCAGACCAGTAAACGGTCATCGGTTCGGGGCGCGATACGTCGCCGAAGATGATGGGCGGTTTTACGCAGCGCGAGCCGTAGCTCTGCACCCAGCCGAATTGGGTGAAGCAGTAGCCGGCCAGTTGTTCGCCGAAGTATTCCACCATGTCGTTACGCTCGGCTTCGCCGTGTACGGGTACGTCGAGTTCCAGTTTTTCCTGCACTTCCACGCAGTAGGCGATTTCTTTTTTCATCGCGGCATCGTAATCGGCAGCGGAGAGTTCGCCTTTTTTGAAGGCGGCTCGCGCTTGGCGGATTTCAGTGGTTTGCGGGAACGAGCCGATGGTGGTGGTGGGCAATACGGGCAGGTTCATCCAAGCTTGTTGCGCTTTGATGCGCTCGGCAAACGGTGATTTGCGTTGGTCGGCACCTTCGGGCAGGTTGGCCACGCGGGCTTTAACGGCATCGTTGTGGATTTTTTTGTTGGTGGCGCGGTCGGCTGCGGCGGCATCGGAAGCGGCAATGGCTTCTTTTACGCTGTCTTTGCCGTGTGCCAATGCTTGTTTCACTACGCCCAGTTCAACCAGTTTTTGGGCGGCGAAAGCCATCCAGTTTTTGATTTCGGCATCGAGTTTTTCTTCTACGGCCAAGTCTTGCGGGCTGTGCAGCAGCGAGCAGCTCGGTGCGATCCACAGGTTGTTGCCCAGTTTTTCTTGAACCGGTTTCAGGGTGTCGATCACTTTGCTCAAGTTGGCGCGCCATACGTTGCGGCCGTCAATCAGGCCGACCGACAATACTTTGTTTTCCGGCCATGCGTCGACAAACACGGAGAGCTGTTCGGGTGCGCGCACGCAGTCGATGTGTACGCCGTGAACAGGCAGGGCTTTGAGCAGGTTGAGGTGTTCGGCGGCAGAGGCAAAGTAGGTGCCGATGATGATGCGCACGCCGGTGTTGGCAAATTCTTTGTAAGCGGTTTCAACGGCTTTGATCCAGTTGGCATCGGCGTCGGCAGAGAGAATCGGCTCGTCGATCTGAATCCAATCTACGCCTTCGGCGGCCAGTTCGCGCAGCAGTTGTGCGTAAGCGGGCAGCAGCTTGGGCAGCAGGCTGATGCGTTTGAAGTTGTCGTCTTTGGCTTTGCCCAACCACAGCAGGGTAACGGGGCCGACCAGCGTGGGCTTGATGTCGTGGCCTTGTGCTTTGGCTTCTTTGATTTGGGCAATCAGGTTTTTGGCGTTGACTTTAAATTCGGTGTCGGCGTGCCATTCGGGTACGATGTAGTGGTAGTTGGTGTCGAACCACTTGGTCATTTCCATCGCAAACTGGGTGGCGTTACCGCGCGCCAGTTGGAAGTATTCGGGCAGGCTCAGATTGGCCGCGTCGAAACCGAAACGTTTGGGGATTGCGCCCAAAGTGCAGAGCAAGTCTAAAACGTGGTCGTAAAAAGAAAAATCGCCCACGGGCAGCAAATCGGCGCCGGCGGCTTTTTGGGTGGCCCAGTTCAGACGGCGGATTTCGGCGGCAATTTCTTGCAGCTCGGCTTCGCTTTTCGCACCTTTCCAAAAGGCTTCTACGGCAAATTTCAGCTCGCGCTTCGCACCGATGCGCGGGTAGCCGGATAGATGAAATGTGTTCATAACTTCTCCTGTTTAACGGATATCAATCAGATATTAATTGGATGGTTACATCTTGAATGCTTTTATTGCATGACGCAAACGATAAATTTGAACGGTTTGTATGAATAATTTTAATAAATATATTTTCAGACACCCTGCCATTACGAATGATAAATCAAGGCCACTAAACGTAATAACAACTTTTTTGTTATATGGCTATATCGTTTTCTCCTTTTCTATTTGTGCTATTTTTAAGTAGTGGCTTTAATTTTACCAAGAACTCCCAATTGTTAAAAATCAGATGGCCTTAGAAACTTAATATGGCTCAAGTCTATCTTTGCAACATACAACGGTGCACATGAAATATGTTATAAAGACGGTTTTCAAAACCTTTATTTTGGAGAGACACGATGGAATTAGTATTTATCCGCCACGGGCAAAGCGAATGGAATGCCAAAAATCTCTTTACCGGTTGGCGGGACGTTAAACTGAGCGAGCAAGGTTTGGCCGAAGCAGCTGCTGCGGGCAAAAAACTGAAAGAAAAAGGCTATCAGTTTGACATTGCATTTACTTCGGTTTTAACCCGTGCCATCAAAACCTGCAATATCGTGCTGGAAGAATCTGATCAGTTATGGGTGCCGCAGATCAAAACTTGGCGTTTGAACGAGCGCCATTACGGCCAACTCCAAGGTTTGGATAAAAAACAAACTGCTGAAAAATACGGTGATGAACAAGTACATATCTGGCGACGCAGTTACGATACCCTGCCTCCTCTTCTTGATCCGAACGACGAATTTTCCGCCCGCAACGATCGCCGCTATGCCAACTTGCCGGATGATGTTGTACCGGATGGTGAAAACCTGAAAGTAACCCTTGAACGCGTATTGCCTTTCTGGGAAGATCAAATCGCTCCCGCCATTTTGAGTGGTAAACGTGTATTGATAGCTGCCCACGGCAATAGCCTGCGTGCATTGGTAAAACATATCGAAGGTATTTCCGATGAAGATATTATGGGCGTGGAAATTCCAACCGGCCAGCCGCTGGTATACAAATTAGACGAGCATTTGAAAGTGGTTGAAAAGTTCTATTTATAATTCCCGGCCGGCCTGATCTATCAAAAGGCCGTCTGAAAAAAACCTGCAATTTTGCAGGTTTTTTTCAGACGGCCTAAACCGTTTTAAAAGACTTACTTAGTCTGCTTGGCGACGCAGGATTGCAGGAATCTCAAAATCATCCAAAACAGATTGGTTTGAGAAATCTGAAGCAGTTAAATTCATGCTGCGCGTACTGCGGCCTGAGCGGATCAAACCGTCAATATTCGAAAATCCGTCATCGGTACCGGTAGCCTGCTGGGTTTTTACCATACGTAAATTGCTACCGGAGGAAACTCCGTTATTCTCTTTCAAGCCGGTGGCGATAATGGTAACGCGGATAGCGTCTTCTTCCATATTTTCATCTTCGGCAGTACCGTATTTGCGTTCGGCATCCGGATGTGCATATTCGTCAACCACTTTCATAATTTCGCGGTATTCGGACATTTTCAGGCAACCGGGAGCAGTAGTAATATTTACCAATACGCCGCGAGCACCATCTAAAGTTACGTCATCCAAAAGCGGACTGGAAATGGCTTGTTCGGTAGCCAAACGGGCACGGTCGATGCCTTGCGCGAAACCGGAACCCATCATCGCCATACCCATGATGCTCATCACGTTTTTAACGTCGGCAAAATCCAAGTTGATGAAGCCGGGTCGGGTAACCACTTCAGAGATGCCGGCTACGGCATCACGCAAGACGTTATCGGCGGCGCGGAACGCTTCACGCACGGTTACGTCTTCACCTAAAGCGGTCATCAGTTTGTCGTTAGGAATCACAATCAAAGAATCGACTTGGCTCTTCAGATGATCTAAGCCGTCTTGGGCAATATGAACCCGCTTGCCTTCATGACCAAAAGGACGGGTAACTACTGCTACGGTTAAAATACCAAGCTCTTTGGCCACTTCCGCTACAACAGGAGCAGCACCGGTACCGGTACCGCCACCCATACCGGTAGTAATGAATAACATATTTGCACCGCGGATAGCATCAGCAATAGCTTCACGGTCTTCTTGTGCGGCAGCTCGGCCGATTTCAGGATTGGCACCTGCACCCAAGCCGCGGGTAAGGTTGGTACCTAATTGAATGCGTTTGGCTGCATTATTTTTGCCTAAAGATTGTGCATCAGTATTGGCACTGATAAATTCCACACCTTGAACGGTGTTTAAAATCATATTATTGATAGCATTGCAACCGCCGCCGCCAATACCGATTACTTTGATGACCGCAGGGCTTGCGGCGGATTCTACTACGTCGTAAACCAATTCCATATATATATGCTCCTTTGCGCCCTGCGTCAGGACGAATAAAAACGATGTCGATAGTTAATATTATATAAGAAGCATGATGTGGCTGGCAAAAGGCTTCTTATATTTTTATTATATTTTTACGTTCATTTTAAAAATTATTTTTCAGCCAATCCCTGATCCTAATCCAAAGGCTTTCTTTAGGCTCCCTAATGGCAACCGCACCGGTAACAGGTGCACCGTAAACTTCGCCCCGTGCGGCCTGAAGCAGGCCGATGGCCGTGGCATAACGGGGATTGCGGATGCGTTCGGAAACACCGCCCATTTCGTGCGGAACACCGATACGCGCAGGCAGGTTGAACACGTCTTCGGCCAAATCAACAATACCGGTAAGCAGCGATGCACCGCCGGTCAAAACGATGCCTGAAGTCAGTACTTCTTCGGGAAAACCCGAACGGCGTAATTCGTTTAAGGTTAATTCTAAAATTTCTTCCACACGCGGGCCGATAACGCTGGCCAAAACACGGCGTGAAATCTGACGGGGCTGGCGGTCGCCCACGCTGGGTACTTCAATCATTTCATCCAAGCCGTCCATGGTAGCAATAGCTACGCCGTGATGGATTTTGATGTATTCGGCAGCGTTGTGCGGGGTGCGCAGGGCTTGTGCCAAATCTTTGGTAATCAAATCGCCGGCAACCGGAATCACCGCGGTATGGCGGATAGCACCATTGGTATAAACGGCAATATCGGTAGTGCCGCCACCGATATCGATTACACACACACCCAAATCTTTTTCGTCTTCGGTTAAGACGGCCTGCCCGCTTGCCAAAGGCTGCAACATGATTTGATCCATGTGAAGACCGCAGCGGTTAACGCATTTTTGGATGTTTTGCAGGGCGGTAATGGCACCGGTGATAATGTGCACCCGGGTATCCAAACGAACGCCGCTCATGCCGATGGGTTCTTTCACGCCAGGTTGGTTGTCGATAATATATTCTTGAACCACAGTATGCAGAATGTTGTGATCGGGCGGAATATTTACGGCCTTGGCGGTTTCAATGGCCCGGTCAATGTCGGCTTGGGTAACTTCACCGTCTTTAATTTTGACTACCCCTTGGGAATTCAGGCTGCGGATATGGTTGCCGGCAATGCCGGTGGTAACGCTGTCTACTTTGCAATCAGCCATCAGCTCGGCTTCATTCATTGCCTGTTTAATGGCTTGGGCGGTTGCATCGATGTTGGTAACCATACCGGCTTTCAACCCGCGCGATGGAGCTTGGCCCAAGCCGATGATATGGATTTCGTTATCTTCCTGTATCTCGCCGATTAATGCGATTACTTTAGATGTGCCGATATCCAAAGCACTGATGTATTTGCCTTTTACCATGATGTCCCATTCATTTCTGTTTTACTGTTGATTCTGTACTTCCTCTGTCTCTGAAGCATTGCTTTCAGAAGACCCGTCTATTTCTTCCTGCTGTTTACGGTAACGCACAGCAAAACCGTCTTTGTAGCGCATATCCACATACATCAGGTTGCTTTGCTGCGAGCGCAAAATATCCGGCCAGATTTCGGCAAACCGTTGCAAGCGTTTGGTTTCGTGTTCCCGCCCCAAACGTACGGAAATGCCGTTGTTCAATTCTACCGACCACGCGGAACGCGGTGTATATTCGAGCTTGGCAATTTCCAACCCCAACGGTTTAAGTATACCGTTGAATTCATTATAATGCCTTACCATAACTTTTGCTGCTCCCGGTTGCCCGTCAAACAACGGGAATGGTTCATCGGTAGCGGCTTTAAACAAGTTGCCGTTGCTGTCGACCAATCCCGACTCTTTCCAACGGGCAACCGGTATGCGTTCGACCAAATCGATTTCCACCGTATCCGGCAGACGGCGGCGCACTGATACTTTGGCTACCCACGGCAGTTGTTCGAATGCTTTTTGCGCCCCGTTCAAATCGGCTTTTAAAATATTGCCACGTATGTATTTTTGAGCAACGGTTTGCAGTTGCTTATTGCCGGTACGCTTCACATCACCTTCGATTTTAACTTGCTTTACCGGAAAATAAGGTGAATTGTAAACCCAAACGCTAAAAGCTCCCAGTAGTATCAGCACTACCAGAAGCATCAACCAACGGGTAATGCGCCGCAAGGCGCCGGCATTATCCCACATGAGCAGTTTTCAGAATTTCAACACATAAATCGGCGAAGCTCAAGCCGGTTTGGGCGGCAGACTTAGGCACCAAGCTATGGCCGGTCATACCGGGCAAGGTATTGATTTCAAGCAAATACAGTTTGCCGTCGGTATCTTTCAGGAAATCCACCCGCGATACGCCTTCGGCACCTACCGCTGCCGCTCCGCGGGCCGCCAGCGAGCGCATCAGTTTCTCGTCTTCTTCGCTTAAATCGGACGGGCATTGGTACACGGTATCGTCGCGGTTGTATTTTGCTTCGTAATCGTAAAACTCGGTAGCGGGAATAATACGGATGCTGGGATAGCCTTGGCCGTTAATCACCGGACAGGAATATTCGCCACCGCCGATAAAGCGTTCGGCAATGATCTCGCCGTGAAAGTTCTTCAATTCTTGGTAAACATCTTTCAGACGGCCTGATTCTTTGACTTTAACCACTCCTACGCTGCTGCCTTCTGCGGCAGGTTTCACAAACATGGGCAAACCGAGTTGCCGCTCGACGGCTTCAAAATCAGTGTTTTCATGCAATATGGCAAATTCGGGCACCGGCAAGCCGACGGCCTGCCAAATCAGTTTGCAGCGGTATTTGTCCATACCGACCGCCGAAGCCATCACACCGCTGCCGGTATAGGGAATGCCCAATAATTCCAGTGCACCCTGCACGGTACCATCTTCGCCAAAAGTGCCGTGCAGGATATTGAAGGCCGTCTGAAAACCTTGTGTTTTTAATTCGTGCAGTGGGGTTGCTTTCGGGTCGAACGCATGGGCATCTATGCCTTTGCTTTTCAGCGCAGCAACAATGGCGGCTCCGCTGTCGAGCGATACTTCGCGTTCGCTTGAAAACCCGCCCATCAATACGGCAACTTTGCCAAATTTTTTCATGGTTTGCTTCTTTCTTATTCAGACGGCCTGTTGGTTTTCAGACAGCCTGTTTTTATATTTGTTTCAAATATTCTTACCCGCCAGCGCCTGCGGGGTCTTGTTGATGCTGCCTGCGCCCATAGTCAGTAATACGTCGCCGTCTTTCAACACATTCAGCAGTGTTTCCGGCAAGGCGTTGACATCTTCGCAGTAAATCGGCTCGAGCTTGCCCAACACCCGTACGGCACGTGCCAATGCGCGGCTGTCGGCGGCTATAATCGGGTCTTCGCCGGCCGCATATACTTCGGTCAATACCAAAGTATCGACGGTATTCAGCACGCCCACGAAATCTTCAAACAAATCGCGGGTACGGGTATAGCGGTGCGGTTGGAATGCCAACACCAAACGGTTGTTCGGATAAGCCCCGCGTGCGGCGGCCAACGTAGCGGCCATTTCTACCGGATGGTGGCCGTAATCGTCGATTAATGTGGCTTCTCCCCCGTTCGGCAACGCAATTTCACCATATTTTTGGAAACGGCGGCCTACGCCTTCAAAGCCCAACAAACCTTTCTGTATGGCCTCGACCGACGCGCCGACTTCCAATGCCACCCCGATGGCGGCAAGCGCGTTCAGCACATTGTGGCGGCCCGGCATGTTCAACACCACTTCGAACGGCTTGATGTCGTCTTGCTTCACATGCACGGTAAAACGCATCTGCGTGCCTTCCGTACACACATCGGTGGCATAAATATCGGCAGATTCATCCAACCCGTAAGTAGCGAAAGGTTTGCTGATACGCGGAATGATGGCGCGGACGTGCTCGCTGTCGATACACAAAAACGCCTTGCCGTAGAAAGGCATGCGGTGGATAAAGGTAACAAACGCCTGATACAGCTTCTCGACGCTGTGGTCGTAAGTATCCATATGGTCGGTGTCGATATTGGTAACCACCGACATCACGGGCGTTAAATGCAGGAACGAAGCGTCGGATTCGTCGGCCTCGGCAACAAGGTATTCGCCGCGCCCCAACCGTGCGTTGGTGCCGGCGGCAGTCAGTTTGCCGCCGATAACGAAAGTCGGATCCATACCTGCTGCTGCCAGCACGGAAGCGGTAAGGCTGGTGGTAGTGGTTTTACCGTGCGTGCCGGCAATGGCAATACCGTCGCGGAAGCGCATCAGCTCCGCCAACATCAGGGCGCGGGGAATCACGGGAATCTTGCGCTCTTGTGCGGCAACCACTTCGGGGTTGTCGGATTTCACGGCGGTAGACGTAACCACCACATCGGCATCGGCCACATGTTCGGCGGTATGGCCGGGATAAACTTGAACGCCCAAGCTGCTCAAATGCTGCGTTACTGCGCTTTGGGTCTGATCGGAACCGGATACTTTAAAACCCAGATTGTGCAAGACCTCGGCAATCCCGCTCATACCTGCACCGCCGATGCCCACAAAATGAATGTTGTTAACTCTGTTTTTCATCATTTGGAATTATCCCGAAGCTCCGTTTCAGACGGCCTTCTCGGAGCCTGAAAAGCCATTATTTTAAAGGCCTGAAGCGATATACGCCATGATTTTAATGTAAAGGGCGTTTAACATTGAACGAAGCCGTCTGAAAGGCATGAAGCTCTCTTTATTAAGACGGCCTCGGGTTCGAAACAGGCCGTCTTAAAACCTTACATGGTGGTGGCAATCGCCGTTACCGCCACATCATCCGCACTATACGGCATAGCAAGCGTGCGGGCGTTTTTCGCCCACTCCAAACAGCGCTCGCGGTTCAATGCCCATAACACTTCAGACAGTTTCTCGGCAGTCAGTTGTGATTGGGGCAGCAGCAAACCTGCATCGGCCTTCACCATAAAACGGGCATTGGCGGTTTGGTGGTCGTCTACCGCATGCGGATAAGGCACCAAGAAGGCACCGACTCCGGCTGCAGTCAACTCCGCAATCGTCAGCGCACCGGCACGGCAAATCACCAAATCGGCATCGCGGTAGGCAGATACCATATCGTCGATAAACTCCACGCACTCGGCCTCCACACCCAAAATGTCGTAATCGGCCTGTAATGTACCCAATTTATTGCGCCCCGCCTGATGGTAGATTTGCGGGCGTTCGCTTTCCAGCAGCAATGCCAATGCCTGCGGGACGACTCGATTCAGCACGTCGGCACCCAAACTGCCGCCCATTACCAATATTTTCAGACGGCCTTCGCGACCGGCAAAACGCTCGGCAGGTTCGGGCAAAGCGGCAATATCGGCCCGCACCGGATTGCCGACCAAACCGTCGGGATTATCAAATGCTTTGGGGAAAGCATACAGCACACGGCGCGCCCAGCGGGAAAGCTGCTTGTTTGCCAGCCCTGCTACGGCATTTTGTTCGTGAATCACAATCGGAATACCGGCCAGCTTCGCCGCCACGCCGCCCGGAAAAGTAACGAAACCGCCGAAACCGACAACGCAATCCACGTGGTGTTTTCTGATGATTTGCAACGCATCCTGTATGGTTTTGAACAAAGTGAACGGCAACATCAGCTTACGTTTCCAACCGTTACCACGTACTCCTTTAATCGCCAATGTTTCCATCGGAATATTATGCTGCGGCACAATGCGCGTTTCCATCGAATCTTCACTGCCCAGCCAAATCACACGATGTCCGTACTCCCGTAATGATTCGGCTACTGCCAATGCCGGAAAAATGTGGCCTCCCGTGCCCCCCGCCATCAGCATGAATGTTTTTCTTGCCATTTTTTATCCTTCTACTTTATAACCGCGCAGTTTTAAGCGGTTTTCATAATCTATCCTCAATAATAAAGCCATGCACACCAGCATAATAATCACTGCCGAGCCGCCGTAAGACATCAGCGGCAGCGTCAAACCTTTGGTCGGCAGCAAACCGATATTCACACCGATATTGAAAAAACTTTGAATACCCAGCCAGATACCGATACCTTTCGACACATACGCCCCGAAATACAATTCCAGATCGCGCGCCTGCTTACCGATGGAAAACGCACGCCACACCAGCCATGCATAACAGAGAATCAGCACGAAAATGCCGACAAAGCCGAATTCTTCGCCGATAACCGCCAAAATAAAGTCGGTATGCGCTTCGGGCAGGTAGAAGCGTTTTTCCAAACTCGCACCCAAACCCACGCCGAACCACTCGCCGCGGGCAATCGCCATCAGCGAATGGGTAAGCTGGTAACCCTTGCCGAGCGGGTCTTCCCACGGATTCAGGAACGCCGCCACCCGCGCCATACGGTACGGGGCAACGGCAATCAGCCCTATCATACTCGCCAAGCCGATACCGACCATCATCATGAACCAACGCCACGGCAGACCGGCCAGAAACAGCAGCCCCATCGCTACGGCAGTAACCACCACAAACGAACCGAAGTCCGGCTCCAACATAATCAAACCCAAACCGATGCCGACCGGTACGGCCGAGAAGCCGACCTTTTTAAACTGCTTGAGGATTTCGGCACGGCGGGTAAAGAAGCTCGACAGATACAGAATCACCGCCATTTTAAAAATTTCGGTGGGCTGCAAGTTGACCGGTCCCAGATGAATCCAGCGTTTCGCACCGTTAATCTCGCGCCCCACCACCAACACGGCCACCAATAAAATCAGACTGACCGACAATACCAGCGGTGTCATCTTTTTCCATCTGACCATCGGAATTTTGGCGGCGATCAAACCGAATAACGCCCCCGCACTTAAAAACATGGCTTGGCGGTTGAAGTAAAACCATTTATCGCCTCCGTCGTGTGCGGCATAGGCAATTGATGCCGAGTAAATCATCATCAGGCTGAATGCCGCCATCAACACCACCATCCATAACAGGGACTGGTCGATTTTATGGCCGTTGCGTAAGATTTTACGGTCGAGAATTTTGGATTCGGTAATCATATTTCTGGTTTTGGATATATTTCTGTTGCTTCATGTTTTCAGACGGCCCCGTCAAGTAGGCCGTCTGAAAAAACTTACAGGTTAAATTGGATTTAATATTGATTTCAGCGTTATGTGTACCGCTTCGGTAAAGTTTGTCAATTTCTTCATCGGTAACAGCGTTACGGCTGTCTACCCAATCACAGCAATGTCGAGGGCCGATAACAACCCGGCGGCAGGCCGTAGATTTTCATCAGTCCCCCGATGGTTTGCCTTGCAAGGCAGCGGAAGGTTACATTTGTTAATCCGGTAAATGCCTTCGGGCGTTTTACCGCCTTCAAACCTCTTACAGCCGACGGAATTGAAACCCGACGATACCGGATAGATTTTCATCAATCGGCCGTCATGATACGCCATCTCTAGCGTTTTTCTTGATAAACCACCGATCGGTCTATCACGGCTTCAGGCGGCAGCGGTTTGCTGCTAACCGCTTCGGGTTTGGATTCCGCCGCGCCTTCCGATACCTCCGGCGGTTTCAGCAAAAACAGTGCTGCATCGAGCACCGCGGCCAACAGGCATATCGTAGCGAAGAGGCGGCGTTGCCATTTTTTATGTCGGTTCATATTCTGCTCAAAGCCGTCTGAAAAATAAAATTCGGTTTCACAGTGATGCTTTTCAGACGGCTTGACTACAACGCCTCAAACGCCTCAACAAACACCTGCGCCCGATGCGCATAGCCTTTGAACATATCGAAGCTCGCGCAAGCCGGGCTGAGTAAAACGATGTCGCCGCTGTGCGCCAGCTTGTAGGCCGTCTGAACGGCTTCTTCCAGCGATGCGCAGTCAATCAAGTCCACACCGCAGCCTGTTAAATCGCGGCGGATAAGCGGCGCATCTTCACCGATCAGCAGCACGGCGCGGGCTTTGTTGTGCAGCGCGGCACGCAGGGGCGTAAAGTCCTGCCCTTTGCCCTGCCCGCCCGCAATCAACACCAGTGGGCTTTGCAAACCGGCAATGGCGGCGGCGGTGGCACCGACATTGGTGCCTTTGCTGTCGTCGATAAACGTGATGCCGTTTTTCTCGCCGACTTTTTCCACGCGGTGCGGCAAGCCTTTAAAGGTTTGAATGTGTTGCAGCAATTCGGTTCGCGGCAGGCCGATAGCTTCGCACAAAGCCAAAGCCGCCAACCCGTTTGCCGCGTTGTGCAAGCCTTGCAGGGGAATGGCGGCGGTGTCCAACAAATCGTTTGCACCGGCTTTCAGACGGCCTGCCTGAACATCCGCCCAATAATCGGCCTGCCCTTCCAACGAAAACCATTTGATGTCGCGGTTCGGGCGTTTCATGGCACGGCACATCGCGTCGTCGGCATTGAGCACCTGCACGCCGTTGCCGCGGAAGATTTTGTCTTTGGCGTGAGCATAGTCGAGCAGGTCGTCGTAGCGGTCGAGATGATCTTCGGAAATATTCAGCACCACCGCAGCATCAGCGGCAAGATGGTCGGTATTTTCAAGCTGGAAGCTAGATAACTCGAGCACCCACACGTCCGCCGCTTTACCGCCGCGCTGCATATAGGCTTCCAACACGGGTGTGCCGATATTGCCCGCCACCACGGTGCCCAGCCCGCATTTTTCGCACAAATAACCGACCAAACTGGTTACGGTGGTTTTGCCGTTGCTGCCGGTGATGGCGATGATTTTGTCGCTTTTGCCTTTCAACTCGTGCGCCAGAATTTCCACGTCGCCCAACACCACGCCGCCGCTTTGTTTGAACGCCTCGATTTCGGGCGTACGCTCACTGATGCCGGGGCTGAGGGCAAGAATATCAAAGCCGTGTACCAAAGCATCGTTCAGACGGCCTGTATAGCAGCTTAAGCCGTTAAACCGCTGCTTCAATTCCGCCTCGCGTTCGGTTTTCAGACAGGCATCATAAGCCACCACCTGCGCGCCCTGCCGCTGCAAAAACGCAATCATCGAAACACCCGTGCCGCCCAAGCCGGCGACTAGGATTTTTTTGTTTTGCCAGTTCATTTTTATCTTCAAATATTCAATAACTTGAAAAATTTTTAAATTTAATAATCCTCATATACTGATAAATTACCAGTTCTCCAATGTTTGCCATCCCAAGATAAAACATCAGGTAATTCACGATAAATATTCATTTGATTTTTTCGAGGAGAACCATCTTTTTTAAACCAATAATTGATTACAGTTGTTGACTTCGGCAACAAAACTTTTTTTCTATTATTTAAATTAGGCTGCCAAAAATAAATAATTAATTTTTCTGCCATTTCTAAGAAATGTTTAGTTGCATTAGGAACCAGTAGTTCTCCTAACCAAAACTCCTGCTCACGGTTAATTTCCCAAATTTTATGATGTTTCTTTAAACGATTAAAAAAACTACCCTCAGTGATTCCGCAATATTGAATAAAGCTATCTTCTCGTTGATACTTAACTTTCCCAGATGCCAAATAAAGACCATTACCCTTATCTTTTAAAGCCTCTATTTCACTATAGTTATATGGTCCTTGCCATTTGATAATAATAGTATTGTGGTCGTGTACATCAGACATTATTTAAATCTCCCTTTGATCATTTAAATCTAAATGCTTAACTTAAAAAAACTTGCTTCTAAATGTTTATTCCATTTTTTCAGACGGCCTCAAAAAATCCTGCCACCCCAAATACCTTCAACACCGCTACCAACTCCGCCAGCCTATCTTCAGGATTCCCCGCCATCGGCGGCATGGGCGGGGCGTATTCCGGTTCGTTTTGATTGCGCATCCAGTCGGCCAACACAAACAGGCGCAGCAGCAGCGGTTGTGCCCATTCGGGTTTGACCGACAATTCCTTCAAGGCTTGGGCGAAACAGGCGATCCATTGGTTGCGCGTGTTCATGCTTACGGCAAAAGGAAAATGCCGCTGGCGCAAGCGCGGATGGCCGTTCGCCTGTTCGTACAGCAGCGGGCCGCCGAGCCAGCCGCTTAAAAATTGAAACAGTCGTTCGCGGGCATAATCCAGCGTTTCGCCGTGTTGTTCACGCAGTTCGGTGTATTGCGGCTCCAAGTCCATCAAATCATAGAAGCGGTCGGTCAATTCCTGCACGCCCGCTTCGCCGCCCAATAAGTTGTAGAGGGTTTGTTGTGTCATATTTTTTCAGACGGCCTCAACGCACCTTCAGCGTACTCAAACCAATCAACACCAACACGATGGTAATAATCCAAAAGCGCACCACCACCTGCGTTTCTTTCCAGCCTTTTTGTTCGTAATGGTGGTGAATCGGTGCCATCAGGAAAATGCGTTTTTTCGTGCGTTTGTACCAGCTCACTTGCAGCATCACCGAAATGGCTTCCACCACAAACAGGCCGCCCATAATCACCAGCACGAACTCTTGGCGGATAATCACGGCCACGGTGCCGAGTGCCGCGCCCAAAGCCAGCGCACCCACGTCGCCCATAAACACTTGCGCGGGGTAGGCGTTGAACCACAAAAAGCCCAAACATGCGCCGCACATGGCCGCGCAGAAAATCACCACTTCGTTCGCGCCTGCCACATACGGCTGCTGCAAATAGGCGGCAAATTCGGAGTGGCCGCTGGCGTAGGCAAAAATCGCCAAACCGCCCGCCACCAGCACCACGGGGAAAGCGGCCAAGCCGTCCAAGCCGTCGGTAAGGTTCACGGCGTTGGACGTGCCGACGATGGTGAGATAAGCCAACACCACAAAGCCGATCACGCCCAGCGGCAAGGCGACTTGTTTGAAGAAAGGCACAATCAGAATATTGTTGGCCGAATTTTGTGCCACATAAAACAGCAGCAAACCCGCCGCCAATGCTACGCCCGACTGCCACACCATTTTGAACCGTGCCGACACGCCGTTCGGGTCTTTATAAACCACCTTACGCCAGTCGTCGTAAAAACCCAGCGCACCGGTAGCCAGCAGCACCATCAATAAAATCCAAATATACAGATTGCCCAAATTACCCCACAGCAAGGTCGACACGGTAATCGCCGTCAGAATCAGCGAACCGCCCATCGTAGGCGTGCCGGTTTTAATCAGATGGGTTTGCGGCCCGTCGTGGCGCACGGCCTGCCCGACTTTCAGTTCGGTGAGCTTGCGGATGGTCCACGGGCCGAGCAATAGCGAGAATGCCAATGCGGTTAATGCCGCCATCACGGCGCGGAATGTAGTGTATTGGAAAATATTCAGCGCAGAAATCCAGTCGCTGAAGTGGGCTAGCCATAAAAGCATGGAAGTATTTCCTTTTTATTTGTGTTTTTATTCATCAGGCCGTCTGAAAAGGCTTCAAACATGATCGAATCCGTTTACAGCAGGCATTTTATTGATCGGTTTTATGTTCAATCACGCATATCGGATAACCGCCGGGCTGCTTGCCGCCGCCCAAATCCAGGCATAAATCATCATAAACATAGGCTTGGAATTTCATGCCTGCGTAAAAAGCGGCCACCAGAGCGGCGAGGAAAATAATGGTTTTGAGTATTTTGTTCATATTTAAGATTTTGAATTTAATTACCTATTCATCCAAAGGCATAAAAGCTTCATCTTCGATAATCAGCCCTGTTAAACCGTTTTCACAACGGATTTCGACAAACCGATCGGTTTTTCCATATTTTTCATTACCTAAAAAACAGATACTTCCTTTGGGAATAACAAAATCCACAAGGCTGTAAGCCGCATCTGTACTGTTATATCCATGTACGTCTCTTAACGCTTTTACTTTGATTTCTTGTGAATGGCACGCACCCAACAGGAAAAATATCATGCAAAAATATTTTTTCATTTTTTAGGATAAATCCTTCTTTTAATTACTCGAGGAGATTTATTTAAGCCATCCATTATGTCTGAAGGAGAAAGCATTCCACCTAAGCTCCAACGAGGATCCACTATAAGAATATCGGTTACACCAAATACATTTGCCATAGCAGAAGAACAACTATTATTAATCAAATTGTATGGTTTATTATCTTTTCTCTGCTTTTGTATCTCTCTTAAAATTGCATTTTTCTCTTCCTTAGTAGCAGCCAAAGTATAGCCCCAAGTATCTCTATGCATTCTTGATTGTTGCCTAAGTACATAGTTTACCTTGTGGTCGACATCCCAAGCTCTGACCGCTCTTCCATAAACAGTTCCGTCAATATCAACTGCAACATGTCCAAATTGAGAACCCATATGCCGCAAACTTGAATCACTAACTAAGATTTTCGACAGTTTCTTCCACAAAACACTCCATGCGTAAATATAATCAAAGTGATAAATAACTAAAATTGCTTACTTCTTATTTACTCTCATTAACCAACGCCTCCACCACTTCCTCCATCTTCATAAAGCGCGAGCCTTTTACCAACACATTTGCCCCTTGCGGCAAATCGTGTGCCAGCACTTGAATCAGCGGGTCTTTGTCGGCGAACCACAGGCCGTTGCCGCCGAAGGTTTCCGCCGCGTGCGCGC
This sequence comes from Neisseria animaloris, assembly GCF_900637855.1. Classification (NCBI taxonomy): domain Bacteria; kingdom Pseudomonadati; phylum Pseudomonadota; class Betaproteobacteria; order Neisseriales; family Neisseriaceae; genus Neisseria; species Neisseria animaloris. Next base: position 1,421,097 of record NZ_LR134440.1, read on the forward strand.
TGTCGTTACCGACAAAATAGGCCGCTTCGATGCCTTTGCTGCGGGCGTATGCGCCCACTTCGGCGTGCATGGCGGCGGCTTCGTCTTCGCCGAGTTCGCCCATATCGCCCATCACGAACACGCGCGGGGCGGAGAGTTGGGCGAGCACGTCGATGGCGGCTTTCATACTGTCGGGGTTGGCGTTGTAGGTGTCGTCGAGCACGGTTGCGCCTTTGATGCCTTTTTTTATATTCAGACGGCCTTTGATGTTGGCAAAACCGGCGAGGCCGTCTGAAATTTCTTGCAGGCTCAATCCGGCTGCTTGGGCGAGCGCGGCGGCGGCCACGGCGTTGTGGACGTTGTGTTTGCCGGGTACGGGCAGTTTGACGGCGGCGCGCCGGTTGCCGCACACCAAATCAAATTCGCAGGAAAGCGGGTTCAACACGATATTTTCCGCGCGGATACCGCCCTCTTCCGTGCCGAAAGTTTGGCATTTCAAGCCTTGTGTTGCGGCTTGGAAAACAGCGGCATTCGGGTCTTGGCAGGGAATCAGGGCGAGGCCGTCTGAATCCAGCCCTTGATAAATCTCGCTTTTGGCTTTGGCAATATCGCCCACGCCGTCGAAACCGCAGCCGACATGGGCGCGCAGGGCGTTGTTGACCAAAGCCACATCGGGCTTGGCAATGCGGGTAAGCTCGGCCAATTCGCCGAAGTGGTTCATACCCATTTCAATCACGGCATAGCGGTGCGCGGGCGTGAGCTTGAGCAGAGTGAGCGGCAGGCCGATATGGTTGTTGAAATTGCCCGCCGTCGCCAACACGGCTTCTTCGCCGAAACGGTGGCGCAACACGGCGGCCAGCATTTCTTTGACGGTGGTTTTGCCGGACGAACCGGTGATGCCGAACACAAACGGGTTGATATTTTCCCGCCACGAGCGCGCCAAATCTTGCAGGGCTTTGAGCGTATCGGCCACTTTCAACGCACCCGGCAGAGCGGCGCAATCTTCGCGCGACACCACGGCGGCAAGCGCGCCTTTTGCCAATACGTCTGCCACAAAATCATGCGCGTCGAAGCGTTCGCCCGCCAGTGCGAAAAAGACATCGCCGCTTTGAATATCGCGGCTGTCGGTAACGATGCGTTTGACGGTTTGGTTATCAGACGGCATCGGTAGGTTTAGGGTTTGGCAGATGAAGTTTAGGTCTAAGGGTTTCATGTTGTTTCTGTTTTCTTTTTCAGACAGGCGTATTTTTCAGACGGCCTGTTAATTATTTGGACTGCTTCATACAGTATTTTGCATCAACGATCTTCATGGCTATTTTGATTACTTTTGTTTCTCTCATGCTCAGGCATCTGCACAGGAAGTAATTCGATAAGTTTTTTCAAGGCTCTTTTGCCGTGTAGTTTTCTTGTGGAAGGATGTGGTGCGCGATAGCATGCTATTTTTTGATAATTACCATCCTGAAAAAAGAATCTTTCCAAAAGGCTTTTTTCAATTCCATCTATACTTTCCCCCGACCCAACTAAATTTGGGAAATATTCACGACGCGCTTTAATACCGCCATTACCGGAAACAAAAAGAATGATATCGGGTTTTAAAATATCTATTTGTGCACACAATAACTCGCGCGAAAGCTTTTTTATCTCTTCAAACATATCCGAATATTTCGGATGACTCTTTTTATAGTCGATAGCAAAAATGTTTGCCCACAATATGCCGTCATAACCACTTCGTTTCGCAACTTTTCTTACAAAATTAAAAAACGTCGATCCTCTGGTACCTCTCTTCAATTTGCCTGTTAAATTTTCTTTAACCCAATGCTGGCTGCGACACATGGAATACTCAACATTTTCGGCACAATAACCATCAAACTGTTTGCCTTTCAACCACCCTCTTGTTTCCCTTCCCACAATTAAAATTTTATGTTCTGCAATTTCATAATTTTCAGGAACGGAACCCAAATGGACATTAGAAAACCCGCTTTCTTTACAGCCTGTTTTTCGCAGTAAATCTTGATATTCCGCTTTATTTAGAATTTCAACATACCGCTTTACCAACATCGCTTGTAAGCTATCCATCAACATTTACCCCTTAATATTCTTGTTATATTTTGATTAAATTACTTCATTTTTTGTTTTCCAAACATTGCCTTGATTGACTCAAGCTTTTCCTTATCTACTCTGATCAATCAACGGATAAGGATTCACCGCACCGCTTGGCAAATAAACACCGTAATGCAGATGCGGGCGGGTGTTTTTAGCATTGCCGGTTTTACCGACATAGCCGATCACTTCGCCCGCTTTCACGCGGCGGTAGAGTTGGCGGTTGGCGAATTTGTCCAAATGGGCGTAATAATGCCACGCGCCCGGGCCTTGTATGCCGATCACTTTGCCGCCCAAGCGGTTTTTGCCGAGTTTGGTCACGATGCCTGCGGTGGTGCTGCGTACCGGCGTGCCCGTTTTGGCGAAAATATCCACACCTTCGTGTTTGCGGCCGCCGCTACGCGGTGCATGCCAACTGTCGTCGAAGGAGTGGCCTTTTACCGGGTTGATCAGGCTTTGCTCGGTGGGCGCGGGCATGGCTCTGAGTGCGGCTAATTCTTGGGTGGGGCGTGCGGTGTGTTTTGTTTGGCAACCCCATAGAAAGATTAAGCCGATAACGCACAATATCTTGCCTGTATATTTCAACATCACGTGGTTAACATCCTTTCTTGCCATTCAGACGGCCTGCTAGCTAGGAAGAGGCCGTCTGAAAGCAAACTTTGTGAGCTTTTCCAAAACTATCTTCCCGCCAAAGCCTTTTGCGCTTCGTCGAAATCGGAAAAATAGTGTTTCTGACCCTGCACATCCTGATAGGTTTCGTGGCCTTTGCCGGCAATCAGGATGATGTCGTTGGCGGCGGCGTGTTTAACCGCGTATTCGATGGCCGTGCGGCGGTCTGTTTCGACGTGTTCGGGTTGGGGCACGGCGGGGAGGATGTCGTTGATGATGTCGGCCGGTTCTTCCATGCGCGGGTTGTCGCTGGTTACGACGACTTTATCTGCGCCGGCCACGGCTGCCGCGCCCATCAGCGGGCGTTTGCCTTTGTCGCGGTTGCCGCCGCAGCCGAACACGCACCACAGGTTTGCGCCTTGCGGTTTGATTTCCTGCAAGGTGGCAAGCGCTTTTTCGAGGGCATCGGGGGTGTGGGCGTAATCGACGACAACCAACGGTTTGCCGGTGTTCATGATGCAGTCCATACGGCCGGTGGCGGGGCAGATTTGGGCAAGCACGCGCAATACTTCGGCCAACGGGTAGCCTGCCGAACACAATACGCCGACGCATGAGGCGAGATTTTGGGCGTTGAAGCGACCAAGCAGGCGGGTTTTGACTTCGCCGCTGCCCCACGGGGTGTCGAGCTGCACGGTCATGCCGTCTGAAGAGGCGGTAAATCGGGTGATGCGGATGTCGGCCTGTTCTGCAAAGCCGTAGCCGTATACGTTTAATTCGGGGCGTTCTGTTTTCAGACGGCCTGCCAGTTCTGCGCCGAACGGGTCGTCCACATTAATCACGGCGTGTTGCAAACCTTGCCAGTAAAACAGGCGGGATTTGATTTCGCCGTAGGATTCCATGCTGCCGTGGTAGTCGAGATGGTCGCGGGTGAGGTTGGTGAACACGGCCGTCTGAAAAGGCACGCCGTTAACGCGGAATTGGTCGAGGCCGTGGCTGGACACTTCCATCGCTACGGCTTTTGCGCCTTGCTGTTTGAACTGGTGCAGCAGGGTTTGCACGGAAACGGGGTCGGGCGTGGTGTGGGTGGCTTCCTGCAATTCGCCCCAAAAGCCGTTGCCGACGGTGCCGATGATGGCGCATTTTTCATCCAGCAAATCCGCTGCTTGCGCCAGCCATTGGGTAACGGAGGTTTTGCCGTTGGTGCCGGTTACGCCCCACACTTTGAGGCCGTCTGAAAGATTGTCGTACACTTGGGCGGCTACGATTCCGGCGCGGGTTTTCAGGTTTTTAATGCCTTGATTGGGCACGTTCCATTCGGGATTCCACACGAATTTGCCGTCGTCGTCCCAAAAAACAAAAGCCGCGCCGTTGGCAACGGCGGCGGGGATATACTCGCGCCCGTCGGTGTATTCGCCCTGACAGGCAATGAAAATGTCTCCTTGTTTGATTTTTCGGCTGTCTGAATGCAACAAACGCCCTGCTGCGTTTTCACACAGCAAGGGCGGTAAGTCGGTTTCAGCTAAAGGAACTAAGTCGCTGAACATATTGTTTACTCTTTAATTTTTGGAGGCCGTCTGAACGGGTACATCTTTTAAGGGTTTGGTAGGCGATACGCCGAGAATATTCAGGCTGCCGCTCATGATGCCTTTGAACACGGGGCCTGCCACCACGCCGCCGTAGTAACCGTTGGCCGTCGGTTCGTCCACAGTTACCGCCACAATCACGCGCGGTTTGTCTGCGGGGGCGAAACCGATGAAGGTGGCAACGTGTTTGTCGCTGGCATAACGACCGTTAACCAGTTTGCGCGCGGTACCGGTTTTCGCGCCGACATCAAAGCCGTCCACCGCACCCATAGTGCCGGTGCCGCCTTTTTCGGTAACGGAAACCATGATGTTACGCACCGCACGGGCGGTTTCGGGTTTGATAATCTGCACGCCTTTGGGCGGAGCCACTTGTTTTTCAAAGCTCACCGGCAGCAGTTCGCCGTCGTTGGTTAAGGCGGTATAGGCGCGCGCCAGTTGCAGCAGGCTCAACTGCAAACCGTAGCCGAACGACATGGTGGCCTGCTCGATCGGTTTCCAATTTTGCCACTTACGCAACAAGCCGGGAGTTTCGCCGGGGAAGCCCGAATGCATGCGCTGGCCTACGCCCAAGCTCTGATAAAACGTGTACATTTCTTCAGGCTTGAACATGGCCGACAGCTTACTGGTGCCGACGTTGGAAGATTTCTGCATCACGCCGCGCACGTCCAATGAAGGATACACATGGGTGTCGCGCACGGTGGCAGGGCCGATTTTGTAAGGATGGGTGTTGAGAAGGGTGTTCACGTTTACCTTGCCGGCATCCAAGGCTTTGGCTATCGGGAACGGTTTCATGGTCGAACCCGGCTCGATCATATCGGTAACGGCGCGGTTGCGGCGCTGTTCGCTGCCCGCTTCGCCCGGATTGTTCGGGTCGTAGGCGGGGCTGTTGACCAACGCCAAAATCTCACCGGTTTGCGCGTCCAACACAATGGCGCTGCCCGCTTTGGCACGGTGGTGGTCAACGGCTTTGTTCAGCTCGTCGTAGGCCAGCGTTTGGATGCGTTGGTCGAGCGACATCACCATATCGTGGCCGTTTTGCGGATCGCGGTTGCGCGGAGAATCGAGGCTGTCGACGATATTGCCTTTATTGTCGCGCAGCACCACTTTGGCACCGTTTTTGCCGTGCAAATCGTCTTCGCGCGCCAGCTCCAAACCTTCTTGGCCTTTGCCGTCGATATTGGTAAAGCCGATCACATGGGCAAAAAGGTTGCCCATCGGGTAATGGCGTTTGGATTCTTTTTGGAACGCCAAACCTTTAATGCCCAAAGCGGCCACTTTATCAGCGGTTTCTTTGCTCAATTGGCGTTTCAGATAAATAAAGTCTTTGTCTTTCTTCGCCAAACGCGCTTCGATGGTTTCAACCGGCACGCCGATTAAGGCGGAAAGTTTGGCCAATTGCTCGCCGGTCGGTTGGATATCCATGCCGGAGGGCACGGCATACAGCGATTCGGTGGGTGCGCTCAAAGCCAGCGTTGCGCCGTTGCGGTCGGTAATCGTGCCGCGCGACGCGGGCAGGGTGATGGTACGCACGAAACGTTGGTCGCCCTGATTTTTCAGAAATTCATGTTGGGTGGTTTGCAGATACACGCCTCTGCCCACCAATGCCGCAAAAGCCAATGCCAATCCGCCCAGCACAAACGCAATCCGCCCGTTGGTAGAAACGGGTTTTTTTGCCTTCGGCTGCTTAGACAGCATCTGCGGCTTATATTCGTTTTTGATTAACATAGCAACTTCTCTTTTTTATTTCAGCAACTTGCCGTGCTGTTATTTACTTCATTTCAATCATGCGGGTGTCTGCTGCGCTCGGAGGCTGTAATTTTTGTTTTTGGGCTGCTTCTTTAATCAATTTATGATTCGACAACTTGGCCTGCTCAAGCTTCAAACGCGCATAATCCTGTTCAAGCTGGATTTCATGCTTTTGCGCCTTATCCAGCGAAATGTAGTATTGGCGCGACTGGTCTTGCACGGTAACCACCGCCAAACCCGACAACAACGCCAACACCAGCAAAATCACATTCAATTTATTCATATTTTTTCAGACGGCCTTCCGACTGCATCTGCCTTTTCAGACGGCCTGTTGTACTTCAAACTTGCCGCTTGTGCGCTCGGCCACACGCAATACGGCCGAACGTGCGCGCGGATTGGCGGCGGTTTCTTCTTCGCTTGGCTTAACCGCCTTGCCCACCGCTTTCAAAGGCGGCTGCGGCAAATCGGCTTCTTTCACCGCCGCCCAACGCGGCAGCTGCGGAGGCTGCGAATACTGCTTGACAAACTGCTTCACAATGCGGTCTTCCAGCGAATGAAACGCAATCACAGCCAGCCTGCCGCCCTCTTTCAGACGGCCTGTAACCTGCGGCAAAACTTCTTTTACTTCTTCAAGCTCACGGTTGATGAAAATCCGAACGGCTTGGAACGTCCGGGTCGCCGGATCTTGACCGCGCTCACGAGTACGGACGTTTTGCGCCACGAGCTGCGCCAGCTTGCGGGTTGTATCGATGGGTGCCGTTTCGCGTTGCGAAACAATGGCGCGCGCAATTTGGCGACTAAACCGCTCTTCACCATAATTCTTAATTACCTCGTGCAATTCCTGTTCGTCGGCTGCGGCAATCCATTCCGCCGCCGACATTCCTCTCGTGGGGTCCATACGCATATCCAGCGGCGCATCGAAACGGAAACTGAATCCGCGCTCCGCTTCGTCTATCTGCGGCGACGAAATGCCCAAGTCAAACAATGCGCCGTCGATTTTCTCAATGCCCAGTTCGTCTAAGGCCGTCTGAAAAGTAGCAAAGCCGTTGTGCACCACGCTCACGCGTTTGTCTTGCGACGCCAATTCGTTTGCCACCTCAATGGCCTGCGGGTCTTTGTCGAAAACCACCAATCGGCCTTCTTCGCCCAACTTCGACAAAATCAGGCGGGAATGCCCTCCCCTGCCGAACGTGCCGTCCACATAAATACCGTTCGGACGGATATTCAAAGCGTCAACCGCTTCATGCAGCAGCACGGTTACATGCTGTAAAGGTTCACAAATACTCACAGCTGTAAATCCGTTTGGCTTAATTGGAAGGCCAGCTCGTCGGGGTCAATATCCAAAGCCTGATTCATCTCGGCCTCCCAATGTTCGCGACCCCACAGCTCCAAGCGGTTGGCGCGGCCGACCAATGTTACTTCTTTATCGAAATCCACACGGCGGCGCAAATTGGCAGGCAACAGCACACGGCCGGCGGTATCCAGTTCCAACGTATCGGCATTGTGCAGCAGCAGATTTTGGTAGCGCTGCAAAGTCGGGTTGCCCGCCACCTTCAACGACAACAACTGCTCCGCAACCTTGCCCCATTCTGGCTCGGGATAAATCAGCAGGCGGCTGCGCGAATCCAGCGTTGCCACTACTGCCGGTGTGTAATGGCGCAGCAAAAGCTCGCGGAACTTGGCAGGAATCGCCAACCGCCCTTTGCTGTCTATGCTCAACTCGTGAACGCCACCAAACACTTTATCCCACTCCGCCGCTAAAATCGGGCAAATCAGACACTTTGACACACATTGCCCCACATGCCCACACTATATGAAATTTTGCAGATACGGTCAAATCGGCTTTTTGGCAAAAACAAATGTACAGACAACCACTTACACCTCAAAAAAACAGCCGTATGCCCGCCTTCTCCACTTCCCCATATGCATAAAATACTACATATGGTGTAGTTCAATTACACTAAATACTATATTTAGTAAAAAATCATAAAAAACATACTGTTTCAATCTACGTTATAATATGGCCGTACTCATATAAAATTTACATTATCTAACACTAATGAATCTGCAATTGCCCACCCCCTCCGCAACAGCCGCAGCCTCCTCCCAAGCCCTGCAAAACCTGATTGCAGAAGAAATACGCCAAAACGGTAACTTCATTCCTTTTTCCCGTTTCATGAAGCTAGCACTTTATGCCCCTCACTACGGCTATTACACCGGCGGCGCACACAAAATCGGAGCCGCCGGCGACTTCATTACCGCACCCACCTTATCCCCCTTATTCGGCCAAACCTTAGCCCGCCAATTAACCTCCTTATTGCCGCAAACCGCAGGCAACATCTACGAATTCGGCGCAGGCACGGGCGAGTTGGCCGCAACGCTGCTGCAACAGCTTTCAGACGGCCTTAGCAACTACTACATTATTGAAATATCGAATGAATTAGCCGAACGGCAAAAACAGCGCATTCTGAAAAAAGCCCCCCATGCTGTCGAAAAAGTTATCCACCTTACCGAACTTCCCAAGCAGCTCGACGGCATCATTATCGGTAACGAAGTGCTGGATGCCATGCCTTGCGAAATCGTTAAACGCGAACACAGCAGCTTTTGGCAGATGGGCGTGTCCTTAGAAAACCAATCATTTATCCAAACCGTCCGCCCTCTGGTGCAAGAAGAACTGCTCAAAGCCGCCGCCGAATACTTCCCCGCGCCCGAGCCATACACCAGCGAATTGCACCCCACCCAACACGCTTTTATTCGCACCCTTGCTGAAAAACTCGTGCGCGGCGCCATGATTTTTATCGATTACGGTTTCGATGCCGACCAGTATTACCACCCGCAACGGCACATGGGTACATTCATCGGCCACTACCGCCACCACACCGTACACGACCCGTTTTTCCATATCGGCCTTACCGACCTAACCGCCCATGTTAACTTTACCGATACGGCACAAGCGGGCACCAATGCGGGTTTGGATTTAATCGGCTACACCACGCAAGCTCATTTCCTGATGAATTTAGGCATAACCGATCTGCTGGCACAGTCCACACCTGCCGGCTCACCCGAATACATTCGTGAAACTGCCGCCGTACACAAATTGCTCGGGCAACACGAAATGGGGGAATTATTCAAAGTTATCGCATTCGGTCGAAATATTGATGTTGAGTGGCAAGGCTTTATGTTTGGCGACATCTGCCACAAATTATGATGCAGCAGGCCGTCTGAAAACATTGTTACGGCCATTCCGGCACTTATTAAAGATGATTCAGACGGCCTTTACATCTACGGTTCACTGATATTTTTTTCCCATAAAAATCAAATAAAAAAAAAAGAAAGGCTGTAAATCAGTTGCTTGACCGCAAAAAAAACGTATAATCACGCTTTCACGAAACGGCGAATTAGCTCAGTCGGTTAGAGCAGAGGAATCATAATCCTTGTGTCCGGGGTTCGAGTCCCTGATTCGCCACCAAATTTCGGGGGTATAGCTCAGTTGGTAGAGCGCTTGCATGGCATGCAAGAGGTCAGCGGTTCGATCCCGCTTACCTCCACCATAGAACAAAAAAGACTTGGTATAAAACCAAGTCTTTTTGTTTTTTTATAACCAACTCTTTAGAGGCCATCTGAAAAGGTTTTCAGACGGCCTCCGCTTTCGCAGCCACTTTCCCTGCAATTTATTTAACGTTTCGGCAAACGCACCACCACAGTATCAGCCAGATAATCCTGCAATGTGCGGCGGTCTTTCGAGCGGTTGAACAACATCACGAAGCAAACCAACCAAACGATAAGCGATATAACATTGGCAATCACATCTGCGATTTCTCCCCCGCTGCCGAAAAGCAAGGCAAGCAGATAGCCTGCAATCAAAGCACCGATGGTCAGCATAATATTGAACGCCACTTCCCTCAGCAAGACAGCGCCCCAGAAACCCGGATTGCTGCCGTCGGTTTTCAGCAACCGGATATTCAATACTTTCTTACCGAGAGATTGGCCATCCCGGCTCATATACCAAATTTGTATCACTACATAAGCCAGTAATACCAGCAACCCGCCAAACACCCACATAAAATTGATGTTTTCAACAGATAGGTTCTCCAAATTTTCCATGCCGCTTGACCGTTTTACATAGCCGTCGCTCACTGATGAGAAAATACCGCCGATAAGTGGCAGATAAGCCAAAACCGAAAATAAAACATTCAGCAAATAGGCTCCGATACGGCGGCCTGCCGAGGCAATTTCAACTTCCACTTCTGCCGGCGGCGGCATTTGCACGTCGTTTGTATTGATTTCGTTCATTTATACACTCCGTTTTAATGTTATCCGAATCCGATCTTACTTCCGGTATTTATTCCATTTTTTATCAAAATACCACAAAAAAACCTTTACATTTATGCCCCTCGGCGTTAAAACGCTATCTTCATCATTACTCACCGTTTTGTAAACAATTTTTCAAAGGAGCAAACAATAATGAAAGTAGGATTCGTCGGCTGGCGTGGCATGGTCGGCTCAGTGCTGATGCAGCGCATGCAGGAAGAAAATGATTTTACACATATTCCAGAAGCTGTGTTTTTCACCACCTCCAATGTAGGCGGCACTGCTCCCGATTTCGGCCAAGCAGCCAAAACCCTGCTGGATGCCAATGATATCAGTGAGTTGGCAAAGATGGATGTTATCGTTACCTGTCAGGGCGGTGATTATACCAAAGCCGTGTTTAAACCCTTGCGCGAGAGCGGCTGGAACGGCTATTGGATTGATGCGGCTTCGGCCCTGCGTATGGATGACGATGCCGTGATTATCCTCGACCCCGTTAACCGCAACGTTATCGACAACGCCCTGAAAAACGGTGTGAAAAACTATATCGGCGGCAACTGCACCGTATCGCTGATGCTGATGGCTTTGGGCGGTTTGTTCCAAAACGGCTTGGTTGAATGGGCCACCAGCATGACTTACCAAGCCGCATCCGGCGCAGGAGCCAAAAACATGTGCGAGCTGATCGAAGGCATGGGAGCCATCCATAACGAAGTCAAAGCCGAAGTGGCCGACCCCGCCGGCGCGATTCTCGATATCGACCGCAAAGTATCCGATTTTCTGCGCAGCGACAACTATCCCAAAGCCAATTTCGGCGTACCGTTGGCAGGTAGCCTGATTCCGTGGATTGATGCCGATTTAGGCAACGGCCAATCGAAAGAAGAATGGAAAGGCGGCGTGGAAACCAACAAAATTCTTGGACGCAGCAGCAACCCTATCGTTATCGACGGCCTGTGCGTGCGCGTAGGCGCGATGCGCTGCCACAGCCAAGCCATTACACTGAAGCTCACTAAAAACCTGCCGTTGGAAGAAATCGAAAAACTGCTGGCCGAAGCAAATGATTGGGTGAAAGTTATCCCCAACCAAAAAGAAGCCAGCATGACCGAGCTAACCCCCGCCAAAGTAACCGGCACATTAAGCGTACCTGTGGGCCGTATCCGTAAACTGGGGATGGGCGGCGAATACATCAGCGCATTTACCGTAGGCGACCAGCTTTTGTGGGGCGCTGCCGAACCGCTGCGCCGCATGTTGCGGATTGTTTTGGGTAATTTGGACTAAGGTCTGCTTAAACAGGTTTGCTCCGAAGCAACGGTATTTTGCCGTTGCTTTTTTACAGAGGCCGTCTGAAAAAAGATTTCAGACGGCCTCTGTATATGCGTATAACCTGCCAATGTAAAAATGAACGCTTTTATTTAAATATTTCTAAAAAAATCAATAGGATATAAATATGCTATAATAAACTGCCCGTACAAATTACTTATATATCTTCACAAAAGATTATTCAATCAATAATAACTAACCACAATAAAAAACAATAACAACCGACATGCTGCTCACGAAACATTACTTTTTAAAGTCTGGTTAAGGAGTAAAACATTGTCTGTTCAAAACCAAAACAACCACGAATCGATCCATTTCCGCTATAAACCCGCCGACCGCCGTATGTCTTTCCGGCATTTAGGTACATTTGATGCTGATAAAAACTTCCAACCCCACAGCACATCGGGAATGCCCGACACCCGTATCGACAAATTCACTTTTTTCAGCGTATTGGTACTGCTTTTCGGTATAACTCTGCCGCTGATCATTTTTCCTGTGCAAGGCGCAGACTGGGTTGCGGCAACCAAAGCATTTGTTACCGATACATTCGGCGTAGGTTATCTGGCTTTCGGCGTATTGGCTTTTATCTTTGTTACTTATATTTCGTTTTCTGACATCGGCAACATCAAACTCGGCAAACCCGAAGATGAAATCGAGTTCAAAACAGGCTCGTGGGCGGCAATGATGTTTTGCGGCGGTATCGGTGCCAGTATCCTGTATTGGGGCATGTTGGAATGGGCTTATTATTATCAAGGCCCGCCGTTCGGCATCAAACCCGCTTCCCCCGAAGCCGTGCGTTGGGCCAGCACTTACGGTCTCTTTCACTGGGGACCGGTAGCATGGGCGATTTACCTTGTTCCTGCAATCGCCATCGCCTATTTCGCCCACGTGCGCAACTCTCCTGTGTTGAAAGTCAGCCAAAGCCTTATGCCACTCACAGGAGAAAAATTTGCCAAAAGTAATTGGGGCAAACTGATTGATGTATTTTTCGTATTCGGCATGATAGGTGGTGGGGCAACCACTTTGGGCTTGGCATCACCGATGATTACAGAGGGGCTGTATGAATTGTTCAGCACTCCCAACAGCCTGACTATGCAGCTGGCAGTATTGCTGGTTACTACCATGATTTTTGCATACAGCGCCTATCAAGGCTTACGGAGCGGTATCCAGTTTTTATCCAATATCAACTTTTATCTGGCTATTGCCTTTCTGGTTTTCGTCTTGGTTACCGGTCCGACTGTATTCATCCTGAACACAGGCTTAGAAAGCCTCGGCCGTTCGCTCACACAAATGTTCAGCATGATGACATGGACGGAATCGTTCGGCCGGTTTGGGCATCACGGCTTCAAAAACACTGGTTTTCCAAAAGACTGGACAATATTCTATTGGGCGTGGTGGCTGGTTTATGCCCCTACTATCGGATTGTTTATCGCCAAAATATCAAAAGGGAGAACCATCCGCCAGATGACCATAGGCTCGATGTTTTACGGCTCGCTCGGCTGTGCCGTATTCTTTATCATTTTAGGAAACTACGGCCTTTACCTCCAGCTTTCCGACGCACTGGATGTGGTTGCCATACTCAACGAAAAAGGCGCAACCGCCACTATTTTTGCCGTTCTAAACACCCTGCCCGCCGCACCGCTGGCGATTGCCGTGTTTACCCTGCTCGCCGTAATTTTTACCGCCACCACTTTCGACAGTATTTCCTATATTCTCGCTTCGGTAGTACAGAACGAAGTGGACGGCGAGCCACACCGCTGGAACCGCCTTTTCTGGGCATTCACACTTTGTTTTATGCCTGCCGCACTGATGTTTATCGGTGACCTCGATACTCTTCAGACGGCCTCCATTTTCTCCGGCGCACCGTTACTGGTGATTATGAGCATGATGATGCTTTCCATCATTAAAGCCGCAAAATATGACCTGTATTACCAACCCGACTACTCACTTAAAACCATCCATATTGAAGAATTGCCCGACAACGCACCGTGGGAATACGGCGAAACATCGCAAGCTCCCGAGGGTTCGGTATTGGCACAAAAAGCAGTATATGAAGAACAGCGCCAGAGTAGCGGCGATACCGATTCCGAAGATATCTGACAACATGGCAAAAATATAAAAGGCCGTCTGAAAATATTTTTTCAGACGGCCTTTTTTGTAATCAAATTTACATTCCTACTGCTTTCAACAACCTGTGCTGTATACGGATAAACTCATCCAGCAAAGCCTGTTGGATTTCCAGCCGTTTCGCCACAGGTGCAGCAAACCGCACCACAACCGTATAGGTTTTATCATCATGTGGCACACGGCTGATGCGCGGTTGGGCAGCCGGCGTAATAAACAACTTCTGCGTTTGTACCTCTTCCAAGTGCCGCTCAACAGAAGGGATATAAGGGGCACATAAACGATCAAGCAACACTTGCAGCGGCGGCACGATTTCGTCCGAATCCAAATGAAGCGGCACCGGAATCTCAAATGTGTGGATTACATACATACCCAAAATATTATCCCGCTGCACCGAATAAGACAGCAACAGGCTGTTGGGGAAAGAAACCGTTTTACCGCTTAACTGCCCAATCAACAGATTAGGTCCTACCTGCATCATCAAGGTGTTAAGCATATTGATGTCGACAACCCGCCCGCGCAGGCCACCCACTTCAATATAATCTCCCACCGAATACTGATTAGTTGTCGCCCGCAACAAGCTACCTGACAAACACATAATCAGCTCTTTCGTTGCCAGTACGATTGCAGCGGCTACCGCAAACATCGACAACGCCAACGTTTGGATTTGCGCTGCCCAAATGATTGCTAAACCGAAAACCACCATAATCAATGTGATATTACGGCTGGCCACCACCCAACGGCGCTTGTCTTCAATCTCCATTTGCGGGTGGCTGCGGAAATGCATTTGCAACACCACTCCGCGCAACAGCAAAACACCGGCAATCATCAACACTGACTCAATGATTTCCGCCTTTACCGGGCCGTTATAAAGATAATGGTTGATGGTTTCCCACATGGCTCTGCAATCCGTTTCACTTTAGGAATCAGGCGGTTATACCGCCATCTGATGAAAACCGCCGAAACCGTATTACGAACAACCGGTAGAGAAACCAGCAACCGTCTGTACAACAGCACAATAAAAACAGAAATATCAAATCAAAGTAGGCCGTCTGAAAACAACAGCAGGAAACAAACCGATTACAAAACGTTTATACCGGAGGCGGACGATACCTTATTGTAACCTACCCTACACGTATTTAGACGGCCCGAGCAAAGTTATTTGGAACCCGGTTGTTTTCTGCCGCCGAAGCCTATATTCACGTCTTTATCTCCGATCTTAAGCCCTGCTTGACCGGCAATTTCCTCTGCCTTCGGTCCGAAAAAGCCCAATTTATATGAACCAGAAGAATTACCATAACTGGCTTTACCTTCAATACCTGCTTTACCGCCAAAGGTTCCATTAGGATTAAACCCTTTAATCTTGCCCTTTTCTAAGGAAATGCTATTGTATCCCCCTAAACCACTGATCGTACCCGAACCTTCCATACGATCAAAATCAACATTGTAAATCAGCCTACCAGTATCATTTTTCCCTGTAAACGCTTGGCCTGCATAAAGGAAACTTCCGCGTGTAGGTAGTTTGGCCAACTCAGTAGCTTCCCCTTGTATGGCAAGTACTTTGGATTTATCGACATCCTTGCTGATATTATTTTGTATTTCTTTTTCAACATGTGCGGCCAATACAACGGAATACTTATTCTTATAAATCCGTGCCGTACCTTTTTCTTCTAATAACCCCGGCATTCCCACTCTTTCAGCAGACATTTCATAAGATTGGTTATGCACTGTATCCTGATGCAAAGTAGCAATGTCTATTTTGTCGCCGCTTTGATACGTTTTACCGTTGATTTTGAGCTTCACATTATAGGTATTAGTACTGCTTAAATCAGGCGTTGTAATCACACGATAGCCATTTTTACCTGAAGGCGGACGGATGGACTCAATAGCTTCCTTCGCACCGCAGGCAGAAAGCGCCAAACATGCGATACTTGTTGCAATTAATAAATTAAACGTTTTCATGATAATGTTTCCTTAAAGTTAGTCAGATTTAAATAGAAATCAAGTATCCGAACTTCCGAACAACCACAAAACCCTACAAACATGCAACTTTATGATTAATAAGTGTACGAATTTGAAATAAAATAGACAAGATGAAGGGTGTAAAGATTTTGCATATGTTGTATTTTATTAAGCAGGATCAAATAACGAATCCACCCAAAATAAAATAAAATTTTGATTTTTTGAGATTTTTAGAAATATTCAACACACCCGCCACAGCGTGGCAAAACGCATACAGCACAATAATGTGGCAAAACACAATGGCTCCCTCAAGAGCCGTAAATTGAATACCATACATCTTCCGGCATGGTTAAATTGCACCACTGCGATTTAACTGGTAAGGCCGTCTAAAAAAGATAAAGGCAGGTTTGCATCTGCCTTATACCTCCGTAATTTTTACCGCCAAACCGAAAAAAAACTTATCCAATAGTAAAGTAGGGCAATGATACCCGACCTACGGTTTTAAGATGGCCTTTTGTTGGCCAAGTTGGTAATTTTATCCAGCAGATTGATGATCTTATCCGAACCCAAGTCTTCTTCTTTACCCTCCGACATTTGATAATGATCTTGCCGTATCTGTTCCGACAGCAAGCGGTTGCGGATTTGGGTAAAGGTTTCCTGTACATATTCGTTGGCTTTTTGAGGATCACCCATACTTGCAGCTGTGTGTTGTGAGGCTTCAAGTAAGCCGCTATATAGCTCAATTTGGTGCTTCATCATCGAAAAATAGCGGACTTCGTTAAGCAGGGCTTTTTGATGGCGCAATAAGGTGGTGGCGATCAAAATCATGGCAATCACGGGGAAGGTGTAGAACACCATATGCCAACTTTCTTTCGGAAATTGCTCAAGCCTCCAAATAGCATAAAGCGGAATAAGGAATATTCCCAAAGCAACCAAAGCAAGGATAACTTTAGCAATTTTTCCGAATTCTTCTGCGAGTTCAACATTTTTGTTAATTTGGTCGGTTGTATTTTTCAGAGAATTTTCTAATGATTTTTTAGCATCGCCAATACGATTGTTTAATTCACCCTTTAACTTTTCATTTTGCTCTTGTAATTGTTTCAGTTGTACTTCGGTTTGCTGCTTACTAGTCAGTGTTTCTTCTAGCTTTTGCTTTATCTCTTCTACTTGTCTACCATTATATTGAGTATTTTGTAGCTGTTTATTTAATTCATCAATTACTAGCTCATATTGATGAATACTTTGTGTTAATTGAAATATATCGGCAGAATTAATAATGCCTAAAGCAATAGCTGTACCTAACGAGGCCCCAAAATGCGCATCCCTAAAATTGGCTCCTTCATGATTGGCTTCTCTCAAATTGGCCCTCTCCAGATTAGCCAATTCAAAACTTGCTCTTTTAAGGTTGGCTGCTCCTAAATTAGCGCCTTCAAGATTAGCACTTCGTAAATACGCTCCCTCTAAATTTGCTTCTCTAAGATTAGCTTCTCTAAGATTGCCATATCCCAAATATGCTCCTTGGAAATTAGCATTTTGAAGGTTGGCTCTTTCAAAAGTTGAATCTTCACAATTAGCCCATTGAAAATTTACACCTTGAAGGTTAGCTCCGCGAAAATTTGCTCCCAAGAGTTCAGCTTCTTCGAGGTTAATCTTTTCAAGGTAAGCATTTTCAAAATTAGCTGAGCGAAGAAGAGCTTTTTTAAGGTTCCCATTCGCAATATTAATACCTTTAAGATTTGCCCCTCTAAGGTCGGCTTGTGTTCCTTTTTCCCCTCCGCTATTAATCCATAAATTATGCTCTTGAAGAATTTTTGTAAATTCATTTGTATTAAATTCAGTATCCATAATTTAGTTTTCTTATTTAAATTAATTAAACATGCTATGCTTTTCAAATCACTATGTTTTTCCTAAAAAAATCATAAGTGTATTTAGTAGCCTGCGTGCGTGCCGGTGGCACACACCCTACCTGAAATAAACAACGAGGCCGTCTGAAAATAGCACACCAAACTTCCCAACTGCCTATATCTCTTTCAGACAGCCTCCAATTTGGCAAACTGGCCTCCTGATCGTAGGTCCGATACTCGTATCCGACAATCTGCCCAAACTTCCCGCAACGCCCCACAATGTCGGATTCAAGAATCCGACCTACATCATTCGCATCTGAGGCCGTCTGAAAAACAGCGCATCAAACTTCCCAACTGCCTACCTTTTTCAGACGGCCTTTTTTCAGACGGCCTCCAGTTTGGCAAACTTGGTATCCAGTTCTTTAATCCCTTCTTTTCCGAAATTGACGGTGAGCCGTGCAGATTCGCCTTTGTTGACTGCATCGATGATGACTCCGGTGCCAAATTTGGCATGGCGCACGTTTTGGCCGATGCGGAAGCCTGCGTATTCTTGCGGCAGGTCGTAGTGTTCGACGGCGGTGCGGTTTTTGGTTTTGGGCATGTCGGTGAAGCTGTTGAAGCGTTTGGGCGGGGGAGAGAGGCGGTGCAGCACGTCTTCGGGGATTTCTTCGACGAAGCGGGAGACGATGCCGAAGTGGGTTTGGCCGTGCAGCAGGCGTTGTTGGGACATGCTGATGTAGAGGCGTTTTTTGGCGCGGGTGATGGCAACGTACATGAGGCGGCGTTCTTCTTCGAGGCCGCCGCGTTCGGCGAGGCTGTATTCGCTGGGGAAGAGACCCTCTTCCATGCCGGTAAGGAATACGGTGTCGAACTCCAGCCCTTTGGCGGCGTGCACGGTCATCATTTGCAGGGCTTCTTCGCCTTCGCCGGCTTGGTTTTCGCCGGATTCGAGGGCGGCGTTGCTTAAGAAGGCGAGGATGGGGAAGAGCGGGTTTTCGGCGGCGTTTTCGGGCAGGATTTCGAAGTTGCTTTCAGACGGCCTGAAGGCGACGGCGGCGTTGACGAGTTCGTCGAGGTTGTCGAGACGGTCTTGGTGGTCGCCTTTTTGGGTTTGGTAGTATTCGACGAGGCCGCTGTCGCGGGTGATGCCGAGCATCATTTCTTGCAGGGATACGTTGGGGGCTTGGGCTTGGAGGTTTTCTATCAGGCGTACGAAGGCGGCGACTTTGGCGGCTTTTGCGCCCATGCCGCAGGCGGCCTGCCATAGGGAGATGCCTTGTTCGGCGGCTGCGGCTTGGATGTTTTCGATGGTGCGGGTGCCGATGCCGCGCGGGGGCATGTTGATAACGCGCAGGAGGGCGTTGTCGTCGTCGGGGTTGACGGAGAGGCGCAGGTAGGCGAGTGCGTGTTTGATTTCCTGCCGTTCGTAGAAGCGTAGGCCGCCGTAGATTTTGTAGGGAATGCCGGCACGGAACAGGGCTTGTTCGATGATGCGCGATTGGGCGTTGCTGCGGTAAAGCACGGCCATTTGGTCGAGTGTGCGGCCTTCGCGTTGCAGGGATTTGGCTTCGTCTACGATAAATTGGGCTTCGTCGGAATCTATGGGGGCGGAGTAAAAGCGGATTTTGTCGCCGGCGGCGGCATCGGTGCGCAGGTTTTTGCCGAGGCGTTCGGCGTTGTTTTCGATCACGGCGTTGGCGGCGGTAAGAATGTGGCCGTCTGAACGGTAGTTCTGCTCGAGCTTGATGGGTGCGTCGATGTGAAACTCGCGCATCAGGGCGGTCATGTTGCCGACGTGTGCGCCGCGGAAGCGGTAGATGGATTGGTCGTCGTCGCCCACGGCAAATACGGCGGCGTGTTCGCCTGCGATGAGCTTCAACCATGCGTATTGCAGTTTGTTGGTGTCTTGGAATTCGTCCACCAAAATATGGTTGAAGCGGTTTTGGTAATGGCGGCGCAGGATTTCGTTGGCTTGCAGGATTTCGTAACTGCGCAGCATCAGTTCGGCAAAATCGACCACGCCTTCGCGATTGCACGCTTTGTCGTATTCGGCATAGCACTCGATCATGCGCTGGGTATGCGGATCGGGAGCTTGCAGGGCGGAGGCGCGCAGGCCGCTTTCTTTTTGGGCGTTGATAAAGCCTTGCAAGGTGCGCGGGGCGATGATTTCTTCGGCGATGTTGAGCTGTTTGAGCAGGCGTTTGATTAAGGCGAGCTGGTCGGTGCTGTCGAGAATCTGAAAGGTGGAAGGCAGCCCTGCATCTTTATGGTGCAGGCGTAAAAAGCGGTGGCACAGGCCGTGGAAAGTGCCGAGCCACATGGCGCGCACGTTAACGGGCAGCATCGCGCTCAAGCGGGTTTGCATTTCTTTGGCGGCTTTGTTGGTGAAGGTAACGGCCATAATGCTGTGCACGCTTGCTTGGCCGCTTTGCAGCAGCCATGCGATGCGGGTGGTGAGCACGCGGGTTTTGCCGCTGCCCGCTCCGGCAAGCACGAGGGCGGATTGCGGCGGCCAAGTTACGGCGGAAAGTTGTTCGGCATTCAAGCCTTTGAGCAGTTCGGTATTCATGGTGCGGATTGTACGGCTTAGAAGTACCTAAATCCAGCCGGGAACATGGGAAGCCGGATGCCGTCTGAAAAAACCTTACTGCTTTTCGGGCTTTTCCCGCTTGCCTCAATACTGAATAATAATTAATATCGTTTTAAGTAAAGACCGTTTACCGCCAACAGGAGACAATGATATGGCCTATACTCTGCCCGAACTCGGCTACGCTTACGATGCGCTCGAACCTTATTTCGACGAGCAGACCATGAATATCCACCACACCAAGCACCATCAGGCTTACGTGAACAACGCCAACGCCGCGCTGGAATCGCTGCCCGAATTCGCCGCCCTGCCCGCGGAAGAGTTGGTGGCGCGTTTGGCGGAGCTGCCCGCCGACAAGCAAACGGCGCTGCGCAACAACGCCGGCGGCCATGCCAACCATACGTTTTTCTGGAAAAACCTAAAACAGGGTACGGAGCTGAAAGGCCGTCTGAAAGAAGCCATCGAACGCGATTTCGGCTCGGTGGAGAATTTTCAGGCCGAATTCGAAAAAGCCGCTGCCACCCGTTTCGGCTCGGGCTGGGCTTGGCTGGTATGGGATGAAGGCCGTCTGAAAGTGGTGTCTACTGCCAATCAGGATACGCCGCTGATGGGCGAGGCGGTAGCGGGCTGCAAAGGCTGGCCGATTATCGGTTTGGACGTGTGGGAACACGCTTATTATCTGAAATACCAAAACCGCCGCCCCGACTACATCAAAGCTTACTGGCATGTGGTGAATTGGGACGAAGCGGCCAAGCGTTTTGAAGAGAAGGTGCCGTCTTAAAATAACTGTTTACCGATAGCGGCCCAAACCCTCAGGCCGTCTGAAAACACCAGCATACCTGATAAACACAAGGTGGATTTGCTTCCGCCCTGTGTTTTTTACGTTTGGTGCCCGCAAAACTCAATTACCCCACCGTATATTCCGGCTTAGAACCGTAATCAATATTCTTTGTTAATCAAGATATGCTGTTTTCAGACGGCATCACAGCTTCCCCGCTCATCCGCTGCGCCGTTTCAACGCCGCCTGCACCGCTTCGCTTTGCAAAGCGTGTCGGAACATATTCTGAAACGGCATCACTTCCTTGTTTGCTACCACGATAACTGCTTTGCCGCTTTCGGGATTTTCCCAGCGCGAAAACCACAAACCGCAGGCATGTGCCGCCATTTTCACGGCTTGCTCGGTTCGCGCGGCATCCATTGCCAACCGGAACATTTCGGGGTTGCGTACAAAATAATCACGCAGCTTGTTTTTAGAAACCGCGTAATCGGCACGGTCACGGTCGATGGGATATACCGGTACGGGGAGCCGGTTGACGATATTCATCATGATGTCGGCCTCTCGATTGCAATCTGATATCGGATGTATCTGTTGTATTTGACAAAAGTGTACTGCTGCTGCGGCGGTATGTGCAATCCGCCGTTGCCGAAGCATGCCCGTACGGGCGCAATTTTTTATGCAAGGCAACGGTTTTCAGGGAATTTTTACGTCATATCCGCCTCTTAGTTAAAGATAACGGCAGGTGCGGCAAACAATACAACGATAATCGCCTGCCTATCGTGCTTTTACCCAAAATAAAATCATAGAGAGGCTGAAATGAACCCGAAAAAAACCTTGTTGGCCGCCTGCCTGACCGCTCTGCTGGCCGCATCTCCGCTTTATGCCGCCCCGCCGCTGGGCACTCCTGCCGACAGTGCCGCAATAAGCATCCACGGTGCCAACGCATGGATGGAAATCGACGTGCAGGCCTTTGAAGACAACATCCGCACCCTACAAAAAGAACTCGACGGCAAATCGCAAATCTGTGCCGTCATGAAAGCCGACGCATACGGCAACAGCATTGATTTGCTGATGCCGACTGTTATCAAAACAGGCATTCCCTGCATCGGTATCGCCAGCAACGAAGAAGCCCGCATCATCCGCGAACACGGTTATAACGGCCAAATTATGCGGGTGCGGGCGGCTACCGAAGATGAAATCGTTCACGGCATGCAATACGATATGGAAGAGCTGGTCGGCAACTACGGCCAAGCCAGCCGCATCAACGAACTTGCCCAAGCGGCGGGCAAAACCCTGCGCATCCATATCGCGCTGAACTCCGGCGGAATGGGGCGGAACGGCTTTGATATGACCGACCCCGATATCCGTGAATCTTCCGTAGCCGTTACTAAACTGCCCAACCTCCAAACCGTCGGCATCATGACTCACTTTGCCGTGGAAGATGCCGACGATGTAAAACGCGGCTTGGAAGCCTTCCATAAAGAAAGCGGCTGGCTGCTGCACAACGCCGAACTCAAACGCCGCGACATCATTCTGCACGCGGCCAACTCGTTTGCCACCTTGGCCGTACCCGAATCCCGTTTGGATATGGTGCGCCCGGGCGGTTTGCTTTACGGCGATTCCATTCCCGAACGCACCGAATACAAAAAAACCTTCGCCCTGAAGAGCCGCGTCGCCACCGTAAACTATTACGGCAAAGGCAGCACCGTGGGCTACGACCGCACTTTCACCCTACAACGCGATTCCAAGCTCGCCAACCTGCCCATCGGCTATTCGGACGGCTACCGCCGCGCCTTTACCAACAAAGGCCATGTGCTGATCCGCGGGCATAAAGTGCCGGTGGTCGGCAAAACGTCGATGAACACGACGATGGTCGACGTAACCGACTTCCCCGACATCCGCGCCGGAGACGAAGCGGTTTTGTTCGGCAAACAGGGCGAGAGTGAAATCACGCAGGCGGAAATAGAAGAAATCAACGGCGCGCTGCTGGCCGACTTGTATACCATCTGGGGCACGTCCAATCCGCGCCTGCCCAAATCCGCTACATCCGTTACCGTGCCGCCGTTTATGCCGCGAGCCGAAGATTACCGCCCGATAGCCAAATAAGCGGTACAAACGAAAAGAGGCCGTCTGAAAAGATGTTCAGACGGCCTTATATACCACGCCCCATACGAAGGGCATAACTCACAAACTTTAACGCCCCTTTAACTCAGCCAAGTGAAAGGGGCTTAATCATGTGTATCGCCTATTACTCTGTCAATTATGACAGTCATGTTTCTCCTAAATCCTGCATTTTGAAAGTTTACAAAGACAGCCGTCTCAAGTTTTTTAACATGTTTAATCTGAGGCGGATATAGAGGATAAACTTGCTTTATCGCGGCTGGTTATACTCCGGTCAAGCCCGAATATGGCTCGCATTGTTTTTTAAGCCGACCCTACGGTTCACTAAAGATTGAGGCCGTCTGAAAACTTTCAGACGGCCTCCTGCATTATTCAAACAACTTTCCCTGTGCCAGCAGCAGCTTCACCGGCGCAAAGTCTTTGCGGTGTTCGCCCAATACGCCGAACTCCGCCAACGCTGCCAGATGTGCCGCCGTGCCGTAGCCCTTGTGTTTATCAAACCCGTATTGCGGATAACGCGCCGCCAACGCATACATTTCGGCATCGCGGGCAGTTTTGGCCAGCACCGAAGCGGCGGAGATTTCGATGATTTTGCTGTCGCCCTTCACCACCGCCTCGGCTTCGATACCGAGATTTTTCGGAATGCGGTTGCCGTCTATCAGCACTTTCTGCGGCGGCACCGCCAAGCCGTGCACGGCACGGGTCATCGCCAACATAGTGGCATGCAGGATATTCAATTCCGCGATTTCGGCCACATTCGCCGATGCTACGTTCCACGCCACCGCCTGCTCTTTAATTTGCACGGCCAGCTCGTCGCGCTTTTTTTCAGTGAGCTTTTTAGAATCGGTCAAGCCCGGCAGATGGTAATCGGGCGGCAGAATCACGGCGGCGGCAAACACGCTGCCCACCAACGGCCCGCGCCCTGCTTCGTCTACTCCGGCAGTAAAGGAAGTAGTCATTTCTTATGTGGCTCCTGTTTTTCAGACGGCCTCTTGTTATCGAGAGGCCGTCTGAAAATATTTTACTCCGCTATATGGACACCTGCTTCCGCCAGCACGGCCTTTGCCGCCAATGCCGCAGTATCTTTCTTCAACAGCAGATGCAGATTATGAAAATCTTTCTGCAATGCGGCTACGTCTTGCGGCGACTCATACCATTCGGCCACGGCAGCTGCAAGCCTTTGCGGCTTGGCATCATGTTGCAGCAGCTCCGGCACGGCTCCTTTGCCCAGCAGGATATTGGGCAAACCGACATGCGGCACTTTGATTTTGCGCTTCACATAAGCATAGGTCAATGGCGAAATTTTATAGCTGACAACCATCGGCCGTTTGCACAAAGCCACCTCCAGCGTAGCCGTGCCGCTGGTTACCAGCACCACATCGGCGGCGGTGCAGGCGAGGTCGGCATGGGCGGACATCAGCTGTATCGGCAAAGCTCTGAATTCGGGCTGGTCGAGAATCTGCAATAAGCGTAAACGGGTGGCGACGGTAGCGACGGGTAACAGAAAACGTGCGCTCGGATAACGCTGCAACAGCAGTTTGGCCGTACGAAAAAACAGCGGTGCCATATAGTCCACTTCGCTCACACGGCTGCCGGGCATCAAGCAGAACACGGTTTCCCACAAATCGATTTTCATTTGCCGGCGTGCGGCTTGCTGATCGGCATCCAGCGGCATAGTTTGCGCCATCGGATGCCCCACAAACTCGGCTTGTCCGCCGGCTTCGTGATACAGAGCGGGTTCCATCGGAAACAGGCACAACACGCGGTTTGTCTGGTGGACAATGGTGTTGACCCGCTCGCGCCGCCAAGCCCATACGGAAGGGCTGACGTAATGCACGGTGGGAATGCCGGCTTTTTTGAGTTTTTCCGCCACGCCGAGGTTGAAGTCGGGCGCGTCTATGCCCACAAACACATCGGGGCGGATGTTTTTCATGTCGCGCACCAGCCCTTTGCGGATGCCCAAAATTTCGGGTAACCGTTTCACCACTTCGGCAAAACCGCGCACGGCCAGTTTTTCTTGGTCGTACAGGCTTTCAAACCCACGGGCCAGCATACGCGGGCCGCCGATGCCGACAAAACGCGCCTGCGGGCAACGCTGTTTGACGGCATCCATCAAGTGCGCGCCGAGTAGGTCGCCCGATGCTTCGCCTACGCACAAGGCGATGGTAACGGGGCGGTGGTGTTGAGTAGGTGGGTTCATGAAATAAAGCGTGGTTTATGGCAGGTGATTATTGTATCGAAATATAAAGGATACGGCTGCGGTTATATTTTAGACGGCCGTCTGAAAACTATCGGGCAAACACAGCTACTCTCTATTCGGGTACTTAATGTTTTCCAACAATTGTTATTTACTTTATTTTGACGGTGTTTATTGCAAAACCTAACAAAACCGTCTGAAAACCTTTTTCAGACGGCCTGACAGTATTTACAGCAATCGGCATTAGCGTTTCATCTCGTTCTGAATCGCACGGATATTGGCCTGCCGGTCACGCACGGCTTGCTCCAAACGAATAATTTTTTCTTTTTCGCCTTTTTTACGCGCCACATTCAACTGGGCTTGGGTGCGCACCAATGCGGTTTGCTCATTGCGGATTTCGTTTTGCAGAATCTGCGTGCGGGAAAATTTCGGTTTGGCCGGTTCGGTAACTACCGGAGCCGGTACGCGCGGTTTGCGGGAGCCTTTTCTCGGTTGGTTGCGCAATTTGATTTCCACCGGCGTAGAAGCGGCATCAATCGTATTGGTTATGCCGCCGTTGCGCTGAGACGGCACAATTTTAATGTCGTCATAAGTACCGAACTGCTCCACTTCCCAAATCTGCTCGATTTGGTCGATGGGCTGCCTTTCTTCCAAAGCATCGGCAGGCCATGTATCGCTGATACCGTTCATCTGCGAGAGCCTGCAGTTTCTGCCGATTTTTTCGGTCGAAAACACGGCTCTGCCGCCGTCGTTACAAATATAAGTAGCAGCACGGGCAGGCAAAAAAACGGTGAAGCCGAAAACCATAATCAGGCAGTAAACAATCAGTTTCATTCAGACAATATTCAGGTGTTAATAAAAAAACATGGGCGGTAATTATAACCATACCGCCTGTAAAAATAAGTTCAAATGGTTAAACGGCAATTTTGCGGAACAAACTCTTCCCAATCCGGCACGGCTCGCAACCATACCTCATCTGGCGGTGCGGTAATGTCAAAGTGCGTACCGCCATAGTCGAATGAGAGGTTTGAAGCATGTAAAAACAACCGTTCGGCAGGCGTGCCGCCGTATAACGCGTCGCCCCAAATCGGGCTGCCCAAACTTTTCATCGCCACTCTTAATTGATGGGTTTTACCGGTATGCGGTTCCAACACAAACAGCCTCAGGTTGGGAGAAATACTGTGGCTGTAAAAACGGGTAACGGCGGGTTTTTCCATATTGCGGGTGAGTTTCCACGCCCCGCGCCGCGCCTTTTCCATGCCGCCTTTTACCCAGCCTTGTTTTTTCAACGGCTTGCGGTCGCTTAAAGCAATATAGGTTTTACGCATGGTTTTGGCGGCAAACTGTTGCGCCAACATGGAAGCAGCCTTCTCATTCAGAGCCAACAACAGTACGCCGCTGGTGGGTTTGTCCAAACGGTGCACCAACCATACGCGCGGCAAGTTGAGTTGCGTTGCCAGCATACTTGTGAGGCCGTCTGAACCGTCTCCGCCTTGTACACAAAGCCCTTGGGGCTTGTTCACGGCCACAAAATCATGATGTCGAAATAAAATGTCCAACATTTTTCAGACGGCCCCAACCTAACTTAATAAGATACCCTGCCCTATCACAGTAAGCATACCCAAAAAACAAAACAGCACGCATGCCGAAATACGCATGGCTTTGGCTGGAATTTTCTTCAACAGCATTTCACCCAGATAAAGCACCGGCACGTTAACCAGCAACATGCCCAACACACTGCCGCTCAACACCCAAAACATTTCTTGGTATTTTGCCGCTAGCAGCACTGTGGCGATTTGGGTTTTATCGCCGATTTCGGCCAAGAAAAACAGCGTCAATGCGGCACCGAATGCACCGTATTTCAACCAACGGCTGTCGGGATTGCCGCCTTTATCGGGTAAAAGCACCCATAAACCGATGACGATAAAGCTTACTCCCACGCCCCACTTCATCATGTCTGGCGAAATAAGATGCGCCAACCACACACCGATTACGGAGGAAATCAAATGGTTTAACAAAGTAGCGACAAACATACCGGCCACAATAGCGTTTTTTTGGGCAAACCGGGCGGCAAGAAACAAAGCGAGCAATTGGGTTTTATCGCCAATTTCGGCAATAGACACACCTATCGTTGAAGAAAATAAAGCTTCCATCTAGACATTCAAACCGTTATGGGCAGACTAAAAAAGCACGGCAGCCGCGCCCAAACGACGGCTAACGTGCCTTAAGTCTTGCCTGTCTCCGGCTTGCGCAGAAGATGCCGTTGCCATGCCCGCAGGCAATTATGTTGACAACAGCTCCGGCCTGCATGAAACAGGCCGAATGGCTACTCCCTTAAGAGCGAACGGGAATTATATCGTGAACTGTTTTGAAATTCTATGAAAAGGGCAATTTGCAAGTGTAAAACCGGCATTGGGCGGATCAAAATCAAACAATCGGAATCCGTTGGGAAAGGATTCCGATTGTGCATTATGCTGCGAGGGATATTTTATTCGACCACGATTTTCGGAAAGCGGCTGCTGAAATCTTTTCCTTTGTCTGCAACGGCTTGGGCAATCTGCCATGCAGCCCGAGCATAAATTTCGGCAACGGCCGGGTTACCCGCCTGCAACTGCTCCGCCGTGCCTTTATCCATGGCTTCGCGTACGGGCAGGCTCAAAGGCAGCTGGCCGAGCAGCGGCACGCCGAGTTTTTCCGCCAGATTTTTGCCGCCGTCACTGCCGAAAATAGCTTCGGCGTGGCCGCATTTCGAGCAGATATGTACCGACATGTTTTCCAACACACCGAAAATCGGGATATTCACTTTTTGGAACATATCCACCGCCTTGCGGGCATCAATCAGGGCAATATCTTGCGGCGTAGTAACCACTACCGAACCGGTAACGGGGATTTTCTGCGATAAGGTAAGCTGTATGTCGCCGGTGCCCGGAGGCAGATCAATAAAGAGGTAGTCCACATCGTCCCATTCACTTTGGAACAGCAACTGCTGCAAGGCTTGGCTCAACATCGGGCCGCGCCAGACAACGGCTTGGTCGGTATCCACCAAAAAACCGATAGACATTACCTGCACACCACTTTCGGCCGTAACGGGTATCAGCTTCTTATTTTTCTGATCGGGCTTACCGTCAGCCACGCCGAGCATGGTCGGCTGGCTGGGGCCGTAGAGGTCTGCGTCCAACACTCCTACACGTGCACCCATACGCGACATGGCCACTGCCAGATTGGCAGTGGTGGTCGATTTACCCACACCGCCTTTACCCGATGCAACGGCAATGATGTTTTTTACGCCTTTGATGGTGGAAACGCCGGGCTGCACTCTATGGGTGTCGATAAGCACGTCTATGCTCAGATGCACCGCCATATCGCCGGCAAGTCCGTTTAAAGCCGTCTGAATGCGTTGGCCCAGCTCTTGTCTGATGTGGCTGACGGGATAGCCGAACTGCAATCCGATATGCAGGCCGTCTGAATGTTCTTCTACTGATTTAACGGCTTTTTCACCGCCGAGCGTGCGGCTGCTTTGGGGAACAAACACCGCATCGAGTGCGGCTTGTATGGCTGAAATGTTCATAAAGCTGAATCTCTCAATCGTGTGTGGCGGTATTCTATAACAAAACGGAGGAGAGGCCGTCTGAAAAAACTGCCGCACCCACTTGAAAGCCGCATATCAACCTACGGTTTGCCTGTTTTTACTCAACGCCTACTTTAATTTAAGACGGCCAACGCCATTTAAAAAGCCGTAATATTTTCACATTCAAAAGGAAAACCCATGCAAGTACCCGTTTCTTATGCCGCGTCTTACCCGCACACTTGCAACAAAGCCCTGTATGTAGCGATGGCTCTGCTGTTCGGTACGTTCGGCGTACACAAATTCTGTGCCGGTCGGGTTGGGATGGGCATTCTGTATTTTCTGTTCAGCTGGACATTCATTCCCACTGTGGTGGGTATTATCGAAGGCGTTTTGGCTGCCTTCAAACCCACCGATTCTTTGGGAGCCATCGTGGTTTAGGACAATCAAAATGCCGTTTATCGGTTTCCTTTTCAAAGAGGCCGTCTGAAACATTTCAGACGGCCTCTTGCCATAAATAGCAACGCTTATTCATCTATACCGCCGCTCCGACTTTCTTTAAGGACAGTATTTTCACGAACGGTATATTATATCAATTGCATAAACCTTACTGTTATTCCTTTCCACCGAAAGCAGGAACCCATGAAAAAAATCATTACTGTTTTAGCCGCCGCAAGCTTAACTGCCTCACTATCGGCCTGCCAAAGCCTGCTGCCGTCGGCCGACAGCAACCGCCATATCCGCAATATCACCGCCGTAACCGAAGTATTCGGCGACGGCCAGAAAATCACCTCCGCCATCATACAATACGATACGCCCATCAACGGCGCTTCGTTGAGCACAAACGATTACAGCGTTTCGGGGCGCACCGTTACCCATGTTTATGCCAGCGACACCACCGAAACCGGACAACCTAAAAACAACGGTGAATATGTCGTTATCGAGCTTTCTCCCGCCGACGAAGATGCCGTGGCTTTCGGACGCGAAGGACGGGACATCATCCGCCGCAAGCCCGTATTGAACGTGATGCAGAAAGGCACGATCACCACCGTACACGGCCGTACTTTGGCAGCCGCCGACAATGCCGTCCGAAGCAGCCAAGTCATCAACCGTATTGTCGATGATTTCCGACAATACGGCTTTACCGATCCGCAGACCGGCATTACCGTCAAATACAACCTGTTTGTGCCGAAAAACTATAATCCGCAAAAAACCTACCCATTAGTGCTGTTCCTCCACGATGCAGGCGTAAACGGCAGCGACACGCAAACGGCTTTACGGCAGGGTTTGGGAGCTGTGGTATGGGCTTCTCCCGAAGAGCAGGAAAAACACTCCGCTTTCGTATTGGCACCGCAATTCGACTATTCCGTTGCCAACGTTCGGCACCAAACCGCCCTTATTCCTGCAGCTATTGCCAACCTGATTAAACATCTGGAAACCGAATACCGCATCAACCCCGCCCGACGTTACGTTACCGGCCAATCCGACGGCGCTACGCTGGCTATGGTGATGAACATCAAATATCCCGATTTGTTTGCCGCCTCTTACCTTGTGGCCGGAAAATGGGATGCCGCACCGGTTATACCGCCGCTTAATCACAAAATGTGGATTACCGTTGCCGAAAGCGATGAAAAAGCCCACCCGGGTATGAGTGCCGTTACCGCAAATTTGGAAAACCACGGTGCAAAAGTAGCCCGCGCGACATGGAGTGGTTTTGCCACCCCCGTCGAACTCAATGCTGCGGCCAAAGCCATGCACGCCCAAGATGCTGATATCCGCTACGTTGCTTTGCGACAAGGCGCACCCGCACCCGAAGGCCAGAATGGCGATTCCTACGCAAACCATATGAACACATGGCGCATTGCCTACGGTATTGCAAACATCCGTGATTGGCTGTTTGAACAATATAAATAACGGCGTTCCCAAGGTCGTCTGAAATATTACTACTCCATATTTCAGACGGCCTTTCTTATATAGAAACGGAAAATATTCCCTTTCTTTCAAAAAATTAATCCAAATATCATTGTTATCTTTCCCACAATACAAACACTGTCTTCTATAAAAATTATCTAAATGTTTAGCCTAAATCATAAAAACCTGTAATTTTCCAACATATAAAAACAATTCGAGTTACAATTCCGCAACAAACCCAATTCCAGTTCTAATGAAAGGACAATGTCGATGAGCACGCCAAAACGCGATTTAACCCGCATCAGACACAATACCAAAATTGTCGCCACACTCGGCCCCGGCAGTAATAATGTCCAACTGCTTGAAGATATGATCCGTATCGGCGGCCTGAATGTAGTACGCTTCAACTTCAGCCACGGCACCGCCGAATTCCATCAAGAAAACGCCCGTATCGTACGCGAAGCCTCCCAACGCGCCGGCCGCGAAGTGGCGATTATGGCCGACCTGCAAGGCCCGAAAATCCGCGTGGGCAAACTCGAAGGCGGCAGCATCGAACTGGAAGCGGGCGAAAAACTGCTTTTGGATGCCGCACTGGAAGGTGAAGGCAACCGCGAGCGCGTCGGCCTTGACTACCGCGATTTACCCAACGATGTGAAAGCGGGCGACATCCTACTGCTTGACGACGGCTTGCTGACCCTGATTGTCGACAGCGTCAACGGCAGCGAAATCCTGACCACTGTCCAAAACAGCCATGTACTGAAAAGCAATAAAGGCATCAACAAACAAGGCGGCGGCCTGTCTGCCGGCGCACTGACCGAAAAAGACTTCCGCGATCTGAAAACCGCCGTCGGTATCGGTTGCGATTATTTGGCCGTCAGTTTTGTAAAATCCGCCGAAGACATGAAAATTGCCCGTGAGTTGGTCGAGCAAGAAATGAAAGGCAGCGATGCCGTCCGCCCCGGTTTGGTGGCTAAAATCGAACGTGTGGAAGCCATTACCAATTTGGACGAAATCATTCTGGCTTCAGACGGCATCATGGTTGCCCGCGGTGATTTGGCGGTGGAAGTCGGCAATGCCGCCGTACCAGCCCTGCAAAAACGCATGATACGCCGCGCCCGCGAGCTGCGCCGTTTCAGCATCACCGCCACCCAAATGATGGAAAGCATGATTACCAATCCCGTGCCGACCCGCGCCGAAGTGAGCGACGTGGCCAATGCGGTACTTGACGGTACCGATGCGGTAATGTGCTCCGCCGAAACCGCCGTAGGTGCATATCCGTTTGAAACCGTGCGCCAAATGGCGATTATCTGCGCCGCCGCCGAAGCCGAACAAGACTCGCTCAACGGTGTCAGCGAAGAACACAATGAAGAAGCGGTCGGCATCAATCTAGCGATTGCCGGCGGTGCAGTCAATGTAGCCCGTGCCGTTAATGCAGAGGCGATTGTGGCCTTAACGGAGAGTGGTTCCACTGCCTTCGAAATCAGCCGCCACAGCATTCAACTGCCGATTTACGCGCTCACGCCAAGCATTTCCGCCCAACGCCGCATGGCCATGTATCGCGGCGTGCGCCCGCTGAGGCTCGCCACCAGCACCGATCACGATACTGCTTTGGACGAAGTGGAAGCCATGCTGGTCGAGCGCAAAGTGCTCTCCAGCGGTGATAAATACATCATTACCAGCGGTTCGCGTATGCGCGAAACCGGTTCGACCAATATGTTGCAAGTATTTGTTGTACGCTAATCTTTGGAAAAAGTAAAAGCAGACCGGTATCGGTCTGCTTTTTTCATTTGATCTTGCGGATTACTTTAGCCTCAGGCCGTCTGAAACACTTCGTCCGTTTTGGTATGGCAAATAAAATTATTTCTAATATAAGGCGGCAAGCCGCAGACAGTATAAGCAACGCGGAACCGATGCCGTACCACTTCGGCGGCTTATAAAACCGTTCCCTTCAAGCTAAGACGCTGCGAGTTAATTTTATTTGCCATAGCGGGCTAATTTTTAGCTAATGGTACCGACATACAATAAAACATCGGGACAGAGATTTCTTGTTTTAAATGGCTTAAAAAGGATACCGTTATGTTAAACCTGAATAAAACCATCGCCGTCCTGCTGGCTTCCGTTTTCGTAGTTGCCGCCCCGCCCGTCATGGCCGACGATGACTATTACCTGCATCAAAACCCGGGCAAATAGATTACCCATGATGCCGCAGCCAAAGCTGCGTTAAAAAAATTTCCCAATGCCTACATCAAAGAAGTTGATTTCGACATGAACCGTTACCGCGGCGCACATTACGATGTCGATTTGATTACCAAAGACGGCAGAGAATATGATGTCGTTATCGATGCCCGCAACGGCAAAATCTTGTCTTCGCGCATTGATTATTAATCCTATCTGCTTTACAACGGCTTGAATCCATAATTTTTCAAGCCGTTACTTTGGCAGACCCAAACAGCAACCCCATCATATTTTTCAGACGGCCTCCAACCTTTGTAAAAGCTCTATGAATGCAGGAGCAATGCAAGCACAGGCAAACCATAACAAGATTAAACGCTTGAACTTCAAACACACACAACTGCTATGCCCAAATCAGTTTGAACATAGCAGTCGCACGAATATCATTAAAAAAATATCCGTTATCCTTTTGCAGCACAGCAAGCGCGAATACACTCTTTCACCAGCTGAGGCCCGGTATATATCATGCCGCTATAAACCTGAACGGCCGCCGCGCCTAACTGCATCTTCTCGACCGCATCTTCGCCGCTCATAATGCCGCCCACTCCGATTACAGGCAGTTTACCTTCAAGGTGCTCGACCAAGAGTTTCAATACCCGGTTACTTTTCTCACGTACAGGCAGGCCGCTTAAACCGCCCTGTTCTCCTGCAAGCGTATGGTTGCCGAGTGCAGCTTTATCTATCGTCGTATTAGTGGCAACAATACCGTCCATTTCGGTTTGTAGCGCCACGTGTGCAATATCGGCAATTTGTGCTTCATCCAAATCCGGAGCGATTTTTACTGCCAACGGCACATAACGACGGTGAATGGCCGCAAGACGCGCTTGTTTGTTTTTCAACGCATAAAGCAGTGCACTCAATTCGTCGCTACCCTGCAACGCACGCAGATTTTTAGTGTTGGGGGAAGAAATATTTACCGTGATGTAGCCTGCATAAGCATAAGCTTTTTCCAAGCAGATCAGATAATCTTCCACCGCTTTCTCTATAGGGGTATCGGCATTTTTACCGATATTGATGCCGAGCACGCCGCTGTAACGGCTGTTTCGAATATTTTTAACCACAGCATCAATACCATGGTTATTAAACCCCATACGGTTAATAACTGCCTGATGCTCCGGTATACGGAACAAACGAGGCTGAGGATTACCGTGCTGAGGACGCGGTGTTACTGTGCCCACTTCGATAAAGCCGAACCCTAATGCAGCTAAGGCATCGATATATTCAGCGTTTTTATCCATACCGGCCGCCAATCCCACAGGGTTGGGCAAATCAAGCCCCATCAAATTTACGGGACAAGTTTGGTGGCTGACCTTGGGTAACAATCCGAGTTTATAGGCACTGTTTAAGCCTGAAAGCGCAAAATTATGGGCTTTTTCAGGATCAGTTTTAAATAAAAAAGGACGGAGAAAAGAATACATAGTGATTAAGCCGTTTTAGATTTTTTTGTGGATTACTATTTTACCTCAATGGTAAAAGTTAGGTGACAGTTAGCCTTGAGTTTGCGCTAAATCAAACATTACTGGCAACATTTTAACTCTTGGCAAAAACAACATCATATTACATCTATCACTTGAGTTAAAATTATTTCTTTGCATTTTTATCTTTTCAGACGGCCTCCATCGGTTTAAATTTACCCGACTTTCCG
Organism: Neisseria animaloris; assembly: GCF_900637855.1. Lineage (NCBI taxonomy): Bacteria > Pseudomonadati > Pseudomonadota > Betaproteobacteria > Neisseriales > Neisseriaceae > Neisseria > Neisseria animaloris. The sequence continues at coordinate 1,455,705 of NZ_LR134440.1, forward strand.
AATATCAGGACTTCTCTATGACCGTACAGCTTTATCTTGTCCGCCACAGCAAAACCGTATTCAACACCTTAGGTCGTCTTCAAGGTTGGAGTGATTCACCTCTCACCGCAGAAGGCAAGGAAGCTGCCGCACAACTCGGGCACGCTCTGAGCGGCAAGGTAGATTTTGATGCCGCCTTCAGCAGTACCAGCCCCCGTGCTGTCGAAACCGCCCGTATTATTTTGTCAGCCAAAGGACAGGAAAACCTGCCCTTAAATACTATCGAAGAGCTGCGTGAATATTGTTTCGGCGGTTTTGAAGGCGAATTTGCACGAAAAGTCCATGAAACCATTGCAGAACACCGAGGTTTGCCTGATGTAGACACCTGGTTGGAACAATACCGGCACGGAAGCTACAACATGTTGGCAGAAAGCGTTAGCGAGCTTGATCCTCTGGGTTTGGCAGAAACAGAAGAGGCATTTATCCGGCGTTTGAAACGAGGAATGGAAAAGATTTTATTTCATTCGCATAGAAATGAACGGGTACTTATGGTATCGCACGGCATGGCTATTAATACATTGCTGAAAAGTATAAATCCGACCGCCACACTTTACCAAAGTGTACAAAATACAACAGTTTTAAGGCTAGACTTTCATAATGGGAAATGGCATATTATATCTCTCAATATGCATTATTCATAATTAAACAAATTTAATATTACCATTCTAAGATTTGAGTATTTAACACAAAAAATACTTAGCCTACCTTTTTTTATTAATTTTTGCATGATTTTTATTTTCTATATTTAAAATATGTAAATTTTTATTTTCATATAGTTTGAAAAAAGTAAATAACAAAATTAAAAAATATAACTTGATTTACTATACCTATAAATTCACATTTCCCCAATTATCTAAAATGTCCCTTAATCCAACACTCCACCTGTTCAATTTTACTTTGGACAAAATTCTGTAAAGCTATATTATGTTGTTAATGCTGCACAAAACAGGCCGTGCTAAATAGGCCTTAATTTGTGGGAGCTGCTTTACCGGGTTCCAAATGTTTAATTAATTTACAACTGTATCAAGCATAACCTGCCCAACAGACTGCGGGAAATAGTTACGCAGCAGAAAGCAGAATTAAGGTTAGCTTTGATACTTGTTTGGGAGATAGTCATGAACCGCAAAAATAAAGTTGTTCAAAATAATTTAAAGCCTAATTTACTAGCCATTTCCGTTGCTGCAGGTTTGTTGGCCTTTGCTCCGTACACACAAGCTGCGACCGCTAGTTATGTAAGTATCAAAAGTAGTATTGCAGGCAATAAAGCCAGTGATGGCGCAACCGGTCTGAATGCCATTGCAATCGGAGCGAATTCCACTTCAACCGGTATCGGTTCTGTGTCTATTGGTGTCAACTCGTCAAATAATCCCAGTAAAGACGGCACTCCCGCAGACGCTTCAGTGAGTGTCGGTTCCAGCGCAAAAACTGAAGGGAAGGAAGCTACCGCAATAGGCCATCAAGCTAAAGCCGAAGGTAACGCTACAACCGCACTCGGCCGCCAATCACATGCAAAAGGCGGTCAAAGCACTGCTATAGGCACCAATGCGAAATCACTGGCAGAATCTGCCAATAGCTTCGGCGCGAATGCTACTGCTTCTGGTACCCATAGTACCGCGATAGGCAGCGGTGCCAAAGCCTCGGCCCACTCTTCTATCGCTTTCGGTACCCGAGCAGAAGCCAACGGTATTGCTTCCGTAGGTATCGGTGCAGGTGCTAAAGCAATCGGCTTGGGTTCCATTGCCCAAGGTAATAATGCTTCTGCCAGCGCATCTAATTCGATTGCCGTCGGTCGCGGTGCTAAAGCAACTGCCGCGAACAGTATTGCCAACGGAACCAGTGCACAAGCGAGCGGTGCCGACTCAGTAGCAATCGGTGTCGGTGCAAATGCCAAAGACAACTTCTCCGTTGCCTTGGGTAGTAACTCTGTTACGGCTCCAGTAGTTGGAACCAACAGTGCTACTGTGGGCGGTGTAAGTTACGGCGGTTTTGCCGGCAGCAATCCCATTGGTACAGTAAGTGTTGGTGCTCCTGGGCTCGAACGTACACTTACTAACGTAGCAGCCGGCCGCATTACTGCCGACAGTACAGATGCAATCAACGGTAGCCAGCTTTACAGTGTTCTTCAAAACCAAAACAACCGCATCGGCGATATAGATAAAGATCTTCGTGCCGGTATCGCCGGAGCCACTGCAATCAGCTTCCTGCAACGCCCCAACGAAGCAGGTAAAAGTCTGGTATCTGCCGCAGTTGGCGGTTATAAAAACCAACAAGCTTTGGCTATCGGTTATGCAACCAATTCTGACAACAATAAATGGTCAACTAAATTGGGTGTTGGTGTGAATACCCGCAAAGACCTTAACTGGGGTGGCAGCATAGGCTACCAGTGGTAAAAAACCGAATCAGGCCGTCTGAAAAGCGGACGGCCTCCTGAGATAAGATAAGAGAAAGGATTTTCCATGAAACTGTCTGCCCTGATTTTACCTTTGGCTGCTGCGTTGGCTTTAGCTGCATGCGGTAACTTAAGCAAAGTAAGCAAAGAAGGCACTACCGATAATCCGGTATGGCCGAACCCGGAAAAAACCACATTCCGCCACAGTGGTTCACAGCATGGTTCTTGGCCGAACTGGGACAATGTGCGCCAAATCGAAGCCGGTATGAATAAGGACCAAATTTACAACCTGATCGGCCGTCCTCATTTCAACGAAGGTCTGTATGGCGTTCGCGAATGGGATTACTTATTCAACTACCGTGAAAACGGCGAACACAAAACTTGCCAATACAAAATCCTATTTGACAAGAAAATGAATGCCCAAAGCTTCTTCTGGCTACCCGAAGGCTGCGGCCCGAAAGAAAAAGAACCTGTACGTGAAGTGATTATCCGTGAAGTGGAAACTTCTCCCAAACGTATCCGTCAATAATTTGTAATGAAAAAATTGGTAGTACTTACAATGCTGCTCGGCTTGAGTTCTATTATTCAAGCCGGCAGCATTCAGCATGTGAAAAAACGCAAAGCGGTTGTTTACACCGACAGAGCCGAAATCTGCCTTGAAGACAACCGCTGTCATCCCGTTTTAATCGGTAAAACCACTCCTAAAGGTACATTTGACTTAAATATTGTCAAAACCAACTGGCGTGGTTACGGTGGCGATGTGATGAAATTCAAAGAAGAAAACGATTTTATGTTTGCCGTTCACAGGGTGTGGACGCTCAAACCGGAAGAGCGCCGCTTGGAACGGATTGCTTCTTCAAACGTTAAAGACCGCATTATGACTAACGGCTGTATCAATGTTAACAATGATGTATACGAAAAACTGAAAGCTTATTTTGTTTTGGAAGTTCGTTGATTTTTTATGTTAACGATTTGAAATATATGGCTGTTCAGCTTAGCAACTCTCTGCCGTAAAACCAAATGATACTCCAGGATGCTTACAGCTTGAATAAATTAAGAGGCCGTCTGAAAATTTTTCAGACGGCCTCTTAGTCTACTGATCCATAACGAATAACAATAAAACTAAATTCACTTCATTATGCTTTTTATTTTTTACGGCCGAAAATTAACGATAACACTGCCAAAATCAAAAAGCCGATAAACAAAATCTTCGCAATACTCGCAGCACTACCTGCAATGCCGCCAAAACCTAATACACCGGCAACAATTGCAATGATAAAAAAGATTACAGAATAACGTAACATGGCTTTTCCTTTTTATTAAAAAATGGCTTACAGTACCTTTACTGCAAAATCCTCTAGTTTTTCTTTTATAAACAAGAGGATGTGGTTTATCTTAACATAGCATCCATACTTCACCAATTACATGTATTTTCACAACATTATGATTCGAAATAGTTTTTACATCTCGGGCAAAGTTTGTTAATGATAATCAAAAAAACAACTGGCAATCATTTGATTTATTGTTTCTCGCAAGTACAATTATTTTTTAAGCACCTAATTTAATTCATCTTTTATAAAAAATCTCATATGTTTATTATTAACATATGCCTGTTTTTTGTAAAAAAACACCAAAAAATAAAATCAATTTATTGATTTTTATAATAATTTCATATTAATTATGTTAAATCACTCCTTTTTTCCTTGAAAAACGCCCAAAGTATCTCTAATTCTTTTTTACGCACAATGCGTTATTTCAAATGATTGATATTTATAAACTTTAGAGAGGAATTGATAATATGAATTGGGATCAAATCGAAGGAAAATGGGAGCAATTTGTCGGAAAAGCCAAAGAAAAATGGGGCAAACTAACCGATGACGACTGGAAAGTTGCCGAAGGCAAACGCGACCAACTGGCCGGTAAAATCCAAGAGCGTTACGGATATACCAAAGAGCAGGCCGAAAAAGAGCTTGATGATTGGTTGAACAACAATTAATTGTTCTATATGCAAATTATTTAAACAACCCAAGCCCGCACTGACGGGCTTTTTTATTTCTTTCGAAACCGTTTTTTAAACAAAGGCTGTCTGAAACAGACAGCCTTATCCTTTATAATCCACCCATCTATAACCTTTTCAGACGGCCTCATACCATGTCCCAAACCCTTCTTCTTGTCGACGGCTCTTCCTATCTCTACCGCGCGTTTCACGCCATGGCACCGCTCACCGCGCCCGACGGCACGCCCACCGGCGCACTTTACGGCGTACTCAACATGCTGCGCCGCCTGCGTGCCGATTATGTGCATGACTATTGCGCGGTGGTGTTTGATGCCAAGGGCGAAAACTTCCGCCACAAAATGTATCCCGACTACAAAGCCACGCGCCCGCCGATGCCCGACGAACTTCGCCCGCAGGCCGAAATGCTGCCCGAAATGGTGCGGCTGATGGGCTGGCCGGTGCTGATTGTGCCGGATGTGGAAGCCGACGACGTGATCGGTACGCTGGCCAAACAAGGTGAGGAAGCGGGCTGGAACGTGGTGATTTCCACCGGTGATAAGGATATGGCGCAGCTGGTGTCCGAGCACGTTACCCTCGTCAACACCATGAGCAACGAAAAGCTCGACATCGAAGGCGTGAAAAACAAATTCGGTGTTCGCCCCGACCAAATCATTGATTATCTGACCTTAATCGGCGACAAAGTGGACAACGTGCCGGGCGTGGACAAATGCGGCCCCAAAACCGCCGTGAAATGGCTGGATCAATACGGCTCGCTGCAAAACGTGATGGACAATGCGTCTGAAATCAAAGGCAAAGTCGGCGAAAACCTGCAAGCCGCGCTGCCGCAACTGCCCCTGTCTTACCAACTCGTTACCATCAAAACCGATGTGGACTTGCACGGCGATCTTTCAGAGGGCCTCGAAAGCCTGCGCCGCACCACGCCGAAATGGTCGCAACTGGCAGTGGAATTCAAACGCCTCAACTTCCGCACCTGGCTGAAAGAAGCCGAAGAGCGCATGCACGAAGGCAACGGCGATTTGTTCGGCGCGGCACATATCGGCGAACAAGCCGCTTTAGCCGCAGAGAGGCCGTCTGAAAAAGAAATCGGCATCGCCCAAGCCCCTGCAACGCTGGATTATCAAGCCATTACCACCGAAAGCCAATTCGCCGCCCTGCTGAGCAAATTGTCGCAAGCCGACATCATCGGCATCGACACCGAAACTACCAGCCTCAATCCGATGGAAGCCCAGCTCGTCGGCATCAGCATCGCTTTCAAAGCAGGCGAAGCCGTGTATATCCCGCTTGGCCACACGCCCACCGCCGCGCCCGAACAGCTTGATTTGCAAGACGTATTAGGCCGTCTGAAACCCCATTTAGAGAATGCCTGTCTGAAAAAAATCGGCCAAAACCTCAAATACGACCAGCACATTTTTGCTAACTACGGCATTGCCCTGAACGGCATTGCCGGCGATGCCATGCTCGCTTCCTATATCATCGAAAGCCACTTGGGGCACGGCCTCGACGAGCTTTCCGAACGCTGGCTCGGCCTGCCCACCATTACCTACGAATCCCTGTGCGGCAAAGGCGCCAAGCAGATTTCGTTTGCCGATGTCGGCCTCGAACAAGCCACCGAATACGCTGCCCAAGATGCCGATTTCGCCCTGCGTATCGAAGGCCATCTGAAAGCACAAATGGACGAAAAACAGCTTGAAATGTATCAAAACATGGAGCTGCCCGTAGCCCAAGTGCTGTTTGAAATGGAGCGCAACGGCGTGCTCATCGACAAAAACGAACTCGCCCAACAAAGCCACGAACTCGGCACCCAACTGCTGGCGCTGGAGCAGCAAGCCTACACAGCCGCAGGCCAGCCCTTCAACCTCAACTCGCCCAAACAACTGCAAGAAATCCTGTTCGACAAAATGGGCATTCCCACCAAAGGCCTGAAAAAAACCGCGTCCGGCGGCATTTCCACCAACGAAGCCGTGCTCGAACAACTCGCGCCTGACTACCCGCTGCCCAAAATCATCTTACAAAACCGCGGCCTAGCCAAACTCAAGTCCACCTACACCGACAAACTGCCCGAAATGATCAACCCGCACACCGGCCGCGTGCACACCACCTACGCCCAAGCCGTCGCCATCACCGGGCGGCTGGCCAGCAACAACCCCAACCTGCAAAACATCCCCATCCGCACCGAAGAAGGCCGCCGCGTGCGCCGCGCCTTTACCGCTCCCGCAGGCAGCGTAATCGTGTCCGCCGACTATTCCCAAATTGAGTTGCGCATCATGGCGCATTTGAGCGGCGACAAAACCCTGATCGAAGCCTTTAAAAACGGTGAAGACATCCACCGCCGCACCGCCGCCGAAGTGTTCGGCGTCGCCCAAGAGAGCGTGAGCAGCGAACAGCGCCGCTACGCCAAAACCATCAACTTCGGCCTCATCTACGGCATGGGCCAATACGGCCTCGCCAAATCGCTGGGCATCGACAACCTTTCCGCAAAAAACTTCATCGACCGCTACTTCGCCCGCTACCCCGGCGTGGCCGACTACATGCAGCGCACCAAAGAACAGGCCGCCGCCCAAGGCTACGTAGAAACCCTGTTCGGCCGCCGCCTCTACCTACCCGACATCCACAACAAAAACGCCAACGCCCGCGCCGGAGCCGAACGCGCCGCCATCAACGCCCCCATGCAAGGCACCGCATCCGACCTCATCAAACGCGCCATGATCGCCGTCCGCAACTGGCTCGTTTCAGACGGCCTCCAAAGCAAGCTCATCATGCAAGTGCATGATGAATTGGTGCTGGAAGTGCCCGAATCGGAACTGGATTTAGTGAAAACCAAACTGCCCGAAATTATGGCAGGCGTGGCAGAAGGCATGCTGGGCGTGCCGTTGGTGGCCGAAGTGGGCGTGGGGGAGAATTGGGAAGAGGCGCATTGATTTTCAGTACTCACAATGTGTTTTCAAATACCTTTGAAATATGGCTGAATACAAATTTGTTAGATACATAACCAAGGATTTAAGAAATGGGTAACCAAAACATTCTCCCCGTAACAAAAATAAGAAAATTATGTAGAAAAATTAATGTACTGACAAAGCGAATATTCTCTAGATTGAATAGAAGTCAAAAGTTATTCTTTGTAGGAACACTATTCACAATTTATAGTTTTGTTTGGTATCCTTTCAGTCAAGAAATATGGCTACACGGGTTTTCTTTTGGCATCTTTCTTCTTTTTTTAGGAGTTATTTCAGATACATTGGTAATTTATAACAAAATTTGGTCAACCTTAATAGGAAAAGCATTTCTTCTCATTATATATGCTTTAGGAACAACAATTGCTTACGGATTATCAGGGCAAATCGTAAATGAAATAATCCAATTTGACACATCAGCAATGACAAGAACGATAAACTTTGTTGCCATATTATTAATTCCTTTATTTATTTTCATAATACTTGCTATTATTTTTGTTATTTTTGGTATTTTAGGATATTTTTATATATTATTCATTCAACTTATTAAAGACTTAAAAATTAAAATTAAATTAGAATATTATCCATGGTGGACTTTTACAATAAGGTTTATATCATACATTCTAGTATTTTCATTTACCTTTACTCTGCTGACAAATCTTCTTCCTAGTTATAGTAAATTTCTTAAAGACTATACGTCTGCGTTTATCTATTATGTAGAATCCGTACGATTTTCAAGATGTAAAAATATTCCATTAAATACAAGAGTTCTTCCAATAAATGAGAATGAAATTATTACAATAAGAAAAACAAAGGATGGTTATATATTTAATCCGATGGCTTGCAATACAAAAATTTCTTCCAAAATTAAACAATAAAAACCAATAATACATGTAAGCTTAATTGAGCTTTACAAAAGCGTAACCCAATACATTCAAAAAATAGCAAATTAAACTATATGTTCACTGCGTTATGTCTTTGGCTATCAATTTACCTAATTGTCTATAAGATATTGACTGTACTATTTGTGAGTAATTGAATAAAAATAAGGAGGAAGTATTTTAATGAAAGATATTTTGTTATGAAAAAAATTATTCACTTAAATTTTAGAATAGCACTTATTATTCTATTCATATATTTTGTCTATTTAACAGGAATATGGATTAAGGACAATTCCACTCTAGTAGTACCTGTAATTACAGCTCTAATCAGCTTAATTGGTATTATGTATGTTCAATGGCAATCTAAATCACGAGAAATTCAAGAAAGTCATCGTACAAAAAAAATTGAAGTTTATATGCTATTCTTTGACATTATTGAAGAATTTCAAGCGTCAATAAAACGTAATCAAGAAATCAACATTGATAACAAGGAACTGCAAGACAAATTTCAGAAATTGACAAGAGGATTAATTCTGTGGGCATCTGATGATGTTATTAAAGCATGGTTAAATTTTAGAAACATCTCTTCCCCAAATTCAGATTTACTTACTCCTCTACAAAAAGCAAATGACATGTATATGGCTATACGAAAAGATTTAGGACACAAAGATAATAATCTCAAAAATCTTGATTTGATTAAAATGAATTTATCTAATCCCGAAGAATTGAATCAGTAAATTTAAGATTATCAAAACTCACAGCAATCCGCAGCCTGCATGTAGGATGTGTGCCTTTGGCACGCACGCGTTGTGTGCCGATGTGAACTAAAACCGCGTGCGTGGCTATGCCACACACACTACCTACTGGTGCATTGATCGAGCCTTGAGAAGCAATAAGGCCGTCTGAAAATAAACCACCCCTTAAACTCAAGGCAATTCATTTTCAGACAACCTTCTTGTATTTCAACGATTTCGAGCGTTATGACCGATATTCGTTATAAACAGACCTGTTCGTTAGCAAGTTGCTGTCCAATGATCTCGTAATGGTGGATGAGTTTGGCTTCTGTGCCGTTCATCAATACTTCGGCGGCGCAGTTGCGGGTACTTTAGTTGCTGGCTGATATTGCAATGCCGGCAAAATAAATATCCTCCTTGCCAGCGGCACTGTATTATCCGCCGCTCGGCTTATTTTAATGAAAAAAGGCCGTCTGAAAACATGATTTTAAAACAGCCTTTTTGTAATGCTAGACGACTAACTTCAGTTAGCGTATCTTTCCATCCTTGCCGAATGTATATCGGTTTTCTTTCTAAACATTACCAATAATCTTAATTAAAAAATATTTAAGGAACACGCCATGAAAAAATGTTTTTGGGCACTATTGTGCCTTTCTCTAACCGCTCCTTTTGCTCATGCCGACGCGGGCGATATCAAGGCTCGCCAGCAGTATATGAAAGACTGGCGCGGCCTGAATAAGAAAATGGGCGCGATTATTAAAAAAAGCGATGCGCAATCTTTCCCTGCCAAAGAATTTGCTTTGCTGGCGGTGCAATTAAACGAAACGGCCAACGAGCCGTGGCAACATTATGATGCCGACAGCCAAGGTGAAGGTTCGGATGCTAAAGCGGCAGTTTGGGAAAAACCGCAGGAATTCCAAGCGGCCATCAAGCGTTTTACCGATGCGGCTGCCGAATTGGATAAAGCGGCCAAAACCGGCAGTTACGATGCGGTGAAAGTGTCTTTCGGCAAAGTGGGCCAAAGCTGCAAAGCCTGCCACGATAAGTTTAAAGACTGATTATCGGAACCCCACCCTGCTTCAATAAGAAATGCCACCTTATTTACAGAGTGGGTTTTATGGAAGAGGCCGTCTGAAAACCTGTTTCAGACGGCCTCTTCATGTCTCTCTTTATGTTTATTGGCACCTTTTAATCAAAGAGCATTCAGGCTTTACGGCATCGTAAAATGCTGTGGCCTCTGCCCAAACCGTCGTGTATTTCCGCTACTTTCAATCCGGCATCGCCCACGCAGCGGATCATGTCTTCGGAGTGGTAGAATTTGCTATTACCGTTGGCCATAGCGGTAAAATATATGCTGCTTTGGGTAAGGCAGTAGGCGGCAGTTTCGTATTTTTGCCTGTCCCAGAAAGGCTCCATGATATAGAGGTCGGTATCGGCACCCATTGATTTAGCAGCACGGCTCAAAATACTGGTTACTTCTTCTTCGGAGAAACAGTCGAGAAACTGGCTCATCCAAATCGCGTCGAAACCTTCGGGAAACGGCACGGCGGGATCAAGCAAATTGGCCGGGTGTCCGTGTATGCGCTCTGCTCCTTCTTTACCCTGCACGGCTTGGCGCATCAGGTCGAGCTGCTGCGGCAAGTCCATAATCGTTACTTCCACACCTTGATTGTAGCCCACGCATTGTAATGCCCAGCGGCCGGTGTTGCCGCCGACGTCAAGCAGTTTTGCCACCGGTTTGGCGAACACGATTTCCAATGCTTCGGGAAAGGAGTTGTCGGAATAATAGTGGTCAAATGCCAGCCATTTTTCGCGTGCGGTTTCTGGCAGTTGCGACAGGCCTTCGTAGATTGTCGGCCAGTTGCCGAACACTTTCAGTCCTTCGGGTTTGCCGTTCAGCAAAGTGGCTTCCAAATCAAACAGCCCCTGATAGCAAACTTCATGAATAAAATCCATGTTCACGCCTACCATCCAGTCTTTAATCAGAAACCAGCCTGCCTTAGTGATCAGATAACGGTCGTTTTGTGTGATAACAGTGCCGATAGACAACGAGGCTTCAAGCAACACTTGGGCGGCATAACGGCTCAGGCCTACACTTTCGGCAATTTCAGCCAATGTCATACCCTCCTGCCGCCCGTTCAAGCAGTCTAAAATGCCGAATTTGACCATCAAACGCGATACTTGAAAAACCACCGGTGCGAATGCGATTTCTTGGGCAAGACGCTGGGCCGCTTCGGCGGAAAGTTGTTCTGTGGAATACCGTTCTTCTAAAGCGGGAAATAATTTCATTATATTTTTACGTTATCTGTTGTTTAAATGGGAGAAACGACGGCATTGTATCGCAATCCGCAAGCATTAGCTGTATAGCCGAATCAGGCCGTCTGAAGCAACATTGTTTCAGACGGCCTCACGGTATCATCTCCACAATTATTCTGCGCATCTAAGCAAAATATTATAAAAATTATCGCAACTTTAAAGAGAATCAAGATATAAAATAAAATTAAACAAATCTAACGGAGCAGCCTGCATTTCGGCTCCTCTTTGTAAATAACCTCATAACATCACACGCTATAATTATGAAAAATTTTTCCGCTTCACAATATTTAAGTAAACTTGCTCTGCCTGCTTTAGCAGCCTTGGTTTCCTTTGCTAATGTCGCATGCGATGCAGCAACCGTTAAACATCAGAATATGAAAACCGCACCTAAAAAAGAAGAAATTGCCGGCAAACAAAGCGGTTTGATGCTCGATACCGCACGGCATTTTTACCCGGTGCCTGTTATAAAAGACTTCATCGACACCATCGCAGCTTCCGGCGGCAATTTCTTGCATCTGCACTTTTCCGACAATGAAAACTATGCCCTAGAAAGCAAGATACTCAACCAATTGGCGAAAAATGCCACCCAAAATGCAGAAGGTGTTTACATCAATCCCAACACCGGCAAACCGTTTTTAAGTTACCGCCAGCTTGACGAAATCAAACGCTATGCCAAATCTAAAAATATAGAACTTATTCCCGAAGTAGACAGTCCCGGCCACATGGCTGCCATTTTCCAACTGCTCGAACACCACCGCGGCAAAAATTACGTGCAGTCTTTGAAATTAAAAGATTCCGAAGACGAAGAAATTGATATTACCAACCCTAAAAGCGTTGCATTGGTAAAATCGCTGATTACCGAAGTGGCCGATGCCTTTAGCGGCAGCGGCAAACATTTCCACATCGGCGGAGATGAGTTCAGTTACAGCGCCGACAGCAACCACCAATTCATTACCTATGCCAATTCGCTGGCTGCCTTTTTGTCTGAAAAAAAACTGAAAACCCGCATGTGGAACGACGGCTTGATCAAATCCACGCTTGACCAACTAGACCGCAATATCCAAATCACCTATTGGAGCTACGACGGTGATCCCGAAAACAAAGCCACTGCTGTGCAGCGGCGTAAAATCCGCTCCAGCATGCCCGAACTGGTGGAAAAAGGTTTCGGCGTGATGAACTACAACTCTTACTATTTATACGTTGTGCCGAAACAAAATTGGGGCACTTCACACAACAGTGACTTTGCCGCACGCGATGTGTTAAAACGTTGGAATTTGGGCGTGTGGGACGGTGAAAATCATCACAACGCCATTAAAGACACCAGCAAAATATTAGGTGCTTCATTGGCTATCTGGGGAGAAAATGCCGGCTCACTCAACAGCAGCACTATTCAAAAATATACCGCGGGGCTGTTGGAGTCGGTGATATGGAAAACCCGGGGGAACGAACCCGTAACGGTTACAGGACAGAAAAGAAACGCCATAACCCACAACGCTCCTCTGTTGGAACAGGCCTATCTGGATTTAGAACAGATTAAAAACGAAACCATTGTCGATTTGAAAGTCAACAACAAGCAAACTCTGCATTTGCTTCAGGAAGCCAGCCTAAACAAGCGCAAAGGTTTGAATGTGTGGGTGAAAGGTTCGCCGCAAAGCAACGTCGTGCTCGGCAGCCAATGGCAGAAAACTGGTAAAACCACACAGAAAAACGGTGTGGATTACCATGCTTACCAATACCAAGACGCTAAATTATGGCTAGACAAAAACTTATCTATTGTCGATTCCCAATCGAAAGCCAAACGAAACGTAAACTGAATAAAAAAGCCCGGAACGTTATGTTCCGGGCTTTTTTATTCAAACTTTATCGTTGCGGGCGGCGGCAAGCTCTTTTTGCTTTTGCAGCATATAAAAAATGCGCGCCCGTCTTTGCGATGCGGCCATCAGACAGCTTTAACGTTTAATGCCTGCGGGCCTTTAGGGCCATTGCCTGCAGTGTAACTTACGCGTTGGTTTTCCTGCAAAGTACGGAAGCCGTCCGAAGCGATGGCGGAGAAGTGCACAAACAAATCTTTGCCGCCTGTTTCGGGCGTGATAAAACCGAAACCTTTACTCTCGTTAAACCATTTTACTGAACCGAATTGTTGGGTATCCATGTGTATTTCCTTAAAAAAATAAATAAACCAGTCAGAACTAAAAGCAGGGAAACTGAATACTACGGAAACACAGATGAGAAACTTGAACAGAATGCCAAACGGAATACAGAGAACAACAGAAACTAAGCAACTTCGTACCAACTAAGTATGTGCAGTATGGGGGGCATGGAGCGACAGGTCAAGAAGTTTCTGATTTATTACACAAACCGGCACTCGGTTAAATCGCGTTGCCCCGCTAAAAACGGCAAGCAGTCGGAGCGGCACGGAGCTTCAATCGCCGGCATCAAAATCGGCGGCGGCTTTCCAACCGCCCTGCCAACACCCCGCCCGAAGGCCGTCTGAAAGCACCGGCAACGTTTTCAGACGGCCTTTATCATGGATAAAAATACAGAAACCGCGTACAATAACGCCCCAAATATTCAACCGCTTCAGGCCGCAGCAAACGGCCTGCTTATTTTTGGAAAACAACACCATGAGCGAACAGAACAACCCACAAACCGAGCCGCAGCTTGACGAAAACCAAATCATCGCCCTGCGCCGCGAAAAATTAAACGAACTGCGCAAACACGGCATCGCCTTCCCCAACCAATACCAGCGCGATGCTTTCGCAGGCGATTTGCAGACGCAATACGGTTCGCAGGAAAAGGCCGAACTCGACCCGCAGGAAATCCCCGTTAAAGTGGCCGGCCGCATGATGCTGCAACGCGCCATGGGTAAAGCCAGCTTCGCCACCATCCAAGACGTGAGCGGCCAGATTCAAGTGTATGTGAACAACCAAGGCGTAGGCGAAGACGTACACAACGCCTTCAAACATTGGGATTTGGGCGACATCATCGGCGTGGAAGGCACGCTGTTCAAAACCAACCACGGCGAATTGACCGTGCGCGCATCCAAGCTGCATCTGCTCACCAAATCGCTGCGCCCGCTGCCCGACAAACACAAAGGCTTAACCGACCAAGAACAGAAATACCGCCAGCGTTACGCCGATCTGATTACCAACCAAGATTCGCGCGACACCTTCATCAAACGCAGCAAAATCATCCAAGCCGTGCGCAACTACATGGTTAACGAGCGTTATCTCGAAGTAGAAACCCCGATGATGCACCCGATTCCCGGCGGTGCCACGGCCAAGCCCTTCGTTACCCACCACAACGCGCTCGACATGCCGCTTTACCTGCGCATCGCCCCCGAGCTGTATCTGAAACGCTTGGTTGTGGGCGGTTTGGAGCGCGTGTTTGAAATCAACCGCAGCTTCCGCAACGAAGGCATGAGCACCCGCCACAACCCAGAATTCACCATGATGGAATTCTACGAAGCGTTCTGCACTTACGAGCGCATGATGGAAATGACCGAAGGCGTAATCCGACATGCCGCCAAAGAAGCGTGCGGTACCGCCAAAGTGAGCTACAACGGCAAAGAAGTGGATTTGGAAAGCCCGTTCGAGCGTTTGACCATTCTCGAAGCCATCAAAAAATACAACCCGCAATATACCGACGAGCAATTGAACGATGCCGAATGGCTGAAAAAAGAAATTGTGAAACACGGCGAAAAAATCCCGCCGACGCCCGGTATCGGCAGCCTGCAATTGGCCTTGTTTGAAGGCTGTGCGGAAAGCAAACTGTGGAACCCGACGTTTATCGTCGACTATCCGGTGGAAGTGTCGCCGCTGGCACGCGCATCCGATACCAAACCCGGCTTAACCGACCGCTTCGAGCTGTTTATCGTCGGCCGTGAGTTGGCCAACGGCTATTCGGAACTGAACGACCCCGAAGACCAAGCCGCCCGCTTTAAAGCGCAAGTGGCGCAGAAAGATGCCGGCGACGATGAAGCCATGCACTACGATGCCGACTACATCCGCGCCATGGAATACGGCCTGCCTCCCACCGGTGGCAGCGGCATCGGCTTGGACCGATTGGTAATGCTGCTCACCGACGCGCCGTCTATCCGCGACGTGATTCTGTTCCCGCAAATGCGGCCGGAATAAGGTTTGCCGTTTGTAAAGAGGCCGTCTGAAAACAAGTGCGACGCTGTTTCTGCGAAGCTAAAAGTTTTCAGACGGCCTCTTTGAATTTGCCGATACAATCAAGTAAAAACAAACAAAAGTTCAAGCGGCTTCATACCGATAACGGCCTACGCCAACACCACATACCGCCCGGCAAACTCCGCCGCCACCTCCCCTTCGCTGAACAAACGGCAGCTTACATTGATTTTTCCTTTGCCGCGCGATGCCAGCATTTTTGCACATTCCGCCCATTCCTCAGGGTTTTCCGTTTCGCATACAGCCGTCAAATCGCCTCTGGCAGGCTTCAGATAACGGGTCGAACCTTCCTGAATCACGATTTTCCCGTGGTATTCGGGAAAATTCAGATGCACCAGCGACCAAGCGCATAAAGTAGCCAGCAGTGAAATGCTGCCGCCGAAAACGGAATGGTGGTGGTTGCAGTTGGCGGCAAACGGAGCCAGCAACGCCACTTTTTCGGCGCGGCTGTCGACTACGGTCAGTTGCAGCGCGGCCGAGGCGGGAATGTTTTGATGGAGGAAGGTTTGTAGTTCGTTTGGTGTCATGGTTTTTCCAAGGCATGCGGGAAAGCGGAAATTATATCGGCCGGCAGGGTCGTCTGAAACCACCGCGATTAGATTCTTTCTGCGGTTTAGTATTACAATGCGCCTATACTTTCAGACGGCCTCTTTATTATGTCCACGCCGATTACTCTTGTTTGGTTCCGCCGCGACTTGCGCCTGTTCGACAATACCGCCCTGCAAACCGCCGTCCGCCGCGGCTCACCCGTAGCGGGCGTGTTCGTATTCGACACCGAAGCCGAAAGCACAGAGCGGCAAAACCACCGCCGCCAGAGTTTCATCTACGACAGCGTTATCGAACTTCAGACGGCCTTAACCGAAAAAAACGTACCGCTGCATATACTGCACGGCAATGCGGAAACGGAAATTCCCAAACTCGCACGGCAACTGAACGCCGCCGTCGTTATTTGTGCGGAAGACTACGAGCCGCAAGCCATAGAACGCGATAACCGCATTTGGCGCACGCTGGATACCGCCGGCTGCGAATTGGTGCGGGTGGACGACCAAGTGGTGCTGCCCAAAGCCGCCGTAATGACGCACAACGGCCTGCCCTACACCGTATTCACGCCTTACAAAACCGCATGGCTGCAAACTTACGCACAGCGTTTCGGCACATGGCAGCCCGCCGATGATTGGGCGACACTGGCGGCACTGCAAACCGGCCTGCCCGAATCCGCAAACACCGTACCGCCCGCCCCTACCCCCGATATTCTCGGCTTCGATTACCGAAGCACCATGTTCAAAGGCGGAGAAACCGCCGCACAAAGACAGCTCGGCCAATTTCTTACCCACATCGAAAGCTATCACCTTACCCGTGATTTTCCGGCCAAAAAAGGCACGAGCCAACTTTCACCCTATATCAGTTCGGGTCTGCTTTCGCCGCGCCATTTAGTGTATCTGGCACGGCAGGCCGATAACGAAGGCGCGTCGGTTTGGCTGAAAGAACTGATCTGGCGTGAATTTTTCCGCCAGTTTCTCTACCATCATCCGCAGGCGGCACAAGAAAGTTTCCGCGCCGAATACCGCGATATAGTTTGGGAAAACAACGCCGGATGGTTTGAACGTTGGAAAGCCGGCCAAACCGGATATCCGATCATAGATGCCGCCATGCGCCAGTTGAAAAACACCGGCTGGATGCACAACCGCATGCGTATGGTAACGGCGTGCTTTTTAGTCAAAGATTTATTAATCGACCCGCGTTGGGGCGAAGCATGGTTTGCCGAACAACTGGTCGATTACGATTTGGCCGCCAACAACGGCGGCTGGCAATGGGCGGCAAGCACGGGCTGCGATGCCCAGCCGTATTTCCGCATTTTCAACCCCGTGCTGCAATCGCAGAAATTCGATCCCGACGGAAAATTTATCCGCCGCCACATTCCCGAGTTGGCGCATTTGAACAAAGAAATTATTCATGCGCCGTGGCTGGTTAAAGAAAACATCGACACCCACGGCTATCCCGCCCCAATCGTCAACCATGCCGAGCAGCGCGAAAAAGCACTTGCCTTGTTTAAAAACCGAACCAAACAACCCGATGCCGTCTGAAACCGTGTTTTTCAGACGGCCTGATACTGCTGTAAAAACATCATGCCCACGCCCTATCTGCTTACCCCGCATCCTTACCGCAACCTCGCCCTCTTTACTGCCGTTGTCGGCACATTGCTGCTGTGGCGCTATGCTCAAGCGCAAGGCATGGCGGCATTTGCGGCGGTGGTGTTTCTGTTTGCCGGCGCACTGGTTGCAATTGCCGCCGTTATTCTCGCCCTACGGCAGCGCGACAGCGGCATGGTTATCCAAAACCTGCTGCTGATGCTGTGGCAGATCGGCTTTCCGCTGGCGTGGATGGCCAAACTGTATCATCAGGCCGTCTGAAAACAGGGCGGGATTATTGCAACCGGCTCGGCTCTATAACAACATACTTCTGAATATAAAGGGAAAAACATGCCCAATATTGCCATACTCGGTGGCGGCTTGTGCGGCCGTCTCACCGCCTTGCAACTGGCCCGATACGGTTTTCAGACGGCCTTATTCAACAAAGGCACCCGCGCAGGCGAGCAAGCCGCCGCCCATATTGCCGCCGCCATGCTCGCACCTTTGGCCGAATCGATAGAAGCCACACCCGAAGTGATTGCCTTGGGCAGGCAGAGCCTTCCTCTGTGGCGCAATATCTTAGGCCGTCTGAACACGCCCGTATTCATGCAGCAGAACGGCAGCCTGATCGTATGGCACGGGCAAGACAAACCGCTGGCCGTGCAGTTCGAGCAACATTTGCGCCGCGCCACCGGTTCGCCCCATCCCGCCGAACACTGGCAGGCTGCCGAAATCGCCGTCCACGAACCGCAACTGGCCGGCCGTTTTCAGACGGCCTTTTACTTGCCCGAAGAAGGCCAGCTCGACAACCGCCAAGTGCTGAACGCCTTGGCCGACGCACTCGAACAGCAAAACGTTGCCTGCCATTGGCAGCATGAAACCGATGCTGCCTCATTGCACCAAAAGTTTGACTGGGTAATCGACTGCCGCGGCTTCGGGGCGCAACAAGCGTGGAACAGGCCGTCTGAAAACCGTAGCAGGCTTCGCGGCGTGCGCGGCGAAGTCGCCCGCGTATATGCCCCCGAAATCACCCTCAACCGCCCCGTGCGGCTGCTGCATCCGCGCTATCCGCTCTACATCGCGCCGAAAGAAAACCACGTGTTTGTTATCGGAGCCACCCAAATCGAAAGCGAAAACGATGCACCCGTCAGCGTTCGCTCCGGCTTGGAACTGCTTTCCGCCCTCTACGCCGTTCACCCCGCATTCGGCGAAGCACACATTCTCGAACTGGCTGCCAACCTGCGCCCTACGCTTAACCACCACAACCCCGAAATCCGCTTCAACCGCAACCGGCGGCTGATCGAAATCAACGGCCTGTTCCGCCACGGCTTCATGATTGCCCCTGCCGTTACCGCCGCCGCCGTACGCCTTGCCGTTGATTTGCTGCAAGACAAGAGGCCGTCTGAAAAAGATGTAGAAAGCGGGCTGGTTTATATTGAGGAATAAAAGTAAACCAAAAAGGCCGTCTGAAAAGTGATTTTCAGACGGCCTTTTTGGTTTCCATCAAGCTAATCGAACCGAACGGTGTATTTCACTTCTCCCCCCCAAGATACCGAACCAACACGTGCAACAGCCTGAATCGCACGGGTAAGTTGGTAAATCATTTTTACCGATTGCTGCGCGCTGTTGATACCGTATTCGTAACCGAAATACAGCTCGTTGGTCAATTGCTTGCCCACCGTCAACACTTGCTCGGCAGGATTCAATTCACCGGTTTGGGCGTTGCGGCTACGTTTGCTGGTAAAACCGAAATCATCCACCAAGCCGAGTTTGTCGTTGATGCGGCCGGCCAAGAATGCACCTGCTGCGGCAGAAAGTGCTGCTTCATCGCCGTCGCTGCCGCTGCTGGCTCGGTTGAGAATCAGCCATGAAAGTTTGTCTTTTTCACTCATCGGCTCATTCGCCACCAGCGAAACGCGCGGATTATTGAGGCTGCCGAGCACTTCGACACCGGCACCGACAGGAGAAAGGCGGCGTTCGGCGCGGATATTGAGGTTGGGGTCCGACAAGGGGCCGACAAACGAGATGCGGCCTTTGGTAATGTCGAGGTCTTGCCCGTAAGCTTTATAGCGGCCTTTGACCACGCTTACCGTGCCGACACCCTGAACGGCTTCGCCCGGTTTGGCCAGCAGGTTCAGCTTGCCGCCGAGGGTAACATCCAAACCTTCGCCGCTGAAACGCAGGTTGTTGTTCAAATCGAGCACGAGATTCATGCTGATGGGCGTAGGCGTGGTCGGTGGCTTTTCGGGCTCGCCCAACACCACCACATCTTCGTCCAATGTAGGCATGCTGGATTTCTGGAAACCGAAATGTCCGGAATCGGCCTTCAGCGTACCGTTGAGTGAGATGCCGTTGGCTTCGGAATACAGCATTTTGGCATCGCCGCTAAGTGTTAAACGGCGGTTCGGTTTATCAAGCGTGTTGTATTTGTCGAACAACACATCCACGTCTACGTTGGGCACGGCATCGTTCATGCCGACGGTGCCTTTCAGCTCTACCGTGCCGCCGCGGTGGAAACGCAAACTGTCGATTACCCATGCTTGCCCTTGCAAACGCGAACGCAAGGTGCCGTTATCCAAGATCAAACCGAGGTCTTGGTTGCGGTAATAGAGGTTGTCGCCGTTGAGCGTGCCGTTCAGCTGGGGCTGGCCGACGCGTCCGCCGATGGTCGCCACACCAAGCAGGCTGCCGCTCAAAGTTTGACCGACCGGCAGGAAATTACGGAAGTTTTCGAGCTTGGGCGCGCTGATGCTGATTTTGCCGCTAATCGGGGCGAGCTTGATGTCGTTACCGAACTGCTGGCTGATAATCAGGCTGCCGTCGAGTTTGCCGTAACCGGTAACGCCGTCAAGCGTGCTTTCGATACGGCCGTTTTGGAAGCGGGTGTTCAGATTAAGCGCACTCAATCCGAGCATCTGCTTGCGGTGGGGCAATTGAACATCACCGCTTTGACGGCGGATATTGAAGTAGCCGCGTGCGTTTTGGCTGTACGATAAATCCCAATCGCCGCTTAAAACGAGATTATGCTGTACGGGCGGGGTATAAAAATTGTGCAATTGCGATACGGCAAGATTGGAAGCATCGCCTTTGGTGATGATGCCGTTTTTCTTATCCCAGATGAAATTCTGCAAATTAAGGCTGCCGCCCATCGCCGCCCATCGCGCCGCACTCATTACCACGCGTTCGGCTCCGGCTTCAAGCGACATGCGGTTTTGCAGCTTGAGATTGAATGCGCCGTTGATATCGAGGGTATCAACCAAGCCTTTCCATTGGTTTTTGTCGTTCAATCCCCCGTCTGCCGCAATTTCCAAACGATAGGGTTTGCCGCCCAAAGCCATACCTGCATTGCCACGTATGCTGTGACTGCGCCCCGTACCTTTGATGAAGAGGTTGACGGCATCGACAACGGTGGGCGAACTCTGCCCCGGTATCACAATGCGCTGCCCTTTCAACTCTACATTAACAGGACGGGTATAGTCAGGCGAACCCTGCAGCTTGAAATTCAAATCATTGATTTGCAATGCATTCTGTATCCGCAGGTTTCGTGCCTGCCCGCTTAAATCGGCTTCGATTTTTTTCGGTTCGCCCGAAATATAGCCTTTAGCGGTAATCAACCCGTTCAGCCCGAAGCCGAAACGGGATAAATCGGGCGCGTTGATGTCGAGGTTCAAACGGTCGCTTTTTTTGCCGAAGCTGCCGTTGGTTTTGATCACGTTGTTGCCTAACAAAATATCGGCTACGGCACGGGAAAGGTGTTCTTTTTCATACACCACGTCGGCTTTACCCTGCAACGGCACACCGGATAATGTGCTGGTGCCGAACTGCATTTTTCCTGCATATTTGTTGTTGGCGATTTCTCCGTCGAGATTTATCGTGCCGTTGACATTGCCTTCAGGAAACTGCTTGTTTAATTTGTTCGGGTTGAAGTTTGTGCTGCTTACGACGAGCTTTAACACCCGATCTTTAAAAAGTTCCAACTTACCTTCCGCATTCACTTCCCCGCCGCTTTTAGGCAAAATTTGGGCTTTTTTCAAAAGCAGGGTTTGCTGACCAAAATGCGGGTCGGTTTGCATCTGCACTTTACCTTTGGTTTGGGCGGTGCCGGTATCCAACTCCCAGCCGGTTTCAAGATTATTGAAATTACCGCCCACGGTAATGTTTCCATTGAGGCTACCTTCAAGTTTCTGTTTTAAGGCATCGGCTGCGGTAATGTTATGCAAGGCCATGGCCACAGCAAGCTGGCTGTTGGCAGTATTGACGCTGCCGCCCACATTGACTATACCATTTTGAAGCAGCTTCACGGTGGTTTCCTGTATTTTGATCAAGCCGTTTTCATTTATGGTCAACCCGCCCAGAATTTCCCGTACGGGAATGCCGTCCGCATCGACTGCAGCCGCACCTGAATTGGCCAAATCAATCGAACCTTCCAGTGCCAACCCTTCTTCAAACGACGGCACAACCGTGGCATCGAATTCGAGCATTGCTTTAGGCAGTTGGGGCAGAAACGCCCGCGGGTTGATGTTGAAGCCCTTTATCTGGATATGGTCAATTTTGTCGTTAAGTTTGGGTGCAAAGGGATGCAGCACCGATTCGGCATGCAGGCGGATATCGTCGCCGTCGAGCCGTATGTCGGTTTCCATATTTTTCAGATCGCCCCAAAAACGGGTGGTGGTATGGACTGATTTGCCGTCCAATTCGCCATCACTGTCTACCGAAGCATTCAAAGCAAACGGGCTTTTCACGCCGAGAGTGGCGCGACCGGCCGCACTGCTCCACGGAGTACTTACTTCGGCCAGCTTCAAACTATGCAATTGGTGGTTGTAGGTGTAGGTAGCGCGGATGCGGTTCAGAAAGACGGTTTGCTTGTCTTTACGCTGGCCACTGCTGATTTTGCCGGTTTCAATGCTGTCTATCGCTATTTCAAACGGTAAACTGACACTTTCAGGCAAGCCTGCAGGGGGCTGCTTTTCTTTCGGCGGCGTGGGTTTGGACACAATCTCAATATCTCCGGCGGCAATACGGCGTACATGCAGTTTTTTCCGCAACAGCTCTTGCGGCTGCCAAACAAAATCGAAGCGGCTGATGTCCACATCGGCGGCGGCGGTTTCTATACGCCACCCATCGCCGCTGAAACCATCCCAAACGGTGCCTTGCAAAGTTTTCGACGTAATATTGACACCGAACCACGACGGTATTTTATATAAACCGAAACGCAATCCCGATTCTGTCGTCAACACCCATGCAACGGTGCCGAGCAGCAACAGCAAAGCGGCCAGAAACACCAGCAGAACGGCAAACAGCACACGGCGGATTGCGCTTTTCCGAGGCTTTTCAGACGGCCTTCGAGTATCCGGCTGCCCGGAAGGTGTTTCAGACGGCCTTTGTAGGTTTTCGGTATTTTGCGTCATTTTAGAATCGTGTTCCTAAGCTGATGTGCCAACGCAGTTTTTTATCATGATGCCCGTAAGCGACATCAAACGAAAACGGTGCAACGGGGCTGAACCAACGCACGCCCACGCCCGTGCCGTGTTTGAAAGACATTCGTTTGAAGTTGCGCGCGGCATCGCCCATGTCGTGAAATAAGGCGGCAGAGAAACTCTTGGTTACCGGATATTGATATTCCAAACTTGCTACCGCCACCGCCCGTTCGGGCAGTACCGAACCGTTGGGACCGGCCAAACCGATACTGTCCAACTCGTAACCGCGTATCGACGTAGCTCCACCGGTGCGGAACTGCAAAGTGGACGGCACTTCGTCGTTTTCGCGGGCATATACATAACCTACCTGCCCGCGGGCAATAAAGGTGCCGATTTTTTTATTTTCGGGCGTGAAATAATACCCTGCCCGACCATGCGCCCTTGCAATGGTGGTAGACGATAATATTTTGCCTAGCGTGGAGCCGACTTTACCGTCCAAATAGTAACCGTTTTCAGGACGCAGCGTACTTTGGATTTCCTGCCGTTTCCACGAAGCGGTAAGCATAGTGGCATTGCTTCGACCCAAATCGTAATTGGAACCGGGTACGCGGCGGCTTTCAGTGATGTATTCGACCCCGAGGCGGGATTCGATATTATTGCGGTCGCGCACCCGCCAAATGCCGCCGGTTAAGGCATGTTTTTCCAGATTTTGGGTGGTCGAACGGGTGTAGCCGATATTGGAAGTAAAATAATGGCCATTGCTGTTTCGCGGCTGGCTGATACCGGCTGCAACGGTAGTTTCGTATTTATCCGCATCCCACACAACCGAACCGATATAGCCGCGGTTGAACAAGTTGTAGTAGTCGTATCCGATACGCCCGCCGAGACCATATTCGGAATCGTAACGCACACCGGCTTCAAGTTTGTGCCGCTTCACTTCAGATACGGCCACCTTTACCGGTACGCGGTCGCCTTGTATATTATCGAAATCGGCTTGCACCGATGCGCCGGAATAGTGCCCGTCCTGTTCCAACGCTTGCTGATAATCAAGCAGCAAATCCAAATCATAAGGCGAACCGGGCTGAAATTTCGCCATACCCCGCACTACTTTTTCGGGATAACGATCCGTACCGGTAATGTGTACGTCTCCAAAATATACGGGGCGGTTGCTTTCTACAACTACGTTCAAATCGGCGGTATTGCGATTGGGATCAATGGTGGCTTGTGTTTGCGATAATCTGGCCAGCGGGTATTTTTTGCGCACTACCGCAGACAATACCGATGTTTTACTGCTGTTCCATTCGTTTTGATCAAAATTATCGCCGACCGGAAGCGACCAGTTTTCCAACGCACTTTTATAATACTGAGCCAGATCATCGTCTTGCAGCACGTCGCCGATAATCGCCACGCCCACATTGTCGATCTTGGTACGCTTACCGGGCGTAACATTCACTACATAGCCCGCCCCTGCAGACTCGACATTTACTTTGCTGTTGAAATAGCCTTTGGTTTTCAGCATGGTCCGCACATTATCCGGCGCATCTTCCGCCAAAAAGCCGATTTGCTCCCTATCAAGCTCTTCCTCATGCTGCTGGACAATCAGTGGAAGGTGCTCTTCGAGCATGGCTTTGACTTCGTCGTTATCGGTACGGATTTCGACCGGATATTTCATCTGCAGTTTGCCGTTAGTATCTTTTTTTCCGCTGTCTTTGGCTTCTTTTTTAATAGGCACATAATCTTCAGGCACGGGTTCTGAAGCAAACACTTGGGCACAGGCAAGCGAAAGCGTGGTCAGAAACAGGGAAGTTGTGTGTTTTTTCATGGCATCAAATCGCATACTTTTCACTAAGTGTCGATTTTAGCATTATTTTCTTTAATTTCTGTTGAGATGTAGCGAGGAATCCAAATAATTATGCAAAATGCAGAATCAATAAACCGGTAATGCGGCAAAATGATACGGTCATCCGTGCCGCTCCCGATTTCCAGCCGATACGGTTTGTTTCAGACGGCCCTAAGAAGTATATTCGTCTCACTAATCATGCTAAAATATCTGTTTTTTCTGAATTTTTCTGATAATTGATAGCTTTTATTGCAATATACATCTATTTAGCGGTCTTTTATGCTGTTTTCTTTCAGACCCATTCCAGTATGGGCATTTTATTTTAAAATATTATCTTTTTTTAACATTAATATAGAAGGATGCACTCATGGCAAGCGGAAATCCGGTTGTCGATGCAGTTAACCGAATCAGTTTGGTTCAACAAATTGCAGTCGGCCTTGTTTTAGGTATTGTATTGGCGTGGCTGTCGCCATCGGCCGGTTTGGCTTCGGGCCTGCTCGGCACGCTGTTTGTAGGCGCATTGAAAGCCGTTGCCCCTGTGCTGGTGTTTGTGCTGGTTGTTGCTGCGGTTGCCCAGCATCAACGCGGCAATGAAGCACACATCCGCCCTATTCTGATTCTTTATATTATCGGCACTTTCACTGCGGCTTTTTCCGCCGTAGTGGCCAGTTTTCTCTTTCCCACTGAAATCGTGCTGGTTCATGCCGACGATGTAACTACCACGCCGCCTTCCGGCATCACCGAAGTGATGAAAGCGCTGTTGTTGAACCTGGTGTCTAATCCGATTAACGCGCTTGCCAACGCCAACTACATCGGCATTCTGGCTTGGGCTTTAGTGCTCGGTTTCGCCTTGCGCCATGCAGCGGAATCCACCCGTATTATGGTGGCGGATTTGGCTTCCGCCATATCGCAAGTGGTGAAATGGGTTATCCGCTTTGCGCCTTTGGGCATATTCGGCTTGGTGTCTTCCACCATTGCCGAAACCGGTTTTACCGCACTTGCCAGTTACGGCAAGCTGATTTTGGTGTTGGTGGGCTGCATGCTGTTTATCGCCCTCGTTGCCAATCCGCTCATTGTGTGGTGGAAAATCCGCCGCAATCCTTATCCGCTGGTGTTAACCTGCCTTCGTGAAAGTGGTATGACCGCTTTCTTTACCCGTAGTTCAGCCGCTAATATTCCTGTGAACATGGCCTTGGCGAAGAAACTCAACCTGCATGAAGATACGTATTCCATTTCTATTCCGTTAGGAGCCACCATTAATATGGGCGGTGCGGCGATTACCATTACCGTGTTGGCAATGTCTGCCGCCTACACCCAAGGCATTCAAGTGGACTTTGCCACGGCATTGCTATTGAGCTTGGTGGCAACAATAAGTGCGGCCGGCGCATCCGGTGTAGCCGGTGGCTCGCTGCTGCTGATTCCGCTGGCGTGCAGCCTGTTCGGTATTTCCAATGACGTAGCCATGCAAGTTGTGGCTGTAGGCTTTATCATCGGGGTGATTCAAGATTCCGCCGAAACGGCATTGAATTCTTCCACCGACGTGCTGTTTACCGCTGCTGCGGATTACGGCCGCCAACGCAAAGAGGGCCAGCTGTAACACTTACCGACTCAAAGGCCGTCTGAAATTTTTTCAGACGGCCTTTTCATATATATTTGAGCAGATAGCTGTGTTTCGCTTAATGTTTTGGATAAAACTGTAACAAACTTTCGCCCTGCGACAGTGCCTGTTTTTTAACTGCATGGCCATACACGGTTTCGAGCGTGATACTGTTCAAGCTGCCGTCGGCAAACATTTTGTCGACAGCGGCTTTAGCGGCAGCCTTGTCATCGAACTCCAATGATGCCCACAAACCGAACGTATCCATATCCTGCCAAAACGTATCGGCATGGCGGTAATTCAACTCCAATTTGGCAGTAT
This sequence comes from Neisseria animaloris, assembly GCF_900637855.1. Taxonomy (NCBI): domain Bacteria; kingdom Pseudomonadati; phylum Pseudomonadota; class Betaproteobacteria; order Neisseriales; family Neisseriaceae; genus Neisseria; species Neisseria animaloris. The sequence continues at coordinate 1,482,526 of NZ_LR134440.1, forward strand.
CCATTACCGGATCGTAAAACCCGTGATGAAACAACATATCGCCCAGATCGTGCATATCGAACAACATAGGCGTTTCACAAGCAATACCGCACTTTTTCAGACGGCCTGCCAATGCTTGCAAGCTGTCGATACCGAAGTGGGTGAAAAACAGCAAGCCGTCGGTTTTCAGAGCACGCGCCCAGTTTTCAAACACCGGCACGGGCGATTCGGCGGTAATCAGGCTGAGGTTTGCCCATAACATATCGGCAGCGGCTTCGGGTAAAGGTTCGTCGAGATCCCGACAGTACTGGGGAATACTTTTGCCGGTCAGCTTCTGCCACAGATTCGGTTTGCGTACTTCGGCGGCAGCCTGCAAAAATGTAGGGCGGGGATCATATTCGGAAAAGACGGCTTTGGGATAACGCTCCGCCAACAAACTGCGGCTTTCGTCGGCATCGGCACCGACAAGCATAATATGTTGAGGAACATGGCGGACAAGTTGCAACCGCTCATCCATATCTCGGGCAAGATGGCGGTGAATCTGCCAATGGTCGGGGGTATTCATGTATTTAGGAATCAGTAGGTTATGTGTGCTTAGATAAATGTCAGGCCGTCTGAAACCGTTTTCAGACGGCCTGACACCTATTTTACCCCATAGGCTGCAGATATTCAGCATTACAATTACGCTTCAAACAATACGGTATCCCAATATAGGTGCATCAATCGGGTTTGATTACTACCGCTTTTATCCATGCCAAACTTTCACGCACCAGCTTGCGGGCATAATCCCACCCTCGTTCCTCACATGAATCTTGGCCCGAATAAACCTGTACCATTTTTTGATCTCCCCATTCCCTTTCAGCCAGCCACAAAGCACGTTGCAGGTGGAAATCGGCACTTACAATCACCACATTGCTGTTATTGGTAAGCTGCACCGAGCTGAAATGGATGTTTTCATAAGTATTTTCAGACTTCCCTTCCATCGCAATGCGTGACTCCGGCACACCTAATTCTATTGCAATCGCCTTCATGTGTTGGGCTTCATTGCTGCCATCGCTGCCCGTACCTCCGGCAACCACCAGCTTGGGCACTTTACCGGCGTGATACAGCTCGGCAGCAGCAACCACTCGGGAGCGCAGGCACGGATTCGGACGGCCGTTTTTATTAACCGCATTGCCCAACACCAATGCCGCATCAGCCGGTCGGATTTCGTCTTTACTGATACCCCGTGTTTGCAAAGCAGACATATAAATCCATGTCATCAATATCAACCAACCGATCAACAGCAGGCCGAAAAATATAGCAACGTATTGTTTTTTAAGCATATTATTTAAAAAGTCAAAAATTCGGCCTTATTGTACCACTTATGGCAAATGGTTTTCTCAATAGCGGTTTAATAGGCCGTTTTTTAAGATGGCTCCTGTTTCTCTAATTAAATCATATAGATAAAAACCAATATCAGAATAACAATAACTGCCTGAAAATACCTGTATATATTTATCGGGCCATTGTCGGGCGGCCAGCCAAGATGCTCGGCGCAAGTGGAAACCGGAGCTTACCAAAACCACGCTATGGTCGTTTTTTACCAATTCAGTGCTGTAAATAATATTTTGATAGGTGTCGGCCGATTCGCTTTCCAACACAACTGCCTCGGCAGGCACGCCCATCCGCTCCGCCAAGATTTTCATAGTTTTCGAGCCGTAATGAAAATCGCGATTGATACCGCCGCTCATCACCAACCGTTTTACTTTACCTGCCCGCCACAGTGCCACGCCTGCCTCTACACGCGAAACCAAACAGGGATTCAACTTGCCTTGCAGATGCACCTTGGTGCTCAACACAACAGCACTATCTGCCGCTTCAATACTGCCGACAGGCCGCCGGGTAATGCGGACATCTCCATACCAAACCCAAACCAGGGCGGCAAACCACCCTGCCGACAAAAAAAGTGCGCCAAGCACCAAAATCTTTTTAACGCAGGAAAATATTACTTTTTGCATAACAGGTTGGATATGAACCGCCGTAGCAAGTTTCCGCTCAAAGAAGCTAAAAACAATCAAGTTTTGTTTGAATAGAAAACCAGCAGGAAAAGAAAAGTCTGAGACAAACGGTAAAAGGCCGCCTGAAACCGCAAAGCAAGATTTCAGACGGCCTGAAACAGAGAAATAAGCACCGTGATGGCTTTAAGTTTTTCGACTATGCCAAGCTGAATAAGGATACTTACTCAAATAAGCATTGGTAAATTTACCGTCGGACGTGATTTCCTCGCCCAACCAATCCGGTTTGGCAAATGCCGTATGCTCGTCCGGCAACTCTACCTCGGCCACGACCAACGGGGCGTTATCGCCGAAGTATTCGTCGATTTCAAACACAAACCCATCGTATTCGATTTCATAGCGATATTTTTCCAATTTAAACGGACACATGGTCTGCATCATTTGCTCGGCATGCGCCGGCGGAATTTCGTATTCGAATTCGCTGCGGACGGCATCGGAAATATAACCCTTCAAAGTCAGCCATGCCTTATCACCGACAATACGCACACGGATTGTGCATTCTTTATCCACGCTCAAATAGCCTTGCCGCAGCATTTTCGGCGTGGATGCCTGTTCGCGCCATGAGTCGTTTTTCAATAAAAAACGGCGTTCGATTTCAATAGTCATGTTTTCAGACGGCCTTTAACTGTTAAAACGGTTTGAAGATTACCAAATATAGGGAAGCCGCCATAATCACGACGGGAATTTCATTAAACGCACGATACCACTTGTGCGAATAGCGGTTGCGGTTTTCCTGAAAATCCAAAAGCAAACGGTAGCAGTAGAAATGATAGCCGAGCAGAATCACACCAAGCGTTACTTTCGTATGCACCCAACCCATGCCCCACCAGCCGGTAACGAACGGAACGGTAAAACCGGCAATAACCGCCCCGATGCCCAGCGGAGTCATAAATTTAAACAGCCGTTGCGCCATGCCGAGCAAGCGTTGGTATTCGCCGCGGTTGCCCGTATCCACCTGCGCCAGATTCACATAAATACGCGGCAGATAAAACAAGCCCGCAAACCATGAAATGATAAAAAACACATGTAGCAGCTTGAACCATAAATACATTTTCAGACGGCCTTTTCAAAAATACAACGTATTGTAGCCGCAAAAAGTTAAGATTTGTAGGAAGCCGGCGTATTTTGCTAGAATACCGCCCACATTCACGGAAAGGAAAACCTAAAATGATCAAACAATTTGAAATTCACGGCGGAGTGAAGAAACAGCTTCAAGCCTATCTTGATGCGCAAAACACCGATTTGAAAACCGTCATGGACAGCGAACCGCTCAACCGCGAAGTTGCCGCCATTGTTCACGACGGCCTGCCAGCGATGGTGAAAAAAATATATTCGCTCGAAAAAATGCAGAAATTCTTTTGGGAAAAGAAAGATTTAATGGTCGAATTTGTAGCGGCGCGTTTAGCTGCCGCCGAGAAAAAACCCAAAGGCAGTAAAAATACCAATCAGAAAAAACGCTAATTTTTATTATTCAAAGAGGCCGTCTGAAAATAAGTTTTCAGACGGCCTCTTCTATTCCTATCTTATCGATATCTCACTCAACGTAAAAACGCCAACATCCTATCGCCCCAATACTCACAGTAATACAAAAACAGCGCATAACTTTCCTGCATCAAAAATTTGGCTTTTTTTTGAGATTTACTGTAACGGCTGGTCGGCGTACCCGATACCGTTGCATTCAAACCCAAATCCCGAGCCATCACGGCTGCCCGGGCAGTATGATAGGGATCACTCACGATAATAACGGACCGGATACCGTTTTCCCTTAGCAGCGGCTTGATATTTAACAAATTTTCATAAGTGCTGCGGGATGTGTTTTCAAACAGGATATGACGGGCGGGCACTCCCTGCTTGAGTGCATAACGCCGCCCCACTTCGGCTTCGGTCATAAAGCCTTTTTTAGGCGTACCGCCGGTGAACACCAGCTTTTCCACCCTGCCGCCCTGATAAAGTGCAATCGCATGATTGATACGTTCCTGAAACACAGGCGACGGGCGTTTGTCCCACGCCGCCGCACCCAGCACCACTGCGGCATCTGCATGAACGCCGGCAGGTAACGTGCGGTTGCCGGCACGATACACCGTCCACACGCAATTACTGAACATCAGCAACACCAGCAGCAGGCTCAGTACAATACCCCGCAGCAAGTAACAGCGCAAACCTGTACGGCTGCGTAAAAGCGGTATCCCCATATGTTTCAGACGGCCTTTTCTTTATTTACAGCAATGCTTCGATATTTTCCAACGGACGGCCTATTGCGGCTTTGTCTCCCGACACGACAATCGGCCGTTCAAGCAGTTTGGGGTGCTCGGCAACGGCTCTGAGCAGATCATCATTGCTTAAATCAGGATTATCCAAACCCAGCTCGCAATACAAATCATCTTTTACCCGCATCATCACGCGCGGAGATTCTGCACCGAGTTTTTTAAAAATACTCTGCAACTCATCAAAAGAAGGCGGGGAGTGCAAATAATCAACCACTTTGGTTTTGACACCGCGCACCTGTAAAAGCGACAACGCGGCGCGGGACTTACTGCACCGGTTGTTGTGATAAAGCGTTACGGTTAATGGCATAATAATTCCTTCATTCAAATTCGGCCGTTTTTTGATTGTAAACTACCCTTTACAGTTTGTCGCCCCCATTTCGGCTATTTTGGCGGTAATATCTTTATTTTATCAATGCCATACAGGAACTTAATCCATGCAGCATAAGAATGCGGCACTGGTTTTTACCGGCATTTTGACGGTGCTGTCCGGTATTGTCCATGCCGCCCGACCGCTGCCCGATTTTTTCTACGGCGTAACCATAGACGACGGTTGGGAAGGCAAAATCAAACCTATACACATTACCAATGCTTTAAAAGCCATGCCGGTAAAACCGGTCGTGCGTATTGTGATGTCGGCGGAAAAGCCGCCTGCCGAATACAAAAAGCTGTTTGCCGCCATACACCGAACGGCATATATTATGGCCACGCCGGTAGATTCTTCCGAAATGAAGAAATATCCAACCGTTTCGGCCTATCTCAAACGCTTTGAAAGCTCTTACCAAGCCTTGGCGGAATATGTAGATATTTGGGAAATCGGAAATGAGATCAACGGCGAAAACTGGCTCGGTAACAACCCGCAATTCATTGCCGACAAAGCTGCTGCTGCCTACCGCTACATTCGCAGTAAAAAGGCGGCAACTGCGTTGACAACTTATTACTTTGCACCGAACATGCAAAAAACAACCATGCGAAATTGGCTTGCACGCCATATCCCCGCTGATATGAAACAGCGTGTCGATTATGTGTTTGTGAGCTATTATGAAGACGACAACAACGGATTCCAACCCGACTGGAAAAATGTTTTCAACGAATTGCAAACCTTGTTTCCCCATGCCAAACTCGGTATCGGCGAATGCGGCAACACACGGAAAAACGCATCGGTTGAAAGTAAAACGGATATGATCCGTCATTACTACTCCATGCCGAAATATACACCGAATTATGTTGGCGGCTACTTCTGGTGGTATTGGGTTCAAGACAGTGTTCCCCACCAAGGCAACAAAGTATGGGAAGAAATCAGCAAGCACATGAAGCCGCACCGGAAAGCCGTATCCGAAAAATATCCAACCAGAAACTGAAGGACGAACCTTTATGAAAATTCTATCCGCACTTTTTCTTGGAACCGTAATGGCGGCAGGCTTGCCCGCAGCCGCTGCCGCCGATATTAAAGATTGGCAAAGCGATACGCCCAAAACATTCGAATCGCTGAAAGCCCCTGTGCGTATTATCAATTTGTGGGCCACTTGGTGCGGCCCGTGCCGCAAAGAAATGCCCGAAATGTCGGCATGGTACAAAAAACAGAAAAAAGGCAGCGTGGATATGGTGGGTATCGCACTGGACAATACCGACAATATCGGCAAATTCTTGAAACAAACGCCGGTCAGTTATCCTATTTGGCGTTATACCGGCAACGACAGCCGCACATGGATGAAGTCGGTCGGTAACAACGTCGGCGCACTGCCTTTCACTACCGTCGAAGTGCCTAAATGCGGCTACAAACAAGTCCTTCTCGGAGAAGTAACCGCTAAAAAACTGGATGAAGCGGTTCAAAACGCACTTATGAAATGTACCAAAAAGTAACCGGTTATTTAAAAACAGCAAAGGCCGTCTGAAATGATTTCAGACGGCCTTTGCATATCCGGCATTCCCTACGGTCTGTATTCAGGCATCACACCATTGGGCAGCAACTGCCACACATAGCCGGTATGCTTCTGCCTGCCTGCCACGGCACCTGCCTCGTCGCCGTAGCCCCAGAAATAATCCACACGAACCGCACCTTTAATCGCGCTGCCGGTGTCCTGTGCCATAATCAACCGGTTGAGCGCATAATTGCTCACCGGATGAGTAGTCGCCACAAACAAAGGCGCACCCAGCGTGATGTAATGGCGGTCGACCGCTCCGGCATACTGCCCCATCAGAGGCGTGCCGAGCGCACCAACCGGTCCGTCGTCATTGCCGGGAAGCTCGCGGAAGAATACATAGCTGGGGTTCTGCCCCAATACCTCGGCCAAACGCTGCGGATTACGCTGCATATAGGCCTTGATGCCCTGCATGGTGGTTTGCGCCAAAGTCAGATAACCTCTGTCGGCCATATAACGCCCGATAGATACATACGGATATTCGTTTTTATCGGCGAACCCTAAGCGGATATATCTACCGTCAGGCGTTCTCAAACGACCCGATCCCTGAATATGCAGGAAAAACAGCTCCACAGGATCGTCTGCATAACCGAGAATCGGCGCTTTTCCGTCCAAAGCGCCGCCGTTAATCTGGGCACGGGTGTAATAAGGCACAAACTGGCTGCCTACAAAACGGCCCTTTAAAGCTCTGGTACGCTCGCTAATCGGAAATTTGGCCAAGTTGGCGGAATACTGGCCGGCAGGGTCAATCACGCCTTTATTCTGCCCCGTAGGACGGATGCGCACCGTTGCCCTGCTGTTACGCAGGCTTGCGGGCAGATCGACTGATACGAAGTCGCTGGGAATACCGTAAACGGGAAAGCGTGCTTTGCCGGTATTTTTCACATCACCGTGTAATACCGGTTCGTAATAACCGGTAATCGTACCGCCGAGCTTGCCGTTACCGCTTACCTGCCACGGCGTAAAATACCGCTCGAAAAAGGCTTTGGCGGCACTGTCTTGATAAGGTGTTTGGGCTGCTTGGGCACATACATTGCGCCAATTTTGCTGCGATTTCAGTTTCTCGCACCCCAAACGGAAAGAGCGCAGACTGTTTGCGAAGCTTTGCTGCTGCCATTGGGGTAATTCACCGTACGACACCACTTTGTAGCTTGCACCTCCGCCCGGAGTATGAACGTGGCCTTGAGGCGCAGGCGTACCCACAGGCATCGGCATACTGGGCGTGGTAACCGGCGGCACTTTGGCAGCAGGAGGCAAAGTGGTAACGGGAGGTTTGCTCTTCTTGAAGCTGCAAGCTGCCAATACAGCCGCGGCAATACCCAACAGGGCGACACGGTAAATTTTCTGACGATTCATGGTTTGCTGTATGTTAAGGCCGTCTGAAACCGGCCGGGTAAGCATTTCAGACGGCATCGTTATCAACGGATAAACTTAGAAGACTGTTTTCATGCCGACTTGGTTCCTTTTCCAGATATTTTTTACTCATTTTGATTCCACATTAATATGGAAAGTAAAGGCCGTCTGAAAATCAAGTCGGCAGTCGGTAGAATTGGGCGATATTCTAACATAAAATCAATAAATTAATATTTTTTATATAGCTAAAGGAGTAATAAAAAGCCCGCCTATCAAGCAAGGAAATATTATGTTCACCGAATTAACTCAAGAAGCCGCCATTACTCATAGAATGTTTGAATTGTCAGAAAATCCTGCCGAAAACGTGAACGTATTTATAGGCAAGCCGGAACAACTTGGAGAAAATTAATGGTTTGCCGATACACAATCGTTGGGTCAGGTAGAAATATCGACTTTCATATCAGCGGTGTCGGCAGTGTTCAAGCGCTCCAATTGGTCTTTTCCGCCATTAAACGTACCATTATCGGTGCAAATTTGCCTTTACGTTAGAACAGAGAAAATAATTTGGGGTTAAGTCGGTATCCGCATAAACCCCGAAAATGTTAAAGCAAAAATGCACTTGTTGGCAAAGATACAAATTAATCTTGCAAGCTATTTGGCAATAGCTGCGCTGCATTTCATCAAGCTATGTCTCAGGCTTCTGTTGAATCAGCCCTAATTATCATAGAGTATTCGGTTGCTTTGAATGATAATGCGGCCGTGTTTATTGCTTTGTTACCATAATCTACAAAAAATGCACAATATACCCAGAGTTATTATTTTGATTAAAATTTAAATCAACGCAAGCGGACACCTGATTCGCCGTCAATAATTTGGCTGGGAGTTTTCCGGCTGCCTACCCGTCCACCGACAACCCATACCTGCCGACCAAATTGCTTTCTCACTTCGCGCTCGCTCTTGCACGGGCGTTTTCCTGCACGATTACATGAAGTAGACACCAAAGGCATATTCAGCATTTTGCACAACCGCCGTGCCCCATTATGCGCAGGCACCCGCACAGCCAGTTTACTGCGCCCTTTTCCACGCAAAAGCGGCAACACTTGGCTGCGGCAAGCCAATAAGAAAGTTTTAGGCGCTGGCCATTCGTTTTGCAACAAGGCAAGCATTTTTTCAGACGGCCTCTCCAATAGCGGCTGTAATTGCGCCAAACTATGGCCAATCACAATCATGCCTTTGTTTTGAGGCCGCTTTTTCAAACGTACCAATTTTTTTAAAGCATGCGGATGTGTGGGCAAACAACCGATGCCGTAGCAAGATTCGGTAGGGTAAGCGATCAAGCCGCCATGCTTTAAATGATGAATAAGTTTTTTACAGGCAATGGCTGCAGGCATTCGGGAAATTCCATCATGATTGAAAATACTGCGGTAAAGCAGTTGATTTCTTTGAAGGCTATCGGGAGCATATGGGTACTATCGCCCAATCATAGATGCGATACGGATACAAAAAAGGCAAATATGCCTATTCCGGCAGGCAAATATTGGGGGAGGCCGTCTGAAACTTTTCAGACGGCCTATATCATTAACGTTTTATGGCTTTATCGGCAATATCTTTGCGATACTGCATACCGCTAAAATGAATGTTTTCCAATGCTCGATACGCTTTATTTTTCGCGGCAGCAACATCATCACCCAAACCGACCACGCATAAAACACGCCCACCATTGGTTATCGTTTCGCCTTTCTCATTTGCCGATGTGCCTGCATGAAACACTTTACCGATTTTTCCGGCAGCATCCAAACCCGAAATCACATCGCCTTTTTTCGGCGTTTCCGGATAATTTTCGGCAGCCACCACTACGCCGACGGCTGTTTGCGGGTTCCATTCGGCTTTAACACCATCCAATTTACCGTTAATCCCGGCTTCTATCAAATCCACAAAATCACTATCCAAACGGCTCATAATCGGCTGGGTTTCGGGATCACCGAAACGGCAGTTGAATTCAATGGTAAATGGAGCACCGCCTTTATCGATCATCAAACCGGCATACAAAAAACCTGTAAATTCATGGCCTTCGGCCTTCATACCGTTAATAGTCGGTAAAATAATTTCATTCATCGCCCGCTCGTATACTTCCGGCGTAACCACCGGCGCAGGGCTGTATGCACCCATCCCGCCTGTATTGGGGCCTCTATCGTCGTCCAACAACCGTTTATGGTCTTGGCTGGTAGCCATCGGCAGCACATGGATACCGTCAGCCATCACGATAAAACTTGCTTCTTCGCCTTGCAAAAATTCTTCAATCACCACTCGGGCTCCGGCATTGCCCATCTTATTACCGAGCAGCATATCGTCGATCGCAGCATGGGCTTCCTGCAAAGTCATAGCAACAATCACACCCTTTCCGGCAGCCAAGCCATCGGCTTTAATCACGATCGGCGCACCTTTTTCCTCTACATATCGGTGTGCTTTTTCCACATTTTCAAAGGTCTGATATCCGGCGGTAGGAATACCGTATTTCGCCATAAATGCTTTGGCAAAATCTTTCGAGCTTTCCAACTGAGCCGCATAACGGGTAGGGCCGAAAATTTTCAAACCGGCGGCTCGGAAATCATCCACTACGCCGGCCGCCAACGGTGCTTCGGGGCCGACCACGGTAAAATCAATATTTTCACGCTTACAAAAATTAATCAAATCGGCATGTGCGGTCAACACAATATTTTGCAGCTTCGGTTCCAACGCTGTTCCTGCATTGCCGGGTGCTACAAATACGGTTTCTACTTTAGGCGATTGGGCTAACTTCCAAGCCAACGCATGCTCGCGCCCACCACTGCCGATAACGAGTAATTTCATGGATTTTCCTTCCATTAAAACCGATTAAAATAGGTATTAAAGCTGTCGGATTATAGCCTAATTTATGCCCAAATAACCGAATAGTTCTAATATCTTACTTTCCGATTTTTCTGTATGACGATATGGCCGGCCTTATTTTGACTAGGCGATTAACTTGAAAACAAAATATTTGTGTTATCAATATATTTAATCTGCTGGCCTGAGCAAAAACAAAGCCGCTCGCAACGTTTCCCGATAAAGTTTAAAACATTTCAGACGGCCTCTTAAGCAATAACGCAGAACCATTTCTATAGTTTAATATTCGACGCAAAACATCAAACCGATCTATACGACAAATATTAAGTTCCGGGCCATAAAACATATAACAAAACTTAAAATGCCTCATCTTGTACATCAATCAATCGGGTATGCCTCCATGCAGCGACACACGATTTATATTGGGCTAACGGGATTTTTACGGTTAAGCGGCAATCCAACTGCAAATCCTGCTCAACCACTTCGGCGCGATGCTGCTTGGCAATTCGGATAGCATCATTTAAATTCGGGTATTCGCAACGCAGCCAAACCGTTTTTTCGACATTCTTTTCAATCATTTCTGCTATTTTCAGCGCTTCTGCGGAAGCAGTTTTATAGGCGTGAATCAATCCGGGCACACCCAATAACGTGCCGCCAAAATAACGCACCACCACGATCAACACGTCGGTTAATTCGGCAGAATCTATTTGCCCGAGAATAGGGCGACCTGCACTGCCGGAAGGCTCTCCATCATCATTAGCCCTGAATTGGGTACCATCTACGCCCAAACGATAGGCATAGCACCAATGCCGGGCTTTATGATGTTCCTCACGCAAAGATTCAACATACCGCTTTACCTCCGCCGCAGATTGAATAGGATAAGCAAAAGCAATGAAACGGCTCCCCTTATCTTTAAATTCAGCCTGAACCGGCCCAGTGATTGTCTTATAAACGGCAGCAGTCATTTTTTCTTTTCCGCATTTTCAGACGGCCTTCAATAACTAAACTCGAAGATGGTTTTATAAAAAAATCAGGCCGTCTGAAATAAAAAAACAAAACTTTATACGAATAACCGTATAAAGTTTTGTCGGTTTAATCCAATAATATAATATGTTTCACGTGAAACACTTTTGCTTAATCTTTCAAAGCAGCGGTCAGCTTCGGCACAATGTCAAACAAATCGCCGACCAAGCCATAGTCAGCCACATTGAAAATCGGCGCATCAGGATCTTTATTAATGGCTACGATAACTTTACTGTCTTGCATACCGGCAGTATGTTGAATTGCTCCGGAAATACCGACCGCAATATATAACTGCGGCGCAACCACTTTACCGGTTTGGCCAACCTGTACATCATTCGGTGCATATTCGGCATCAACCGCAGCTCGTGAAGCACCGATTGCCGCCCCTAAAGCATCGGCCAGCGGCGTTAATACCGCTTGAAACTGCTCGGCACTACCCAATGCCCGGCCGCCGGACACCACCACTTTGGCTTGCGTTAAATCGGGACGGCCGGATTGCGTTAATTCTCTTCCTACAAAGCGGCTCAGATTTTGGGCAGCTAATGCTTCGGTATGAGCCACTTCTGCGTTGCCACCTGTATTTTCCGCCGCATCGAACGCGGTAGCACGGAAAGTCAGCACTAATTTTGCCGCGTCGCTTTGCACGGTTTCAAAAGCATTGCCGGCATAAATCGGACGAACGAATGTTTTACCATCAATAATTTCCGTTAAATCAGAAACTTGCGGCACATCAAGTAGGGCGGCAATGCGTGGCAGCAGATTTTTACCGAATGCGGTAGCCGTTGCTGCAATATAACGGTAATCGGCAGCCAGTTTTACCGCGAGAGGAGCAATTTCCTCCGCCAAACCTTCACCGTAATGGGGGGCATCGGCCAGCAATACTTTAGCAACCCCTTTTACTTGCTTGGCTGCATCCGCAACTGAAACGGCATTGGAACCTGCCACCAAAACATGAACTTCTCCCAGTTTCGCAGCCGCCGTTACTGCGTGAAGGGTAGCGGGGTTTAACTGTTGGTTGTTGTGCTCTGCAATAATCAATACACTCATTTCCATCCCCTTAAATCACTTTGGCTTCGTTTTTCAATTTTTCAACCAATTCGGCAACATCCGCCAACTTCACGCCTGCCTGACGCGCCTTGGGTTCCGCCACTTTTACCACATTCAAACGCGGGGCAATGTCAATACCCAGCTCTGCCGGCGTAGTTTTTCCCAGCGGTTTTTTCTTAGCGGCCATGATATTGGGCAGCTTCACGAAACGCGGCTCGTTTAACCGTAAATCCGCACTGATAATAGCGGGTAACCTCAAGGCCAATGTTTCCTCGCCACCGTCTATTTCACGCTTAATCAACACTTCTTTTTCGCCCAATTCCACTTTACTGGCAAACGTGCCTTGCGGTGCGTTCAAAAGGGCGGCAAGCATTTGTGCGGTTTGGTTGGCATCATCGTCAATCGCCTGTTTGCCCAGCAGCAGAAGCTGGGGTTGCTCTTTCTCAGCCACGGCTTTAAGCAACTTGGCAACCGCCAACGGCTCCAACTTCTCGTCGGTTTCCACATGCACGGCACGGTCTGCACCCATCGCCAAAGCCGTGCGCAAGGTTTCTTCACATTTTTTACCACCCAACGATACCGCCACGATTTCAGCCAATTTGCCTGCTTCTTTCAAACGAACCGCTTCTTCTACGGCAATCTCGTCAAAAGGATTCATCGACATTTTAACGTTGCCGATATCCACATCCGAACCGTCGGTTTTCACGCGGACTTTTACGTTGTAATCCACCACGCGTTTTACGGCGACCAGTGCTTTCATGAAATCTCCTTGAAGCCGGAGCGATCCGGCAATAATTATTTGATCATCAATCTTAAAAACATAGTTTTTACCAAACAGGCTTCTGCCAACCTTCTTGGTAAAAACCACGCATTTATTGTTCAGACGGCCTCACATTATACCCGATTAAAGCAATTACTCTTCAGCTTTTACGGGATTTTAAGCCATTTTAAGGCTGCATCAATGTTCCGACAAAAACCGCAAATCTAATCCGCACTATTCGCTTTTGCCGACATACATTGCAATACGGCATGATAAACATCATCGGTGCTAGGGATTTTGCCGATATTACCCAGATTTTTCGCCCATGCAGAAACTTGCACACCGGTTTGCAGCGGGTCGGTATCAGTATAAATACCGACAACCGGTTTATCCAACGCATTCGCCAAATGTAGCAGGCCGGTGTCTACGCCGATTACGCCTTTTGCATTGTCCAGCAAATAAGCTGCTTGCAGCAGGCTCATTTTTTCACACACACGCACAAAAGGCAGCTTGCCGGCGATATTTTCAGCCCGCTGCTTTTCCGTATCGTTGCCCCACGGCAAATATACGACCGCGCCATCACGCCCGTGCAACTTTTCCGACAAAGCCAACCAATGTTCAATCGGCCACAATTTGCTGTCGCGGCTAGTTGCATGCAAGGCCACATAATAATGCGACGGCAAATCTTTCAGACGGCCTGCTTCGGGCACAACCAAACCGAAATGCTGCTCGGCAGGCATTTCATAACCGAAAGCCGAGGCAAATAGCGCGCGATTGCGCCAAACCGCATTTTTTCCTTTAGGCACAGCAAACGTTTGGTTGTACAGCAACGCAGCCCAACACTCGCGGGCGCTATTGAAATCCAACCCTTTTATCGGCGCATTGGCTGTTTTGGCAAACAACGCGCTTTTCAATAAACCTTGGCTGTCTAAAACAAAATCGAAGCGGTTATGGTGCAAACTGCTTTTCAGACGGCCTATCTCTTGCCATGTTGCCTTTTGCTTCAACTGCTTGCGCCATTGCCGCCAGCGCATGACATGCACTTCTTTCACGAAAGGGTGCAAGCGGGCAATATCGGCAAAAGCGGCCTCACACAGCCAATACAATTCCACATCGGGGCGCATACGCGACAAGTCATCCACTGCTGGCAATGTGTGGATTAAATCACCCATACTGGAAAGTCGCACAAGCAGCGTTTTCATCAAGATTTCCGTGCGTATATGTGTTTACGTTTCACGTGAAACATAAACAACTCATTGATTTTTAATATAATCATAAATCGAACGTGCGTTTTCCAACACAATCGCACCGTTATCGACCATTTCGTTCCACGCAGCTTCCACCGTTTCGGGAGCAATGCCCCTGCAAGCCGCCGCATTCACAATTACCTGCCAGTTTCCACCTTTTAAAAGTTGCAACACCGTTGTTTTCACACAATAATCGGTTGCCAAACCACCCACGATTAAGGTCTCCGCCCCTCTGTAATGCAGCCATTCGATCAAACCGGTGCTGAGTTTTTCTTCAATATCATGGAAACATGCACCGTAAGGGTGAAGCGCAGGGTCTATGCCTTTCCATACACAATAATCGTATTCTTTATCGGCAGGTAAACCGTCGAGCAATTCGAAACCTTTCGTGCCGACCATCGCGTGGGAAACCCATGTTAAATCTGCATCCGGCAAACCGGTGGATTTGAGCATATCGGTGGGATTTTCCACCAGCCATTTGGCTGACGGGCTGTGCGCATCCTTAGTCATCACGCGCAAATCCGCCAATGCAGCCTGTGCATTCAATTCCGATACAATCAAATCGCCTTCAGCCACCGGTAATTCGCCGGGGCATAAAGGCGAAAAAGTTTTCTGTGCATCTACATCTATCGACACTATCATATACAGCTTTCCGATTCCAGCAGCCGCCATTATAACAAAGGCCGTCTGAACAGGGGTATTCATACATGATAACGGCTGTTATCATGCTTACTTGTGTTTATTTTTTCAGACGGCCTCATGCAACATACCGTTCACAGCATTGCCACCGTACATTCCCCATACAAACAAAAGTTCGGCGTTGCCCGCCAACCCGGGCTGGTGCCTGCCGCAAAAGTATGCATCGAACTGAACCGCGAATTCACCGCCGACAGCATACGCGGTTTAGATACTTTCGATTATGTATGGATAAGTTTTATTTTTCATGATGTTATTACTGAAGGCTGGTCGCCGCTCGTTCGCCCGCCGCGTTTGGGCGGCAAGCAGAAAATGGGGGTATTTGCCACACGCAGCCCGCACCGTCCCAACCATATCGGCCTGTCGCTGTTGAAACTCGAACGCATCGAAACCGGTAAAACCGTACGTTTATATTGCAGCGGTGCCGATTTGCTCGACGGCACACCCGTTATCGACATCAAACCGTATATTCCTTTTGTGGAAGCCAAACCCGATGCGGCAGGCGGTTTTGCCGCCGAAAAACCGCAAGAGCTGACCGTAAACTGGCTGCCGGCTAGCGGTGCAGGCAACCTTGCGTCCGCCGAACGCGAAGTGATCGCCCAAAGCATCGCCCAAGACCCGCGCCCCGCCTATCAGGATATTCCCGAGCGGATATATGTAATGGCCATCTGCAACTACGAAGTAAAATTTCAGATACAAGGAAAAAACGCCAATATTATCAGCATCGTAGAATCAATGTCGGATTAAGAGGGCAGGGCGGTTGACTCTGCCGAATCTTTGCAATAAAGCCGCCGAAGGCCGTCTGAAATCCGATTTTTCAGACGGCCTTTACCATTTGCCATCTCCTGTCCGAACAGACAAACCCGCCTCTTTCGCTATACAATGAAGCCGTCTGAACCCACATAAAAAACGGTTATGCAAAAAATCACCCTGATTGCCGCCTGTGCCGACAACGGCTGTATCGGCATCGACAACACCATGCCGTGGCACCTGCCCGAAGATTTCGCCTTTTTCCGCACCTACACATCGGGCAAACCGGTAGTGATGGGGCGCAAAACATGGGAATCGCTGCCTAAAAAACCGCTGCCCAACCGCCGCAATATCGTGATTACCCGGCAAACAGGCTATGTTGCCGAAGGCGCGGAAACCGTATCCGGCCTGCAAGAAGCACTGGATTTATGCCCCGAAGCAGAAGAAATCATCATCATGGGCGGTGCGCAGATTTACACCCAAGCCCTGCCGCAAGCCACCGATTTGCGTATTACCGAAGTGCATTTAAACGTGGAAGGCGACGCATTTTTTCCCACCTTCAACCGCGCGGAATGGCAGGAAACCGCCCGCAAAAGCCACACTGCCGCCAACGGCATCCGTTACTCGTTCGTGCATTACCAAAGGTCCCAAAACGCAGAGGCCGTCTGAAAAAATTTCAGACGGCCTGCCCCAAACCACCCATAACAATCTGAATAAAGGAACACCATGACTTACCCCGCCTGTCCGCGATGCGGCTCGGAATTTACCTATCACGACGGCGTACAACTCGTCTGCCCAGAATGCGCCCACGAATGGCAGGAAGGCGAAGCCGCCGCCGAAGAAAGCCTTGTGGTGAAAGATGCCAACGGCACTCCGCTGGCCGACGGCGATACCGTAGTGCTGATTAAAGACTTAAAAGTCAAAGGCAGCTCGATGGTGATCAAGCAAGGTACCAAAGTAAAAGGCATCCGCCTACAAGAAGGCGACCACGACATCGCCTGCAAAATCGACGGCAGTGCCATGAATCTGAAATCGGAATTCGTGAAAAAAGCCTGATTCGGTCAAATCGGAAGAGGCCGTCTGAAACTTTATTTCAGACGGCCTCAAGCATTTCACGATTCGGTCGCAACCGCATCGCAGGCACTGCTTCCAACCACCGTTTTTTAAAACAGACGGCTGCTTTCAAACAAGATGATTCAATTTTGTTTGGTCCGGATTAATTCCGACAAATCATAACCTTGCTCGGCAGCCAGTTTAAGATAGGCTTGATAAACGGATTCATCGATTTGCGGTGTACGCGACAGTATCCAGAGATATTTACGATCAGGCTGGCCCACCATAGCAGTCCGATAATTTTCATCCAACGCCATAATCCAATAAGGTGCCTTACCAAACGGCAGGCGGCGCAACACTTTCGGTAGAAAAGAAACACTCAACCGGTTATTTGCATCACTTTGCGGACGGGCAAGCCCTTCGGCAACCGACCAATTTCCGTCGGCTTTCAAGCAACGGTTGATTACCGTAACCGTATTGTCGGGGTTGGGCGTATAAGTGGCCGTTACATTGGCGGCGCATTGCTTTTGGAAAGGCATCGGCAAACGAGCAATTTCGTACCATGTTCCGGCATACCGGCCAATATCTACCCGGTCAACCGTTTGCAACGGGGGCAAATCGGCCGCCTGCACCGACGCTCCAATACACGCCAATCCGAATAAAGTAGAAAATCTGAAGGCCATTTTAAGCTCCTGCTTGCGTGATGATGTCATTTAAAATATTTGATTATTTTAGAAAATTTAGAATAACACGATTTCTCGGACTTGTCGCGGCCGTAACCGAGATCATACGGCATTGCTGCACCTCAGCTCGAAGAAAGCGGTTTTGTAAGCCGCCGAAGCGGCAACGTAATCGGTGCTTGTACCGTCTGCGACTGCCCTAGTATCCCAAATGAGTTTGTTTGCCATACTGTTTCTAATCCCTTTTCCCTTGCTTTAGCGCATTCCAATCCACGGCATTTGCATCGCTATGCTAACAGCCCGAACCGCCCCAAAAATGCTACAATAACGCCTTTTCCATCCAACCCTACCGCCTTATGAAAAAATCTGCCGCGCCCAAATCGTTTGAAGACGCGCTCAAACGTCTGGAAACCCTCACCCAAGCCATGCAGAGCAGCGAAATGCCGCTGGAAGACGCGCTTGCCGCCTATCAGGAAGGCAACGAACTGGTGAAATACTGCCAAGCCAAACTCGCCGAAGTCGAGCAGAAGCTGCAAGTATTGGATGCGGGCGAACTGAAGGAGCTGAACCTTGAGCAAAGCGAATGATTTGAAAGCATGGCAGCAAAAAGCACAGGCGCAAACCGAGCTGGTGCTCGAGCGTATGATGCCGTCTGAAAACATGGTGCACCACACCCTGCACCAAGCCATGCGCTACGTTACCCTCGGTGGCGGCAAACGCCTGCGCCCATTGTTGGTGCTGGCTGCTTCCGAATTGGGCAGTGCCGATGTCGAAGCAGTAGGGCAGGCGATGGCGGCGGTGGAGTTGATACACGTTTATTCGCTGGTACATGACGACATGCCCGCAATGGACAACGACAGCCTGCGCCGCGGCAAACCTACCTGCCACATACAATATGACGAAGCCACCGCCTTGCTTACCGGAGACGCTCTGCAAACCTTGGCTTTCGACGTATTAAGCCGCCCCACGGCCTTGCCGCCCGCACGCCAACTCAGAATGGTCGGCATGCTGGCGCAAGCATCCGGCAGCCTCGGCATGGCGGGCGGGCAGGCGATTGATCTGGCCAACGTCGGCAAACCGATGACGCAAGCCGCGCTGGAACACATGCACAGCCTCAAAACCGGCGCACTCATCCGCGCCGCCGTGATGCTCGGCGCATTGTGCTGCCCCGATTTGAACGATAGCGACATCGAACGTCTGGACGATTACGCCCGCAAACTCGGCCTCGCCTTCCAAGTGATCGACGACGTGCTCGACTGCGAAGCCGACACCGCCACGCTCGGCAAAACCGCCGGCAAAGATGCCGACAACGACAAACCCACTTATGTAAAACTGATGGGGCTAACTGAAGCCCGCACCTATGCCGAAACATTGGTCGGTGAAGCCGTTGCCATACTGGAACCGTTTGATGCCAACGCCGCCCACTTGCGGCTATTGGCCGAATTCGTTACCGCCCGGAAAAACTGAAGCGGTTCCGATACCCCATACAGACATTAAGGCCGTCTGAAAAATCGTTTCAGACGGCCTTTACCCAACCCCACAGCACACCAGATTGATTTATGAACATATTTTACGAAGAATCCGGCCAATTCAAAGTGGCTACCGTCGTTCAGAAAAACGATGCCAACTATCAGGCCGACACCCAGCACGGAAAACGCACCAAAGTTAAAGCCGCCAACGTATTTGTCGAATTCGACACCCCGCTCGACGACTTCCTGAACAAAGCCCAAGCCGAAGCTGCCGACATCGACACCGATTTGCTGTGGGAAGTGTGCGGCGAAGAAGAGTTCACCGCCGAAGCCATCGCCGAAGAATATTTCGGCCACGCGCCCACCAAAACCGAGCTGGCCGCCACCCTGATCGCCCTCTACGCCGCGCCGATGTACTTCTACAAAAAGGCCAAAGGCGTATTCAAAGCCGCGCCCGAAGAAACCCTCAAGCAGGCGCTGGCCGCCATCGAGCGCAAAAAGCAGCAGGAAGAGCAAATCGAAAGCTGGGCCGAAGCATTGAAACAAGGGCAGATGCCGTCTGAAATCGCCGCCGACTTAAAAACCATCCTGCACGCACCCGACAAACAGGCACTCACCTACAAAGCCTTCACCAAAGCCGCCGACGCCCTCAAACTCGCACCGCTCGCGCTCGCCATGCAAACCGGCGGCGTAGCTTCGATTCCGCAATACCTCTACGACGGCTTTGAAATCAAGCACTTCCCCAAAGGCATCGGCTTTCCCGATACCGCCATCCCCGCTTTGGCCGACCTGCCCAAAGCCGACGTGCAGGCGTTTTCCATCGACGACGACAGCACCACCGAAGTCGACGATGCCATCAGCCTCACCGATCTGGGCAACGGCAGCAAACGCGTCGGCATCCACATCGCCGCCCCGTCGCTGGCCGTCGCGCCAGGCAGCGCCATCGAGCAAATCATCATGGAACGCCTGAGCACCGCCTATTTCCCCGGCGGCAAAATCACCATGCTGCCCGACAACTGGATTGCTTCTTTCAGCCTCGATGCCGGTGCATACCGCCCCGCCGTGAGCATTTATTTCGACGTGGATGCCGATTTCAACATCAGCGCACCGGAACATAAAATCGAAGCCGTGTATATCGCCGAAAACCTGCGTATTCAAGCCATTGAGCCGCATTTCAACGCCGAAACCGGTTTGGATGCCGAAGGGCAGGCCATGTTCAACCACCACCGCGATTTAATCTGGCTGCACCGATTTGCCGTCGCCCGCCAAAAAGCCCGCGGCAAATACGAGCCGGAGCGCGCCGTTCAATACGATTACAGCATCGAATTGAACGCAGACGGCAGCGTAGGCGTGGCCCGCCGCGAGCGCGGTTCGCCCATCGACACTTTGGTGAGCGAAATGATGATCCTCGCCAACAGCACATGGGCCGAAATGCTCGATGCCAACCACCTGCCCGGTCTCTTCCGCGTGCAGCCCGGCAACAGCAAAGTGCGCATGAGCACCAAATCCGAACCGCACAGCGGCATGGGCGTGCAGCATTACGGTTGGTTTACGTCGCCGCTGCGCCGCGCCGCCGACTACATCAACCAAAAACAGCTTATCAGCCTGATTTCAGACGGCCTGCCGCTGTTTGAGCACAACGATGCCGACCTGTTTGCCGCCTTGCGCGATTTCGATTCGGCCTATACCGCCTATGCCGATTTCCAGCGGCAGATGGAAAGCTATTGGAGCTTGGTGTATGTGCAGCAGGAAAACATCAAAGAGCTGAAAGCCACGCTGTTGAAAGAAGACTTGGTGCGTATCGACGGCCTGCCGCTGGTGACCCGCGCCACCGGCATTCCGTTCGACGCGCTGCCCAAATCGCAGATGCTGCTGTCGGTAACGGAAGTGGACGCAGACAAACAGTTTATCGCGCTGAACTACCTGAAAGCCGTCGTACCCACCGTTGCATAGTTGGAAGAGGCCGTCTGAAAATACAATTTCAGACGGCCTGATACCGTTTATCCGGGCAAGTCTGCCGAACCGTTTAAAATCTTTTATAATTTTTGATTTACCGCTTTATAAAGAAGCTATCGACACACCCGCACAGGCCGTCTGAAAAAACCTGTGCCGTCCAACTACCGAAAGAACGACTGTGGATAAACTCAAAATCTCCGCCAACGGCCCGTTAAACGGCGAAATCACCGTATCCGGTGCTAAAAATGCCGCCCTGCCGCTGATGTGCGCAGGCTTGCTTACCGCAGGTACTTTGCGCCTGAAAAACGTACCCATGCTGCGCGACGTGAAAACCACCCAAAAACTGCTGCAAGGCATGGGAGCGCGCGTGCTGACCGACAATGTGCACGAATTTGAAATCAACGGCGGCACGGTCAACAACACCGTTGCCCCGTATGAATTGGTGAAAACCATGCGTGCTTCGATTCTGGTGCTCGGCCCCACGCTGGCACGCTTCGGCGAAGCCCAAGTGAGTTTGCCCGGCGGCTGCGCCATCGGTTCGCGCCCCGTCGACCAACACTTGAAAGGCTTGGAAGCGATGGGCGCGGAAATCACCATCGAACACGGCTACGTGAAAGCCAAAGGCCGTCTGAAAGGCGCGCGCGTGGTAATGGATGTGGTTACCGTGGGCGGCACCGAAAACCTGCTGATGGCCGCCACTTTGGCCGAAGGCACCACCATTTTGGAAAATTGCGCCATCGAGCCCGAAGTGGTGGATTTGGCCGAATGCTTGGTCAAAATGGGCGCGAAAATCAGTGGTATCGGCACGCCGACCATGACCGTCGAAGGCGTGAAAGAATTGCACGGCTGCGAGCACAGCGTCGTGCCCGACCGCATTGAAGCAGGCACTTTCCTGTGCGCCGTCGCCATGACCGGCGGCAAAGTGGTGTTGCGCAACGCTGCACCGAAAACCATGGAAGTGGTGCTGGATAAACTGGTGGAAGCCGGTGCCGTTATCGAAGCAGGCGACGACTGGATTTCCATCGACATGCAGCAACGCCCCAAAGCCGTGGATATCCGCACCATGCCGCACCCGGGTTTCCCCACCGACATGCAGGCGCAGTTTATGGTGATGAACGCCATCGCCGAAGGCAACGGCAAAGTGGTGGAAACCATTTTTGAAAACCGCTTCATGCACGTGCCTGAATTGAACCGCATGGGCGCGAACATTACCGCCGAAGGCAATACCGCGATTGTGAAAGGCGTGGAAAGATTGTCCGGCGCCACCGTGATGGCCACCGACCTGCGCGCTTCCGCCAGCTTGGTGATGGCGGGCTTGGTGGCCGACGGCGAAACCATCGTCGAACGCATCTACCACCTCGACCGCGGTTACGAGCATATCGAAACCAAACTCGGCAAAGTGGGCGCGAAAATCGAGCGTATTTCGTAAAACCGCCGTTGCAAGCAACCATCAGGCCGTCTGAATATGATTTCAGACGGCCTCAATCATTCGGCTATAATGCCGTTATCCGGTTTATACAAACCATTACTGCAACCGAGCGTTATGTTTAAAAAACCCATCATCATCGGCGTGGCCGGCGGTTCCGGTTCGGGCAAAACCACCGTTGCACGCGCATTGTTCGAGCAATTCAGCGGCTATCCGATTACCATTATCGAACAAGATTACTACTACAACGATCAGGCCACCATGCCTTTTGAAGAAAGGCTGCGCCAGAATTACGACCACCCCGGCGCATTCGACAACGCCTTGCTTTACCGGCACCTGCAACTGCTGCTGCAACGCGAAACGGTGGAACTGCCGCAATACGACTACAAAAGCTACACCCGCGCACCGCACACCAAACGGCAAGAGCCCGTCGACGTGATCATCGTCGAAGGCGTGCTGGCCCTGCATGATGAAAAAGTGCGCAGCCTGATGGACATCAAACTGTTTGTCGATACCGCCGCCGACCTGCGCTTTATCCGCCGCCTGTTACGCGATCAGGCCGAAAGAGGGCGTTCGGTGGAATCGGTTGTCAACCAATATATCGGGCAGGTGCGGCCGATGCACAACCAATTCGTCGAGCCTACCAAACGTCACGCCGACATGATTATCCCAAGCGAACAACCGAATAACGTCGCCATAGACATTCTGGTCGCCAAAATCCGCTCGATTCTGGCACAGGAAAACGAAACCTCCGACACGTCAAGCTGATACAGGCCGCCGTCCGCCAAACGGCACAGCCGTTACCGAACCGAAACCGTATTCCGACAGCAACAGGCCGTCTGAAAGCCTCCTTTTGTTTTCAGACGGCCTCCATACATACCGCGGCCGCATCATAAAACACACCTTACCATGCTCGAAATCATCTACCGCAACGCCTACTGCATCGCCGTCAACAAACCCGCCGGCATGCTGGTACACCGAAGCTGGCTCGACAGCCGCGAAACACAGTTTGTCATGCAGACCCTGCGCGACCAGATAGGCCGCCATGTGTATCCCGTCCACCGCCTCGACCGCCCGACATCCGGCGTGCTGCTGTTCGCACTCGACAGCAAAAGCGCACACGGCCTCACACAGCAATTTGCCGCCCAAACCGTGCAGAAAACTTATTGGGCGGTGGTGCGCGGTTATCTGAACGGAGCAGGGCGCATCGACTATCCGCTCAAAGAAGAAGCCGATAAAATCGCCGACCTGTTTGCCGACCCCGACAAACCCGCACAACCCGCCGTTACCGATTACCGCTGCCTCGCCCAAACCGAGCAGCCGTTCCAATCCGCCGCCCGTTATCCGACTTCCCGCTATTCATGGGTGGAGCTGACACCGCATACCGGCCGCAAACACCAGCTCCGCCGCCACATGAAACACATTTTCCACCCGATTGTGGGCGACACCACCCACGGCGATACCGCCCAAAACCGTGCCGTTGCCGCAAACACCGGCACCACGCGGCTGATGCTGCATGCACGTTCGCTAACGTTCCGATGCCTTGAAAGCAGTAACACCGTGCGGCTGGTTGCCGGTGCAGACGAACAGTGGCAGAAGCTCGCGAAAGCATTCGGTTGGCCGCACGATGCCGTCTGACAAGGGTTTCAGACGGCCGCATCAAGCATTTTTACAATCCGGTTTGTTCAGATGGCTTTGAATTCAAATGGTTATGCCAAATCAGTTTCAATCACTGACTTTAATGCCATAGACAAAATTAAAAATACCGCTTATCATCATTTTAAACCGATTATTTGATGTTCTGCCCTGAAGGATTGTTAAAATGTCGCATTCATATTCTTTTTACCGTTGCGCAGTTTTAGCCACATCCACAAGTGCCTTGGACAATGTGGTCGACCGCGACAGCCCTATCCATATCTTGCGCCCCACCGTCCATCTGGACGGGCGCGAATATGCCGACTGGCTTGATTTGAAACCGGAAGAATTTCACGAATGGCTGCTTTCCCATCCCGCCGAAGAAGCATCCACTTCGCCACCGTCGCCGGAATCATTGCGCAACACATTCAACTATCTGAAAACGCAAGGCTATCACGAAGCAATCGTTACTACCGTGAGCGGCAAGGTAAGCCAAACCGCCGCGATTATCCAAGAAATTGCCGAAGAGATGGTTCACGATCTGAAAATCTATGTTGTCGACACCGGCATGATCTGCATGCCCGAAGGTTTTTTCGCTTTTGAAGCCGTGCGCCTGCTCAAAGAGGGCAAAACGCCGGAAGAAGTGGTGGAATACCTCGAAAAGCTCAAACCGCGCTGCCAAGTGCTGTTCGGCTTGCATTCTTTAAAACAACTCACCCGCACCGGCACGTTGGAGCGGCTGGGAGCATCTTTCAACGATTGGCTGGGGTTGAAAAACATATTGCGTTTCTCGCAAAGCGGCGTTTCGCGCGTTACCACAGTGCCGGACAGCGAAGATATGATCGATTCCCTCATCGAAACCGTTGCCGACACCATTAAAGACATCAACCCCGCCGATTTGGTGATATGCGGCAGCTATTGCGGCAACCACGAAATGTATCAACGGTTTACCCAAAAACTCCATCAGAAAACCGGCCTGCATTTGGAATGCGGCAAACCGGTTTCCCCCGCAGTAGGCGTGCATATAGGCGAAAACGCCATCGGCGTGGGTATTGTGGAACGTTTGCCGGCATAAGCGTTTTCAATCTATGCCGGAACCAAAAGGCCGTCTTAAAACAAAATTTTTCCAACGGCCACACGGCAAGTTTGCCGAAAATAATATTTAACATTGCATGGGTAAAACCCTATCCGTTTCAAACACTCCGCCGTTCGAGCGGTTTTTCAGACGGCATCAACCGAACCTGCACCGAACAACCGGTATAAAGCAAGTTGTTGCAGATACCATCCGACACTTTAAGGGAGACAATATGAAAAAACATACTATCTTTCTGGCCGCAGCATTAGCCGCCGCTTCCGCCTCCGCAACCGAAATCCACATTGCACACAGTATTCCGTATCAGGACGAAAGCCGCATCGACCGCCGCATCACTTCGGAATGCACCAAAATCGGCGAATTTATGTCCGAATCGGTAGCTAAAAATGCCGCAAAACAAGGCATTACCGTTGTACGCGCGGCTGAAGATTTAAGCGGCCAACACACCTATGCCAAGATCGAAATCGATTCGGCCGTAAGTGCCGGCAGTGCCTATATCGGCCACTCGAAAAGCATTTCCATCTACGCGGAACTGATTGAAAACGGCGAAGTAGTTCGCAAAACAAGCCTGACGCGCCACTCGGGAGGCGGTTTTATGGGCGGCTTCAAAGGCTCATGCGCCGTGTTGAACCGTACCGCCAATGTGTTGGGTAAAGACATCGCCAAATGGCTGGGTGGGCAAGAATCCCGATAAACCGACCCGCAATCAAACCCCGGGCTGTCTGAAAAAGTTGGTTTTCAGACGGCCTTTCCGCATCAATGTAACCGGCCGTTGAAGAAAATGGCCGCAGCACGGTTTTCAAACATAATGATTCGGCTCGCCCGCCGCAATCGGTTAAAATACTCCTTTCCCTTGCCAGCTATGTTCAGACGGCCTCAATGCTCACCGATTTAGAAAAAAACGCCATCCGCGACCATTACCAAAACATCGGTAAAAACCTGCCCAACTTCCGCCCGCGCGCCGCGCAGCGGGAGATGATTGCAGCCATTGCCAACGCCTTTTCGCGCACGCAAACCCGCGCCGAAGGCGAAGAAGCGCCCAAACGCGAAGGCGAGAGCATTGTGGTGGTGGAAGGGCCGACCGGCGTGGGCAAAAGTTTGGCTTATCTTTTGGCCGGCGGCATCATGGCGCAAACGCGTGGCAAGCGGCTGATTGTGAGCAGCGCCACCGTTGCCCTGCAAGAGCAGTTGGTTGACCGCGATTTGCCGTTTTTGGTGGAACAAAGCGGCTTGGAATTAACCTTCGCGCTTGCCAAAGGGCGCGGACGCTACCTCTGCCCCTACAAACTCTACCAGCTCACCCAAAGCAACGCCCAGCAAAACCTGCTCGGCTTCGAAGCCCCCGCCGTACTGTGGGACAGCAAACCCAAGCCCGAAGAATTGAAGCTGCTGCGCGACATCGCCGACGAATTTTCCGCCCGCCGCTTCAACGGCGACCGCGACACTTGGCCGGAAAAAATCGACGACACCGTTTGGATGAAGGTAAACAACGACAACTACGGCTGCCTCAAAGCCGCCTGCCCCAACCGCCCCGAGTGCCCGTTTTACCTTGCCCGCGACACGCTGGAAACCGTTGATGTCGTCGTGGCCAACCACGATTTGCTGATGGTCGATATCAGCATGGGCGGCGGCGTGATTCTGCCCGCTCCCGAAAACAGCTTCTACTGCATCGACGAAGCGCACCACCTGCCCAAAAAAGCCCTGAGCCAGTTTGCCGCCGAGCATTCGTGGAACCAAGCGGTGTGGGCGTTGGAAAAACTGCCCGCCGTTATCGCCAAAATCGCCGCGTTAACCGACAAAACCGAGCTGGCGAACCTTGCCGACGAAGCCGTCGCCGCGCTGCTCGAAAGCCTGCACGAATGGCAGTTCCACTTATCCGAAGAGCCTGAATTGAGGCCGTCTGAAAGCAACGAATCGGTGTGGCTGTGGCAAGACGGCAAAATCCCCGAAGCGTTGGAATTGGCCGTGTCCAACACCGCCATCACCGCCCGCAGCCTCTACAAACACATCAACAGCCTCAACGACGCTTTGGCCGCCGCCCGCCGCGACAAAGACCAAAACAGCGCGCAAATCGACCGCCTGAGCACCGAATTCGGCGTATTCCGCGCCCGCATCGAACAAATCACCGCCACATGGGATTTGCTTTCCACCGTGCCCGCCGAAGGCGAAGAGCCGCTGGCCAAATGGATAACCCGCCGCCTCGACGACAAAAACGACTACTTTTTCCACGCCAGCCCCATCAGCAGCGCATCGTATCTGGCCAACAACCTGTGGCGGCGCGCCGCCGGTGCTGTGCTCACCTCCGCTACCCTGCAATCTCTCGGCAGCTTCAACCTGATTCTGCGCCAAACCGGCCTGCAATGGCTGCCCGAAACCACCACGCTCGCCCTGCAAAGCCCGTTTGATTTCGACGCCCAAGGCGAATTGTATATTCCGCCCGTACACGCCAGCCCCAAAGACCCCGCCGCACACACCGCCGCCATCGTCGAATGGCTGCCCAAGCTGATTTCGCCCGCCGAAGCCATCGGCACGCTGGTGCTGTTTTCCTCGCGTAAACAAATGCAGGATGTCGCCCTGCGCCTGCCCGAAGACTACCTGCCGCTTTTGCTCGTGCAAGGCGAATTGCCCAAAGCCGTGCTGCTGCAAAAACACTACCAAGCCATTTCAGACGGCCGCGCCAGCATCATTTTCGGTTTGGACAGCTTCGCCGAAGGACTCGACCTGCCCGGCGAAGCCTGTGTGCAGGTCATCATCGCCAAACTGCCGTTCTCCATGCCCGACAACCCCATCGAAAAAACCCAAAACCGCTGGATCGAGCAGCGCGGCGGCAATCCGTTTATCGAAATCACCGTGCCCGAAGCCAGCATCAAACTGGTGCAGGCCGTCGGGCGGCTGATCCGCACCGAGCAGGACTACGGCCGCGTAACCATACTCGACAACCGCGTCAAAACCCAAAACTACGGCCGCCAAATGCTCGCCTGCCTGCCGCCGTTTAAGCGGATAGGGTAGGGCGGCCGTATTACAACAGCCCAGACAAGCATACTAAGAGGCCGTCTGAAAACAAAGTTTTCAGACGGCCTCAAGCTTACTGCCGGTTTAAACGCCCTGTTTCAGGCTGGCTTCGATAAAGCCGTCCAAATCGCCGTCCATCACGGCTTTGATGTTGCCGACTTCGTAAGAAGTACGCAAATCTTTGATGCGTGATTGGTCGAACACATACGAGCGGATTTGATGCCCCCAGCCTACGTCGGATTTGCTGTCTTCGAGCGATTGTTTTTCTTCGTTGCGCTTGCGCATTTCCAATTCAAACAGCTTGGCTTTGAGCATGTTCATCGCTTCGTCGCGGTTGCGGTGCTGAGAACGGTCGTTTTGGCATTGCACCACGATGCCAGTGGGGTTGTGGGTAATCCGCACGGCCGAATCGGTTTTGTTGATGTGCTGGCCGCCCGCACCGGAAGCGCGATAAGTGTCGATACGCAGATCGGCAGGGTTGATTTCCACTTCAAAGCTGTCGTCCACTTCGGGGTAAACGAATACCGAGCAGAATGAAGTGTGGCGTTTGTTGTTGGAATCGAACGGCGAGTAACGAACCAAACGGTGGATGCCGGTTTCGGTGCGTAAAAGGCCGTAGGCGTATTCGCCTTCGAGCTTGATGGTGGCGCGGTTGATGCCGGCGATGTCGCCTTCGTCTTCTTCCAACACGTCCACTTTGAAGCCTTTACGCTCGGCATAGCGCAGATACATGCGGTAGAGCATGCCCGCCCAATCTTCCGCTTCGGTGCCTCCCGCACCGGCAGTAATATCGATAAAGCAGTTGTTTACGTCGGCCGGCTGGTTAAACATGCGTTTGAACTCCAGCTCGCCCATTTGTTTTTCGAGGTTGGCAATGTCTTCCCGCACGGCGGCAAAGCCGTCTTCGTCGTTTTCTTCCACCACCATTTCCAACAGCTCGCGGTTGTCGGCAATGCCGGCCGCGATGTTGTCGAGCGTGAGCACGATGCCTTCGAGCACTTTGCGCTCTTTGCCGATTTCTTGGGCTTTTTTAGGGTCGTTCCACAAATCGGGGTCTTCGGAAAGGCCGACTACTTCTTCCAAACGGTCTTTTTTGCCGTCGTAGTCAAAGATACCCCCGAATGTCGGTGCTGCGTTCGGCAAGGTCGGCCAGCGCAGCATTCAATTGGTTGACTACTTCTGCTTCTATCATGGTTTTCTCTCTTTTAAATCTGAAGGTTAGAAATATTTTGTTTGTAGGTATTCTACTGGATTTCAATTCCGGCCGCCATGTGCGGCAGCAGCCGTTTTCAGACAGCCTGCCTACAAACCCAATTCCCAAGTATTGTCTTGCGGTTCGCACAAGCCGTCGGCGCGTTTTTCATAGTGGGCGAAAATGTGTTCGATGATTTCGTCTTCATCATCAATCACTTTCATTAAATCCAAATCCTCTTCGGAAATCATGCTGTTGCCGTGCAGTTGTTGGTGTATCCAGTCGAGCAGCCCCTGCCAGAATGCTTTGCCTACCAAAATAATCGGGCGGCTGGGCGTTTTGCCGGTTTGCACCAGCGTGAGACTTTCAAACAGTTCGTCGAGCGTGCCGTAACCGCCGGGCATCACCACATAGGCAACGGCGTGCTTCACAAACATCACTTTACGCGGGAAAAAATGCTGGAATTTAATCGAAAGGTTTTGATAAGGGTTTGCCGTCTGCTCATGCGGCAACACGATATTCAAGCCTACGGCGGGGCTTCTGCCGGCAAACGCACCTTTGTTGGCCGCTTCCATAATGCCCGGCCCGCCGCCCGAAATTACCGCAAAACCGGCATCAGAAAGTTTGCGCGACAGGCGTTCGGTAAACTGGTAATCAGGACTGTCAACCGGTGTACGCGCACTGCCGTAAATACTCACGGCAGGCTGGATGGCACGTAACTCTTCCCCTGCCTCGACGAACTCGGAAATAATCTTCAGCACATGATACGATTCTTTAGCCTGAACTTCGCGGCGGATATTTTCAGGCAGAATCGGCACGGGCAGCTTGCGGTATAAATTCATAAACAGAAGGTATTTTTGGTTTTAAATCCGATATTTTAACCGAATATGGCGAATATCCAAACCAAGCCGTGCATGTCGTTAAAAAGGCCGTCTGAAATCTTTTTTATGTTGATTCAGCATTTTTAAGCGCGTTTTCCCAAAACCGCCACGGCAGGCAGCTCTTTGCCTTCCAAAAACTCAAGGAACGCACCGCCACCGGTGGAAATGTAGCTGATTTGGTCGGTAATGCCGAACTTGGCAATCGCCGCCAAAGTGTCGCCGCCGCCGGCAATCGAGAAGGCGCTGCTGTCGGCAATTGCTTTGGCTAGCACTTCTGTGCCGCCGGCAAATTGGTCGAACTCAAACACGCCCACGGGGCCGTTCCACACCACCGTGCCGGCTTTTTTCAAGGCTTCGGCCAAGGCTGCGGCTGATTGCGGGCCGATGTCGAGAATCATGTCGTCTTCGGCCACATCGTCGATATTTTTTACCGTTGCCTCGGCATCGGCGGCAAACGCTTTGGCCACTACCACGTCGGTCGGCAGTGGAACCACGCCGCCTTTGGCCGCCATTTTTTCCATGATTTTTTTCGATTCTTCCACCAAATCATGCTCGGCCAGCGATTTGCCGATGGGTTTGCCCGCAGCCATCAGGAAGGTGTTGGCGATGCCGCCGCCGACGATCAATTGGTCAACTTTGTCGGCCAAGCTCTCGAGAATGGTGAGTTTGGTCGATACTTTGCTGCCGGCCACAATCGCAGCCAGCGGGCGGGCGGGCTCTTTGAGGGCTTTGCCCAAAGCGTCTAATTCGCCGGCCATCAACACACCGGCACAGGCCACGGGCGCGGCTTGAGCTACGGCTTCGGTAGAGGCTTGGGCGCGGTGGGCGGTGCCGAATGCGTCGTTTACAAACACGTCGCACAACGCGGCATAAGCTTTGCCCAATTCCAAATCGTTTTTCTTTTCGCCTTTGTTGATGCGCACGTTTTGCAGCATGGCGATTTCACCGGCTTTGAGCGCAGGTTTGTTTTCGCGCCAATCGTTCAACACTTTCACTTCTTTGCCCAACAGTTTGCCCAAGTGGGCGGCAACCGGCGCTACGTCGTCTTCGGGGTGGAACTCGCCTTCGATGGGGCGGCCCAAGTGCGACATCACAATCACCGCCGCTCCGTTGTCCAAGCAATATTGAATCGACGCGAGCGATGCGCGGATACGGGTGTCGTCGCTGATGGCACCGTCTTTAAACGGTACGTTCATATCGGCACGGATCAATACGGTTTTGCCTTGTACGTTTTGTTCGGTCAATTTCAAAAATGCCATGTTCGGTTTCCTTGTCTGAAGTAAATGAAAGCAATCGGCCGCATTATGCGGGAAGCGGAAAAAGCGGTAAAGGCGCGCAGCCCCAACTGTTGATTTGTGTCATGATTACAATGGATTACGCAGAAATGCCGAAATGTTGTCCGCGTCATCACCGGTCCGCTAGGCATTTCATTATAAACCTTTACAAAAAACAGTATAATGTAAGTGCTACCGTTGCAACCGAAACCTAAAAGGAATCAATATGACAATCAAACGTTTCCCCACATTGCTGTTGGCAGGAGCCGCTGCTTTTGCCCTTTCCGCCTGCGCCAACAACACTGCACCTTCCGCACAAGAAAACGGTGCACATACCCATGCTTCTGCCGCCAACGGCAGTGCCTGCCGAAGCATCGGCGAAGGCCGTAAAATCAACAACAAAGGCAAAAACGACGCTTACTTATGCTCCGCCCGCGCCGCATTGAATTCAAGCGAAGCCAAACAAGTGCTCAATCCCAACATCCGCGTGAGCTACGGCAATGTA
The DNA here is from genome assembly GCF_900637855.1 of Neisseria animaloris. Taxonomy (NCBI): domain Bacteria; kingdom Pseudomonadati; phylum Pseudomonadota; class Betaproteobacteria; order Neisseriales; family Neisseriaceae; genus Neisseria; species Neisseria animaloris. Next base: position 1,514,665 of record NZ_LR134440.1, read on the forward strand.
GGCGGCAAAACCCTCGTTTCACGCCAAATAGCCAACGCCGTAGGCAAAACGCCGGAAGAAACCTGCCAACGTGCTTTTCTGAGCGCGGTAAAACGCTTCCAGTCCACCGCCCAACGCTATAACAGCAAATCGGTACGCCTAGTCAGCTATTTCGACAAAAAAACCGTAGGCGGCGACCAATACGAATGCCATATCGGTACTTGGAACAGCCGTGTCGTGCTGAAAGGTAACGTCTAACCGTCGCTTAACCCGCAGGCAATATCGGGGCCGTCTGAAAACTTCCGTTTCAGACGGCCTTTTCCATATCAAATCTTGTAGAATAGGCTTTTCCCGCCACCAACCCTTTTCCCCTATGCCCGAAACCGCCCAAATCATCACCAGCTACGGTAGACGCTACATCGTCCGCACCGGCAGCGGCCGCATCTACGACACTACCACCCGCAAAAAACGTGTCGATTTTGCCTGCGGCGATTACGTACACATCACGCCGATCAACAACGAACAGGCAGTGATTGAAGACTATCTGCCCCGAGAAAGCCTACTCTACCGCCAAGACACATGGAAAACCAAGCTGATCGCCGCCAACGTCGACCAGCTTTTAATCGTTACCGCCGCCGTGCCCGGCCCCAGCGAAACCTTCATCCAGCGCGCCCTGCTTGCCGCCGAAGCCGCCGACATCCGCGCCGTCATCGTGCTGAACAAAGCCGATCTGCCCGAAACCGCCGCATGGCACGAAAAACTGAAATTTTACGAAACACTCGGTTATCCCGTTTTGGAAGTAAGCGCGCTCGATAACGCCGAGCCGCTCAAACCGGTTTTGCAAGGCCATACCAATATTTTTCTGGGGCAGAGCGGCATGGGCAAATCCACCCTCACCAATACCTTGCTCGGCAGCCAAACCGCCCGCGTCGGCGATATTTCCACTGCACTCGATTCCGGTAAACACACTACCACCCACGCCCAGCTTTACGATTTAAATGAAGAAACCCAGTTAATCGATTCGCCGGGCTTGCAGGAATTCGGCCTGCTCCATCTCGATGCCGCCCGATTGCTGCATTATTTCCCCGATTTACGCCATCTGGCGGGGCAATGCCGCTTCCACAACTGCACCCACCGCGCCGAACCGGGCTGTGCGGTCAAAAACGCAGCCGAAGCGGGAGAAGTACGGCGGGATAGGGTGGCGTTTCTGCAAAAAATTACCGACGAGCTGCTGCGTTGATGATATTGCGTTCCATATAAGCTGAAGGCCGTCTGAAAAGTTTTTTTCAGACGGCCTTCGGTTATTTTCCGCCGTTGCCGCACCGTTCGGATACCGCCCGCATCCATGTTATAATCTACTGCGCATACAGGGCGGACAGACAGTCGCTGCGCATTGCTTAAAGCATGCGGGGAGGAAAGTCCGGGCTCCGAAGAGCAGAATGCCGGCTAACGGCCGGGCGCAGTAATGCGACGGAAAGTGGAACAGAAAGCAATACCGCCGATGGCTGCTTCGGCAGCACAGGTAAGGGTGAAAAGGTGCGGTAAGAGCGCACCGTGCACTTGGTAACAAGGTGCAGCAGGCTAAACCCCATTCGGAGCAAGACCAAACAGAACACCATGACGCTGCTCGCCGAGTGTTCGGGTAGGTTGCTGGAGCGCATCAGCAATGGTGTGCCTAGAGGAATGACTGTCCGACGACAGAACCCGGCTTATCGTCCGGCCTGTATGCTCCCAATATTAAGAGGCCGTCTGAAAGATTTTCAGACGGCCTCTAAGCTTCTTGCCGTATCGCACCGCTTCTTTCTTACGGCGACTTATCATGGTTTTGATTTTTTTCCAACGCCCTCAAAGCAGCTATCCGTTCCCTCGCATTCGGATGGGAATCGTAAAAGCACGAATACCATCTGTCTGACACCAAAGTAGCGGCATTGCTACGGTAAAGTTTAGTCAAAGCCGTAATCAAATCCTTTACCGATACGGTTTTCGCAGCAAAACGGTCGGCTTCAAATTCATTTCTGCGCGACATCAGGCTGCGTAAGGGTGAAAACGGAAAAGTAAATACCGGCAACACCAGCAGAAACAACAGCAAAGCCATCGCATGGCTGGGATAAACCACACCCAAACCGCGGTAAAACGCCGCTTCGGGCATCAACTGACCCAATATGAACAGCACCACCAAAGCCAAAGCCAACATAACCAGCATCTGCTTGATGATATGCCTGCGCCTGAAATGACCCAATTCATGCGCCAGCACCGCTTCCACTTCGTCCGGCTGCATATCTTGCAGCAGTGTATCGTAAAACACGATACGTTTGTTGTCGCCCAAACCGGTGAAGTAAGCATTGCCGTGGCCGGAACGTTTGCTGCCGTCCATCACAAAAATACCTTTGCTTTTGAACCCCGTACGTTCCAACAGGCTTTCGATACGGATTTTCAAACTACCTTCGGGCATCGGCTCGAATTTATTGAAAACCGGTGCAATCCACTTCGGAAATGCCCACATCAGCAAAAACGAAAAAGCCAGCCACAACAGCCATATCCACATCCACCACAATGAACCGGTAACACCCATCAGATAAATCGCCGCATATAGCAACGGCACACCGATTACCGCACCCAACAGCAATGCTTTCACGTTATCGACCACAAACGTAGCCACCGTACTGCGGTTAAAACCGAAACGGGCTTCCAGTTTAAATGTGGCATACCAGTCAAACGGCAACGAAAGCACATTGTTTACCACTACAAACAGAGCAATCAACAACACACCCTGTGTGATAGGGCCGTCTGAAAACTTCATACTCAATGCCGCCAGTAAATTCAAACCGCCGCCGAGAGTGAACACCAACAACAAAAACGCATCAAACAAAACATGGTAACGCGCTAACCTCTGCTTGGCCAAAGTGTAATCCGCCGCTTTTTGATGTTCTTCCAACGACACCGTACCGGCAAAATCACGCGGCACTTCATGGCGGTGTGCCAATACAGCACGGCTTTGCCGCACGGATAAGTAAAGTTGCAAAACCGTCGAGAAAGTGAAGAAAAACAAAAATGACACGTAAACGGTATTTGTATTCATTTCAAATAAATTATCTTTAAAAACAACAACATTGTAGCGTAAACCACACAATTATAAACACATGGCCGTCTGAAACTGGCCTTTTATCAAGGTGGTGAGTATAATGCCAGACAGCAACTTTTCATAACTGTTTATCCTTTATGGAAAACAAATGAATTCCGGCCCTTGTTTCACAAGGGCTATTTTTTTCGCCTGATGGTTTCAAAAACGGCAAAAAAATCCCTGTAAATCAATCCGTCGGCAACCCGAAGCAGATTTTTTTATATAAACCCTGAAAAAAGGCCGTCTGAAAAATATTTTTCGGACGGCCAGAGTTATATTGAGTTTTATTTTGAATTTGTGAAGCGTAAACCGGTTATTTGATCAGCTTGGCGAAATATGCCAACACACGCACCAGTTGGCAGGTATAAGACATTTCGTTGTCGTACCAAGCCACGGTTTTCACCAGCTGTTTGTCGCCTACGGTTATCACTTTGGTTTGGGTCGCATCAAACAGAGAGCCTGCTTCCAAGCCGATAACGTCTGAAGACACAATCGGGTCTTCGTTATAAGCATAATAATCGCTGGCAGCCTTTTTCATGGCCGCATTCACTTCCTCAACCGTAACGGGGCGTTCCAACACAGACACCAATTCGGTAAGCGAACCGGTAGCCACGGGCACGCGCTGCGCAGCGCCGTCCAATTTGCCTTTCAGATCGGGAATCACCAAGCCGATGGCTTTGGCCGCGCCGGTCGTGTTCGGCACGATGTTCAATGCAGCGGCACGGGCGCGGCGGAAGTCGCCTTTGCGGTGCGGCGCATCTAAGGTGTTTTGGTCGCCGGTGTAGGCGTGGATGGTCGTCATCAAGCCTTCTACGATGCCGAACTCTTTATGCAGCACGTCGGCCATCGGCGCCAAGCAGTTGGTGGTGCACGAAGCGGCGGAAATCACGGTTTCGCTGCCGTCTAAAACATGTTCGTTCACACCGTAAACCACGGTTTTCATATCGCCGCCGGGAGCGGAAATCACCACTTTTTTCGCGCCTGCTTTAATGTGTTTTTCGGCTTTTTCCTGTTTTGTGAAGAAGCCCGTACATTCCAGCACCACATCAATGCCCAACTCGCCCCAAGGCAGGTTTTCCGGATCGGGGTCGGCAAACACTTTGATTTCTTTGCCGTTTACCACAATCGCATCATCTTTTAATTCGGCTTTACCTTGAAAACGGCCTTGGGTGGAATCGTATTTGAACAGGTGCAGCAGCATATCGGCAGGCGTTAAATCGTTTACCGCCACTACTTCGATACCGTCGGTTTTGATGATTTGGCGCAAAGCCAGCCGGCCGATGCGGCCGAAACCGTTAATCGCTACTTTAATGCTCATTTGTCTGCTCCTTAGCAATCGGATAGGGATGGATTTCAATACCTTATTTGTACCATGAAATAAAATTACTTCATAGCATTATTTTCATAAAACTACATAAAATCTGATTTAAGTTAAGTAAAAGGCCCAAAAGGCCGTCTGAATAATTTAATATATGATTTTAAAATAAAAAGATGATAAAACCATTCAGGCACTTACATTAGGAAAAATCGGTTTTAAAATTTAAAAACAGCTAGTTAAAAAAATAAAAACGCATCAAACGATGCGCTCTAAACATTAGCCGATATGTAGCAAAAATGAAATAAACTTTCAACTTATCCGGTAAGCCCATACTTCATGCCGTTTCGGCCGCCGCATCTATTACTTTAGCGTTTAAAACCAATCCGCCGATAAGTAAATACTATTAAAAAGATTATGTTGGTGGTTGTGTTTTATCGTATTATCCAAACCGAGACCTTTGCAAAACCCCCAGATGCGGATGCAGTTCAAGGCGTAGCAGCACAGCGAGTGCAGACATATCATACAGATAGGCAAACGAGCGAGCAGCGCACAACGCAGAAATGCGCCGCAGATGGGGGTTTTGCAAAGGTTTCAAACGATATACTGATCAGATATACCCGTTGGTTGAGGAACATTCCATGCAGCAAAGAACATTGGCGAAATCCATTCATGTTACCGGCGTCGGCCTGCACTCCGGCGAGCGTGTGGCATTAACGCTGAATCCCGCGCCTGAAAACAGCGGCATTTCTTTCCGCCGCACCGATTTGGAAGGCGTGCAGGGCGAAACCATCAAGCTCAATCCCTATTTGATTAACGATACGCGCTTGTCTTCCACCGTGGTTACCGAACACGGCGTGCGCGTCGGCACCATCGAGCACATCATGTCGGCTTTGGCTGCTTACGGTGTGGATAACGCTTTAATCGAATTGAACGCGCCCGAAATCCCGATTATGGACGGCTCGAGCCTGCCCTTTATTTATCTGCTGCAAGATGCGGGTATTGTCGATCAAAAAGCCCAAAAACGCTTTTTAAAGATTTTGAAGCCGGTAGAAGTGCAAGAAAGCGGCAAGTGGGTGCGTTTTACCCCTTACGACGGCTTCAAAGTAACGCTGACCATCGAATTCGACCACCCCGTGTTCAACCGCAGCAGCCCCACTTTTGAAATCGACTTCGCCGGAAAATCGTATATCGACGAAATCGCCCGCGCCCGCACGTTCGGCTTTATGCAGGAAGTGGAACTGATGCGCTCGCACAATCTCGGTTTGGGCGGCAATCTTTCCAACGCCATCGTAATCGACGACACCGATGTGTTGAACCCCGAAGGCTTGCGTTATCCCGACGAATTTGTGCGCCATAAAATTCTCGATGCCATCGGCGACCTATACATCGTCGGCCACCCGATCATCGGCGCGTTTGAAGGCTATAAATCCGGCCATGCCATCAACAATGCGTTGCTGCGTGCTATTTTGGCAGACGAATCCTGTTATGAATGGGTGGAATTTCCGCATGATGAAGACTTGCCCGCTGCGTTCCACAGCTTGTCGAATGCTGCATAATACGAATTGAAAACCCATACGAAGGCCGTCTGAAAAAGCATATTTATGTTTTCAGACGGCCTTGATACATCTGTGGTATTAAAACAATCAATCCCCCATCACTTTACCTTCGCGGCGCGGATCGGCACCGCCCTGCAACCCATCGGCACCGATAACAATGCCTTGTGTGCCCGAATTCAAATCACGCACCTGCACTTTATAGCCCAATCTTTCCAGAATAAAGGCTTTATCGGCGGCCGGCGTGTTTTGTTCCAGCTCATAAGTACCGGTTCGGTTAAGCATATTCGGCAAATCAATAGCTTGTTGAATATCCATGCCCCAATCGAGATGGGCGGTCAAGGTTTTGGCCACATAGCCGATAATACGGCTGCCGCCGGGCGAGCCGACTGCCAGATAAGGTTCGCCGTTTTTCAGCACGATAGTCGGTGCCATCGAAGAACGCGGGCGTTTTCCACCTGCCACGCTGTTGGCTACCGGTCTGCCTTCTTCATCAACGGGTTTGAATGAAAAATCGGTCAGCTCGTTGTTAAGCAGGTAACCGTTGGCCATCAAAGTAGAGCCGAAAGCATTTTCAATCGACGTGGTCATAGAAACAACATTACCGTCTTTATCCACAATCACCAGATGGCTGGTAGACGGCAACTCGACAGCCTCGCCTTTAGCCTGTGTACGTGCAAAACCGCCGGGCATCACATCTTTCAATGCGCCGTAATGGTCGGCAATCAAATCGGCGCGCAATTTCAAGTAAGCAGGATGCAACATGGCACTCACCGGCACATCGGTAAATTCGGGATCGGCAATGTAATGATTACGGTCGGCAAAAGCCAGTCGGGAAGCATCACCGAGCAAACGCCAGCTTAAAATATTGTCCGCACCCAAGGCCCGCATATTGAAATTCTGCAAAATCCCGAAAATTTGTCCTAATGTGATGCCGCCGGAACTCGGCGCATCCATACCGCAAATTTCATATTCGCGGTAAGGCATACAAACAGGGGCACGTTCGATTACCTGATAATTTTTGAAGTCTTCAATTGAAATCCGGCCGGGATTATCCGACATACCGATAACGGTTTTAACGATATTGAACGCGGGAATACCTCTATAAAACGGTGAACTGCCTTGTTTGGCAAGCAGTTTTACCGTAGCCGCAAATTCGGGATTTTTCAGCAGCGTACCTTCTTTAAGCGGTTTGCCTTCGGGCATAAAATATGCAGCGGTGGCGGGATGGCGTTGCAACTGCTCCCGATTTTGCTCGATGGAACGTGCCATCCGCGCCGATACGGGAAAACCGTTTTGTGCCAGCTCTATCGGCTTGTCAAACAAAGTGTGCCACGGCAATCTGCCATAGCGTTTGTGGACATCTTCCAAAAGTTTCGGCACGCCCGGTACACCCACCGAACGGCCGCCAACCACCGCTTGTATAAATTCCAGCGGTTTGCCGTTTTCATCTAAAAAAAGCTCCGGTTTGGCGGCTTTCGGTGCGGTTTCCCGCGCATCAAATGTTGTCAACTTTTTCTTTTTATTATCCCAATACACCAAAAATGCACCACCGCCCAAACCTGAAGACTGCGGTTCGGTTAAGCTCAATGTAGTCTGCATGGCAATCATGGCGTCGATCGCACTACCGCCGCGTTTCAAAATTTCATAACCGGCTTCGGTAGCGAAAGGGTTGGCCGATGCTGCCATAAACTCTTTGGCCCGCACTAACTTTTGCTCGGTAATTCCCGTGCCCTGTTCGGGTGCATGGTTTTCCACAGCCGTCTGAACTTCTTGAGGCCGGTCCAAAGGCGGCGGGTTGGCCGAAGCTGTTTGTACATAAGCGGCCAGTGTCAAACTAGCCAACAAACTGTATAAGGTTTTCATCTGCATCATTTTTCTCCCAACTGTCCATTTCTTTGAAACAAATACGCCGTATCCGTCTTTCAGACGGCCTAAGCGGTTGAAGGCTGTCTGAAAACTGTGTACAGCTCTTTTGTTTTCCACAAAACACTGTCCTATTTTAAATTTATCCACATTTATCATCAATAAACCATATGTTTTTTCCCAAATCTTTCAGACGGCCTATCTTATTTAAAATAAAAACAAAAAACGGTTTATCCACAAAATAGCCTGCTTCTCTACATCAAAATCTTTTTATTATTTAAATATTATATTTTTACAATCTCCGATCTCAGTTCCAACTTCAGAAAAATTTCCTGCAACAGAGAGCCAAACATTGTTTATCCGGTTCTAATCAGTTAAAGTAAACGACCGATACTTCACAAACAAAAGGATTCTCCGATGAAAGGCGATATCGGCGTTATCGGTTTGGCCGTAATGGGTCAAAACCTAATTTTGAACATGAACGACAAAGGCTTCAAAATTGTGGCCTTCAACCGCACTGTTTCTAAAGTAGATGACTTTCTCAACGGTGCAGCCAAAGGCACCAATATTATCGGTGCTTATTCTTTGCAAGACTTGGTAGACAAACTCGAGAAACCGAGAAAAATCATGCTAATGGTGAGAGCCGGTGCTGTAGTAGACGAGTTTATCGACCAACTTGTTCCCTTATTGGATAAAGACGACATCATTATCGACGGCGGCAACGCTAATTTTCCCGATTCTACCCGCCGTACCAAAGAGCTGGCCGAAAAAGGCATCCGCTTTGTCGGCGCAGGCGTATCGGGCGGTGAAGAAGGTGCGCGCAACGGCCCTTCGATTATGCCCGGCGGCAACGAAGAAGCTTGGCCGCATGTGAAACCGATTTTACAGGCCATCGCCGCGAAAACCCCGCAAGGCGAGCCTTGCTGCGATTGGGTAGGCCGCGACGGTGCCGGACATTTCGTAAAAATGGTGCACAACGGCATCGAATACGGCGATATGCAGCTCATTTGCGAAGCCTATCAGTTTATGAAAGACGGTTTGGGCTTGAATTATTCGCAAATGCACGAAATCTTCAGCATTTGGAACCGTACCGAGTTAGATTCTTACCTGATTCAGATTACCGCTGACATTCTCGGCTTCAAAGACGAAAACGGCGAACCGCTGGTGGAAAAAATCCTCGATACCGCCGGGCAAAAAGGCACCGGCAAATGGACGGGCATCAACGCCCTCGATTTGGGCATTCCGTTGACCCTGATTACCGAATCGGTGTTCGCCCGCTGCGTTTCCGCCTTTAAAGAACAGCGCGTTCAGGCAGGAAAACTGTTCAATAAAACCATCAAGCCGGTGGCAGGCGATAAAACCGAATGGGTGGAAGCCCTGCGTGAAGCTTTGCTCGCTTCAAAAATTATTTCTTATGCACAAGGTTTTATGTTGATTCGCGAAGCCAGCGAAGTAAACGATTGGGCATTGAACTACGGCCAAACCGCTTTGCTGTGGCGTGAAGGCTGCATCATCCGCAGCGCGTTTTTAGGCAACATCCGCGATGCTTACGAAGCCAACCCCGATTTGGTTTTCTTGGGAGCGGATCCGTATTTCAAAAACATTCTCGAAAACTGTTTGCCGGCATGGCGCAAAGTGGTGGCCAAAGCCGTTGAGTGCGGCATTCCCATGCCCTGCATGGCATCTGCAATCACTTTCTTAGACGGCTACACCACCGAACGCCTGCCTGCCAACCTGTTGCAAGCCCAACGCGACTATTTCGGTGCGCACACCTACGAGCGTACCGACAAACCGCGCGGCGAGTTTTTCCACACCAACTGGACGGGCAAAGGCGGCGATACGGCATCGACCACTTACGATATTTGATTGAATTAAATAGATATTATTTGATTAAAGAGGCCGTCTGAAATAAGTTTTCAGACGGCCTCTTGGTTTGTATCGGGTTTATATGATGTTTTGCGGGTTCCCCAAAACAAACCCGTTAATGTTATCCAGCAAAATATCGAACAAACGGTTATGGGCTTCGGTGCTGCCCCATGCTATATGCGGGGTAACAATCAGATTGGGCAGACGTGCTTTCAACAGCGGGTTGCCGTTGCGCGGAGGTTCTTCGGTAAGCACGTCAAAACCCGCACCGCCGAGACGACCGTATTTCAACGCGGCAACAAGTGCCTGCTCGTCTACCAAACCGCCGCGGGCACAGTTTATCAATACCGCCCCGGGTTTCATTTGCTGCAATTCTTCTACACCGATCATATCGGCGGTTTCTTCGGTGAGCGGGCAATTCAGCGAAACCGCGTCTGCGCTGCGGATGGCCTCGTCGAAAGAAACATAACCTTCACGCACGGTTTCGGCGTTTTTGTGCTCGCCGAAAATTACATTCATATTGAATGCGCGTGCATAACCCGCCAGAGTTTCGCCGATATTGCCGCGGCCGAAAATAGCCAGGGTTTTGCCGTTCAAATCACGTATCGGTGCACTGAAATGACAGAAAAACGGTGATTTTTCCCATATGCCGGCGGCCATGTCGCGTTGGTAGGCGGGCAGGTTGCGCATTAATGCAATCATCAGCATAAAAGCGTGTTCCGCCACCGATTCATTGCCGTATGCACGGATATTGCACACTGCAGTTCCGGCTTTTTTAGCGGCGGCAATATCCACATTGTTTACCCCTGTGGCGGTAACGGCGATGAGTTTGAGTTGCGGGTTGGCGGCGATGTGTTCGGCGGAAATCTTCACTTTATTGGTGATGACGATATCCGCATTGTGAATGCGTTCGGCTGTTTCTTCGGAAGCCGTTTTTTCGTATTCGACGGTTTGATGTTCGAAATGGAAAGTGAACGGCCTTTCGGGAAGGGTACCGCGGTCGAGAACAACTACTTTGAGTGTCTTCATTATTGCTTCTCTCTATAAGTTTATAAAATCAATAAAAATTGGCTAATAATAGATTAAGAAAATTAACTTTAATTTTTTGATTGAAAATAGTTATCATAACAAAATAATTCATTAACCCGATTTTAAACCGATACCCGAAGCGGGTTGCAAAATCTTCAGACGGCCTGTTTGTTTAGGAATACATTATGTTGAAAACCATTACTTTTGCCATTTTACATTTCAGCGTCGCTTTCGGTGTCGCTTACGTTTTAACCGGAAGCATCGGTATTTCCGGTGCGGTGGCGTTAATCGAGCCGATTGTAAACACCGTTGTTTTCTATTTCCACGAAAAAGCATGGAACCGCATCGAACGTAAAAGAAACGTTGAAGCCGAGCAAGCCCGCTTTCCGCTGCATCAATGCGTAGGCAACTGAAATGCGCATGCCGCCTGCGGTAAATTATGTTAATCTTGCCGCATTTCCAACCTGATAAAGAAGGAATCTGTATGAGCCTGATTATTGAAGACATCGAAACCGGCCACGGTAAAGAAGCGGTAAAAGGCAAAGAAATCACGGTACATTACACCGGTTGGCTTGAAGACGGCACTAAGTTCGATTCCAGCCTCGACCGCCGCCAGCCGCTGACCATCACTTTGGGCGTAGGCCAAGTGATTCAAGGTTGGGACGAAGGTTTCGGCGGCATGAAAGAAGGCGGCAAACGCAAACTTACCATTCCGCCAGAAATGGGTTACGGCGCACATGGCGCGGGCGGTGTGATTCCGCCTAATGCCACATTGATTTTTGAAGTGGAATTATTAAAAGTTTACGAATAAAACCGGAAGGCCGTCTGAAAAGCATATCGCTTCCGTATCGGCTTTACAGAAGTATTTTATGTTTTGATTTTTTGTAAAATACCCGTTTGAGGCATTGTTTAAATCTGTATTTTAAATTTGCGAAGATTCCGACCTCCGACACAGGCCGTCTGATAAACCGTTTTCAGACGGCCTTTTGCTATAATCACACCGTTACTTTTCGAGATAAACCCTATGTCCGCACCCACTCCCACCATTGCAGCCATCGCCACCGCCCCCGGACGCGGCGGCGTAGGCGTTGTGCGTATTTCCGGCAAAAACCTGCTGCCGTTGGCGCAGCAGATCAGCGGCGGCAAAACCCCCAAGCCGCGCGTTGCCCTTTACACCGACTTTTTGGATTCAGACGGCCAAGCCATCGACAACGGCCTGCTGTTCTATTTTGCCGCGCCTGCCAGCTTCACCGGCGAAGACGTGATCGAACTGCAAGGACACGGCGGGCCGGTGGTGATGGATATGCTGCTGCAACGTTGCCTGCAACTGGGTGCGCGCATGGCCGAGCCGGGTGAGTTTACCAAACGCGCTTTTCTCAACAACAAACTCGATTTGGCGCAGGCCGAAAGCGTGGCCGACTTAATCGACGCCTCCAGCCGTTCCGCCGCCCGCATGGCCGTGCGTTCGCTCAAAGGCGCGTTTTCGCAGCACATTCACGCGCTGGTGGACGAACTGATTACTCTGCGGATGCTGGTGGAAGCCACGCTCGATTTTCCCGAAGAAGACATCGATTTTCTCGAAGCCGCCGATGCACGCGGCAAACTGGCGGAGCTGCAAGGCCGTCTCAAAACCGTGTTGGCCAGCGCCGAACAAGGTGCGATTTTGCGCGAAGGCATGAACGTGGTGCTGGTGGGTGCGCCTAATGTGGGCAAATCCAGCCTGCTCAACGCGTTGGCGGGCGACGACATCGCCATCGTTACCGACATCGCCGGCACCACCCGCGACACGGTGCGCGAACAAATCGCCTTAGACGGCGTGCCCGTTCACATCATCGACACCGCCGGCCTGCGCGAAACCGACGACGTGGTGGAAAAAATCGGCATCGAGCGCAGCCATAAAGCCGTAAAAGAAGCCGATGTGGCGCTGATACTGATCGACCCGCGCGAAGGCATCAACGCCAAAACCCAAGCCATTCTCGACGGCCTGCCCGACAATCTGAAAAAAATCGAAATCCACAATAAAACCGACCTCACCGGCGAAACCGTGGAAATGATTTCAGACGGCCTGAACACCGCCAGCGGTGCCGATACCTTAATCAGATTGTCTGCCAAAACCGGCGAAGGTTTAAACTTGTTGAAACAGGCATTATTGAAAGAAATCGGCTGGCAGGGCGAAAGCGAAAGCCTTTTTCTCGCCCGCAGTCGCCACCTTACCGCGCTCTCCGCCGCCGAAACTGAACTCGAAAACGCCGCCCTGTGCGGCAACAACCAAATCGAGCTGCTGGCCGAACACCTGCGGCTGGCCCAAACGGCATGCAGCGAAATCACCGGCGAATTTACGGCAGACGATTTACTGGGCGTGATTTTTTCGAGATTCTGTATCGGCAAGTAAACAATATAAATAAGGCCGTCTGAAAACTTTAGTTTGTTTTCAGACGGCCTTCTCTATCATACCGACACCTTGTATATAAATGCTTGTTCCATTAAGCTAAAGGCCGTCTGAAACCGTAAATAGAGGATTAAATTATGTCTTTTACTACCCGTACCGTAAATTACACCACTGCCGACGGATTGAATCTGCAAGGCTATTTGTGCCTGCCCGAACAGGCCGTTAACGACCTTTCCGGCGTGTTGGTCGCTCCCGAATGGTGGGGCATGAGCGATCACGCCAAACAAGCCGCCGAAAAGCTCGCTTCGGAAGGCTATGCCGCAATGGTGATGGATTTATACGGAGAAGGCCGGCTTACCGACGAAGCTGCCCAAGCCAACGAATGGATGACCGGTGTATTGTCCGACCCGGCTATTTTGGCCGAGCGCACCAAACTGGCTTTCCATACTCTGGCAGCGCAGCCTGAAGTGAACCCGCACAGTATCGGAGCAATCGGTTTCTGTTTCGGCGGCAAAGTGGTGCTCGATATGGCGCGCCGCGGCGAAGATTTGAAAGCCGTTACCAGCTTCCACGGCATTCTCGCGCCGGTTGTTCCTGCTCTGGAAGGTATTGTTAAGGGTGAGATTCTGGTTGAGCATGCGGGCAAAGACGTGATGGTTTCGATGGATGACGTGGCCGCATTCGAGCAGGAAATGAAAGCCGCCAAAGTGCATTATCATGTGGATGTTTTCCCTGATGCCAAACACGGTTTTACCAACCCGCAGGCTACCCGCAACGGAGAGAAAAACGGTGTGGATTTGGCTTATGATGAAACTGCGGCGGCAGCGGCATGGCAGAATATGTTGAATTTGTTGGAACGGGTGCTGTAACCGGCGGAATTGTATCGATACGGATAAAAGGCCGTCTGAAATTTAGTTTCAGACGGCCTGTTCAACCTGCAAAGTAGCATAATTCCCCACCCCTCTATACAATAATGCCTTTCCCTATTACCGGAGCCGAAACCATGACTGTCCGTACCCGTTTTGCCCCCAGCCCCACCGGTTATCTGCACATCGGCGGTGTGCGTACTGCCCTGTTTTCATGGGCGTTTGCCAGAAAGCACAAAGGCGAATTTTTGTTGCGTATCGAAGATACTGATTTGGAGCGTTCTACCGCCGAATCGGTCAACATTATTCTCGACGGTATGAATTGGGTAGGGCTCAACTACGACAATGCCGACAACGTGGTTTATCAAACCCGCCGTTTCGACCGCTATAAAGAAGTGATTGCCGAACTGCTCGAAAAAGGCCATGCCTACCATTGCTATTGCAGCAAAGAAGAGCTGGAAGCCATGCGCGAGAAAGCCGAAAAAGAAGGCACGGCCACTTACGACCGCCGCTGGCGGCCCGAAGCCGGCAAAACCCTGCCGCCCGTACCCGAAGGCGTGGAGCCGGTGGTGCGTTTCAAAACCCCGATTGACAGCACGACCACATGGAACGATTTGGTTAAAGGTCAAATCAGCATTCCCAACGAAGCCTTGGACGACCTGATTATCGCCCGCGCCGACGGCACGCCCACCTATAACTTCTGCGTGGTGGTGGACGATTGCGATATGGGCGTTACCCATGTTATCCGTGGCGATGACCATGTGAATAACACCCCCAAGCAAATCAACATCTTAAAAGCAATGGGTGCCACCCTGCCCGAATACGCGCATCTGCCGATGATTTTGAACGAGCAAGGTAAGAAAATCTCCAAACGCAGTGGCGACACCGTGGCGATTACCGATTTCGGCGCGATGGGTATCCTGCCCGAAGCCATGCTGAACTATCTCGCCCGTTTGGGTTGGGCGCATGGCGACGACGAATTCTTTACCATGAAGCAGTTTGTAGAATGGTTTGATTTAAAAGACGTTTCCCCTTCGCCCAGCCGCATGGATTTGAAAAAGCTCTACTGGATCAACGGCGAGCACATCAAAATCACGTCCAATGAAGAATTGGCAGAATTAGTTAAACCCCGCTTGGCCGTGCGCGGTGTCGACGTTACCGACAAACCCGCTTTGGAAGACGTGTTGGCTTTGGTTAAAGACCGCGCCCAAGATTTGAACACGCTGGCCGACGAATGTATTTATTTCTACCGAAAAGGCACGCCGGCCGAAGCCGACGTACAAAAACATTGGGACGAAGAGGCTCCCGCGCGCATGCTGCGCTTTGCCGACAAACTTGAAGGACTGAGCGATTGGAATGCCGAATCCATCCACGATTTGTTCAAACCTTTCTGCGAAGCCGAAGGCATAAAAATGGGCAAACTCGGCATGCCGCTGCGTTTGGCCGTGTGCGGAACAGCCAAAACCCCGAGCGTGGACGCAGTACTGGCATTAATCGGCAAAGAAGAAGTGTTGATGCGGATTCGCAGCTAATTCTTGTATGTTCAGGTAAAAGGCCGTCTGAAAGATTGTTTCAGACGGCCTTTTAAGTTTAGTATGAATCTTTCTTAATAACGGTTATGACGATTTATGCATTTCAGTATAAAAAGACATAATCAATTTTTGTTGGAAAAATTTTAGGAAGAAAACATGAAAAAAGGTCTCTTGCTCACTTTACTCTTAACATCCACTGCCGCCTTCGCCAACACCGACGCACGTATTGCCGCCTTGGAATCCCGCATTACTTATCTGGAAAAACGCTTGGAATTGCTCG
This sequence comes from Neisseria animaloris, assembly GCF_900637855.1. NCBI lineage: Bacteria > Pseudomonadati > Pseudomonadota > Betaproteobacteria > Neisseriales > Neisseriaceae > Neisseria > Neisseria animaloris. The sequence continues at coordinate 1,530,464 of NZ_LR134440.1, forward strand.
AAAAACAGAATAAGCAGAGTATCGTTATCGAACACCGCAAAACGAGAAATCCTGTGTATGTATGCAGTATTTCGGTATTCGGTAAAACCTATGAAGCCACCGATTACAACGAAGGTTTGGCACGCATCGCCTCCCGTAAAGCCTGTACAAAAGAGCAAGACGGTTTCTTTTGTAGAGATGATAGTGTGAGCTGTAAAAAGTTTAACTGAACATTCGCCTGAAGCAGGCAAACGCCCGGTTGCATGCTCTTGAGGCCGTCTGAAAACTTTCAGACGGCCTCAACCCTTCCTCCGTTTGCTATAGCAAATAAACTTATTTTGATACAAAGCAGCAAGCCGCAGACAGTACAAGTAGTACGGAAGCGATTCTGTGCCGCTTTAGCGGCTTACAAAATCGTTCTCTTCGAGCTAAGGCGCGGCAATGCCGTAGCAAAATTTAAGTTTATTTGCGATACAATACGCCTCTTCAAGATTCACACCACAAGGCCGTCTGAAATGACCAAACCTGCCGTTTCCCCGATGATGCAGCAATATCTCGACATTAAAGCGCATCACACCGACAAGCTGGTGTTTTACCGCATGGGCGATTTTTACGAGCTGTTTCTCGACGACGCAGTAGAGGCGGCCAAGCTGCTGAATATTACGCTCACCACGCGCGGGCAGATGAACGGCGAGCCAATCAAGATGGCGGGCGTGCCGTTTCATGCCGCCGAACAGTATCTGGCGCGGCTGGTGAAAATGGGCAAAAGCGTGGCGATTTGCGAGCAGACCGGCGAAGTGGGTGCAGGCAAGGGGCCGGTGGAGCGCAAAGTGGTGCGCATCGTTACCCCCGGCACGCTTACCGACAGCGCGTTTCTCGAAGACAAAGAAACCAACCGCATCGTGGCCGTGTGTGCCGACAAAAAACACATCGGCTTGGCATGGGCATCGCTGCAAAGCGGCGAATTTAAAGTGAAACTTACCACCGCCGACAAACTGCCCGACGAGCTTGCCCGCTTGCAGGCTGCCGAAATTCTGCTGCCCGACGGCAAAAACGCACCGCCGCTTCAGGCGGCCAATATCACGCGGCTGAACCATTGGCAGTTTGCCGCCGATACCGCCGCCAAGCTGCTCACCGATTATTTCGGCTGTCAAGATTTGCTCGGTTTCGGCTTGAATTTGGACGACCATGCCGCCGCCATCGGTGCCGCCGGCGCACTGCTCAACTATATCCGCCTCACCCAAAACCACCTGCCGCAGCATCTAGACGGCCTCTCGCTCGAAACCGAAAACCAATATATCGGCATGGATGCCGCCACCCGCCGCAATCTGGAAATCACCCAAACGCTTACCGGCAAAAAATCGCCGACGCTGTTTTCCGTGCTCGACGACTGCGCCACCCATATGGGCAGCCGCCTGCTGGCTTTGTGGCTGCACCATCCGCTGCGCAATCGCGCCCATATTCAGGCTCGGCAACAAGCGGTGTTGGAACTGCAAAACCATTATGCAGACCTGCAAGGCCGTCTGAAAAACATTGCCGACATCGAACGCATCGCCGCCCGCATCGCCGTGGGCAACGCCCGCCCGCGCGATTTGGCCGCATTGCGCGACAGCCTGTTTGTTTTGGCCGAAACCGAACTGCCCGCCGGCGGCAGCGGTTTGCTGCAAACCCTGCAAAACGTGTTCCCCGAAACCCTGCCGATTGCCGAAAAACTGCAAGCTGCGATTCTGCCCGAACCCTCGGTTTGGCTGCGCGACGGCGGCGTGATCAACGAAGGTTTCCACGCCGGATTGGACGAACTGCGCCACATCCAAAACCACGGCGACGAATTTTTGCTCGCCCTCGAAGCCCGCGAACGCGAGCGCACCGGCTTATCTACCTTGAAAGTAGAGTTCAACCGCGTGCACGGTTTTTATATCGAACTTTCCAAAGTACAGGCCGAACAAGCACCGGCCGATTACCAACGCCGCCAAACGCTGAAAAACGCCGAGCGTTTTATCACGCCCGAACTCAAAACTTTTGAAGACAAAGTATTAACCGCGCAAGAGCAGGCGTTGGCATTGGAAAAACAACTCTACGAAACCCTGCTGAAAGAACTTCAGACGGCCTTACCGCAGCTTCAAAAAGCCGCCAAAGCCGCCGCCTCGCTGGACGTATTGTCCACCTTCGCCAAACACAGCGAAGAGCGCGGTTACGTTTGCCCCGAGTTTGCTGATTACCCCTTAATCGAAATCGACAACGGCCGCCATCCCGTCGTCGAGCAACAAGTGCGCCACTTTACCGCCAACCACACCGCCCTCGACCACAAACACCGCCTGATGCTGCTTACCGGCCCCAATATGGGCGGTAAATCCACCTACATGCGCCAAGTGGCCTTGATTGTGCTGCTGGCGCACACCGGCGCGTTCGTGCCTGCCGACGCAGCCAAAATCGGCCCTATCGACCAGATTTTCACCCGCATCGGCGCGTCCGACGATTTGGCCGGCAACCGCTCGACCTTCATGGTGGAAATGAGCGAAACCGCCTACATTCTGCACCACGCCACCGAACAATCGCTGGTGTTGATGGACGAAGTCGGCCGCGGCACTTCCACCTTCGACGGCCTCGCCCTCGCGCAAGCCATCGCCGAGCATCTGATTCAGAAAAACAAATCGTTCAGCCTGTTTGCCACCCATTATTTCGAGCTGACCCGCCTGCCAGAAGCCCATGCCACCGCCGTCAATATGCATTTGTCGGCATTGGAAGAAGGGCAGGACATCGTGTTCTTGCACCACATCGAACCCGGCCCCGCCAGCAAAAGCTACGGTATCGCCGTCGCCAAACTCGCCGGCCTGCCCGCCCGCGCGTTGAAGTCCGCCCACAAGCATTTGAACGAACTCGAAGCCCAAGCCGCCGCCAACCGCCCGCAAATGGATATTTTTAATATGATGCCGTCTGAAAGACAAGATGCGGCATGGGAGGAAAACGAAACCGAACCGGAATCCGCGCCTAATCCTGCATTAGAAGCACTCAAAACCGTCAACCCCGACGAACTCTCGCCGCGCGAGGCTTTGGAATGGGTGTATAAATTGAAGGGGTTATCAGAAGAATCTTAGTTTTTTGAAGAACAGACCTTTTCTGAAGAAGGCCGTCTGAACATTATGTTCAGACGGCCTATTGGTATGTTGCAGGGGCTTTAGCTGTTTTTCGACCGCTTTAACGGCTTTGGGCGGCAATCATTTTGCTCAGGAATGCATCGCAGCGGGCCAATTGGTCCAACTCGATAAATTCGTTCGGACGGTGTGCCTGCTCGATATTGCCCGGCCCGCAGATGACCGTATGGATACCGGCTTGTTTGAATTGGCCGCCTTCCGTGGCATAGGCCACTTTCTGCCGGGTTTTTTCGTCCACCAGAGCGGATACCAATTCATACAGTGCCCGCGCATCACCTTCCGGCATGGCCGGTACCGCGCCGTGATGCCGCAGCTCGATATGGCAGGCAGGGTCTACGGTTTGCATTTGCGGCTCCAGTACGTTGCGGATATAGGCTTCGATCGGTTCGATAACGGCGGCGGCATCCATGTGCGGCAGGTTGCGGTAGTCGAAAGAAAATTCGCATAACTGCGGCACGATATTAACCGCGGTGCCGCCGTGTATGGTGTTCACGCCCAATGTGGAAAACGGCACGTCGAAAGCCTCGTCTTGCTCGTAGTCTTCTTTCAGACGGCCTGCCAGATCGTTGATAAACACAATCAGGCGGGCCGCATACTCAATCGAATTCACGCCTTGCGGAGTCAACGAAGAATGCACGGCTTTGCCGTGTACGCGGCAACTGAAGTAATGGTGCCCTTTGTGTGCCACCACCATTTTCATCGAAGTCGGTTCGCCGACAATGCAGTGCTCCGGTGTCAGCCCCCGCCGTTGCAATTCTTCAATCATCACCGGCGCACCGAGGCAGCCGACCTCTTCGTCATACGATAAAGCGATATGCAGAGGGCGGTTCAAGCGGGCGGCTTTCATTTGCGGCACTGCGGCCAGCACCGAAGCGATAAAACCTTTCATGTCGGCCGCACCGCGCCCATACAGTTTGCCCTCGCGCACTTCCGCCTGAAAAGGGTTGGAATGCCATTGCTGGCCGTCTACCGGCACAACGTCGGTGTGACCCGAAAAAATCAAACCGCCATCGGTGCAGCCGTCTGAAGCGGGTATGGTAACGAATAAATTGGCTTTGCTGCGGTCGGCGTTATGGGCCAACCAAGGTTGTAGACCTTGCCCTTCAAGGAAACCGGCCACTTCGTGAATCAACGAAAGGTTGGAATGGCGGCTGGTGGTGTCGTGGGAGATTAAACGGGTAAGCCAGTTTAGTGTATTCATGATGTCAGCCTTCATTGATAATGACTTAAATTATACCGATTTTACGGAAAAACAAAGCTGCCATTCTGCGCCTGATATGATTTTTCTCAAACTGCACGGGCGGAACTCCTTGTATTTTTACCGGACAGATATTGAATCATGCGATAGTCGCAGACCGATCAAACCGTTGTCATGCCGTTTACTATGCTTGCGGCCTACCGTTTTGTATGAACCATTGGTTTTTACCGCCGTATCCTCCGATACGGCCGGTTATGATAAGGCCGTCTGAAACAAATTTTTCAGACGGCCTTGATTGTTTACGGCAGGAAGTCGTTTTACATCAGGTTTAAATCGCTGATGCGGTCGTACAGTTTTTCCGGGCTGTCGCCTTCTTCATGCAATTGGATGCGCAAGCGCAAGTCGTTGGGAGAGTCCGCTTGGCGCAAAGCCTCGTCGTATTCGACTTGACCTTTGAGATAGAGGTCGAACAGGTTTTGGTCGAACGTCTGCATGCCTTCCACGGTGGAACGTACCATCAAGTCTTTGATTTCCATCAACTCGCCTTTGAAAATCGTATCCTGCATGGCAGGGGTGTTCAGCAGCAAATCGATGATGGCGGTGCGTTGGCTGCGGCCTTTTTTGATAATCAAACGTTGGCCGATAATGCCGATCAGATTCAAAGCCAAGTCCATCAATACTTGATGTTGGCGTTCTTCGGGATAGAAGTTGATGATACGTTCGATGGCTTGCGAGGCATTGTTGGCATGGATGGTAAACACGCACAAGTGGCCGGTTTGCGCCAGTTGCAACGCGTATTCCATACTGTGTTCGCTGCGCACCTCACCGATACATACGACATCCGGCGCTTGGCGCATGGCACTTTGTACGGCTATTTTCCAGTCGGGGGTGTCGATACCGACTTCGCGTTGGGTAATGATGCAGCGGCGCGGTTTGTAAAGGTATTCGATCGGGTCTTCGATGGTAACGATGTGGCCGGGAATTTTTTGGTTGCGGTAGTCGACCATGGCAGCCATCGAAGTGGATTTACCCGAACCGGTAGGGCCGGCGAGAATCAGCAGGCCGCGAGGGGTCAGGGCGAGATCCTTGAGCTTGGACGGCAGGGCAAGTTCTTCTATGCTCGGAATATTTTGGTTGATGCGACGCATTACTAAACCGACACGGCCTTGCTCGTGATAAGCATTCACACGGTAGCGGGTGTTTGAACGGGATTGAACCGAGTAGTTGAGTTCCAGATCGCGGTTGAATGCTTCAAGCTGGCTCTCGTTCATGGTTGATTGCACGATAGCGGCTGTATCTGCGCCGGAAAGTGCTTTGTGCGGCATCGGGGTCAATACGCCGTTTACCTTCATGGCAGGCGGGAAACCGGCACTGATGAAGATGTCGGATGCTTTGCGTTGTTCGGCATCAGCACACATGCGGTCGAGGATGGGATGCAGATGGACACCGATTTCGGCGGGCGTGGGAATATGCGGCGGTTGGTTTTTTTGCGAATATGCCTGAACCATTTCCGTCAACAGATTATGCAGTTGGTTTGAATCGCTCATGTCGTTTTCTCGTCATCGGGTAATGTGTAGGAAAAATTAGATAATCATATCGCTGTTATGCGCTTTGCTGCGGGCCGTTTCAGGAGAAATAACGCCTTGGCGCACGAGGTTTTGCAAAGCTTGGTCGAGAGTCTGCATGCCGTGGGCCTGGCCGGTTTGCAGTGCCGAATTGATCTGGGCGATTTTGTTTTCGCGGATCAAGTTGCGCACGGCGGCGGTGGATACCAAGATTTCATGCGCAGCCACACGACTGTTGCCGTCTCGGGTTTTTAACAGCGTTTGAGAAATAACGGCGCGCAGCGATTCGGAAAGCATGGAGCGTACCATTTCTTTTTCGCCGGCAGGGAAAACGTCGACGATACGGTCAACAGTTTTGGCGGCACCGGTGGTGTGTAGGGTACCGAATACCAAGTGGCCGGTTTCGGCGGCGGTGAGCGCCAGACCGATGGTTTCGGGGTCGCGCATCTCACCCACCAGAATTACGTCGGGGTCTTCACGGAGAGCCGATTTCAAAGCATTGGCGAAACTGTGTGTGTGCTGGTGCAGTTCGCGCTGGTTGATTAGGGACTTTCTACTTTCATGCACAAATTCGATTGGGTCTTCGATGGTGAGGATGTGTGCGGGTTGGGTGTCGTTGATGTAGTTGATCATGGCTGCCAGCGTGGTGGATTTACCCGAACCGGTAGGGCCAGTTACCAACACCAAGCCGCGCGGATTATCGGCGATTTTTTGGAAAATACGCGGAGCTTTCAGGTCTTCCAGAGTCAATACGTTGCTGGGAATAGTACGGAATACTGCGGCAGGACCGCGGTTGGTGGTAAATGCGTTCACACGGAAACGGGCTACGTTGGGCAGCTCGAAAGAAAAGTCCACTTCCAGATTTTGCTGGTACACTTTGCGTTGATAGTCGTTCATCACCGAAGTAATCATATTGCCCACTTCGTCGCTGCCCATTTCGGGCAGATTGATGCGTCGCACGTCGCCGTGTACGCGGATCATCGGTGGCAGGTCTGAGCTAAGGTGGAGGTCGGATGCTTTGTTTTTGACACCAAACGCGAGTAAGTCGGTAATTTGCATAATGTGGCCTTGATTTTTTAAGTTAAAATTAAATAACCTGTTTAAGGTAAAAAAATAATGACGATTTAATCGGTATAGCCCGTTATTTTAAATAGGTATAGCCTGTTAAACCAAGTAAAAATTTAATTATTTTTGCTAACAAGCCAAAAACGGCACAATACGGAAACAATCATGACAAGCCTGCAACACAATTACCAAACTGTATTGTCTGAAATCACCCAAACCGAAGTGGCTGCACACCGCAAACCGGGCGGCACCAAACTTGTGGCGGTCAGTAAAACTTTCCCCGCAAGCGATATCCGCAAAGTGTATGACGCAGGGTGTCGTGATTTCGGTGAAAACTATATTCAGGAATGGTATGAGAAAACTGAAGAGCTGGCCGATTTGCCCGATATCGTTTGGCATGTTATCGGCGATATCCAGTCGAACAAAACCAAATATGTGGCCGAACGAGCGGATTGGGTGCATACCATAGGCCGTCTGAAAACCGCCCAGCGTTTAAGTGCCCAAAGGCCGTCTGAAAAGCCGCCTCTGCAAGTGTGTATTGAAGTCAATATTGCCGCCGAACCGAACAAACACGGCGTTGCGCCCGAAGAAGCGGTTACGCTGGCCGTCGAAGTGGCAAAGCTGCCGAATATACAAGTACGCGGCTTGATGTGTGTGGCCAAGGCCGGCAGCAGCGATGAAGAATTGCGGCGGCAGTTCGGCAGAATGCGGCAGCTTTTGGCCGATTTGAATGAGGCAGGTATTGCGGCGGATGTCTTGTCGATGGGGATGTCCGCCGATATGGAGATTGCCGTTGAATGTGGTGCGACGCATGTGCGGGCAGGCAGTGCGATTTTCGGCCGGCGCGATTACCGTTGAGAAACTAAAAGGCCGTCTGAAACCATAATAACGTTTCAGGAAACCCTAATGCCGGAAGACTAAAGTATCGGCTTGGCAGGCGTATTATTCGCAAGCGGGATGTTTTCAGACGGCCACAGTGGAAATACTTGCCGCGTTGTTGGTTTGTAGGCATTTCGGCCTGATTCAGCAAAACGGCCAAGCCGTCGAAATAAAGGCTGAGGTAAAGCAGCGTTTCAAATGTTGGAAAACAGTTTCAAAAAACAAGGCCGTCTGAAAATCCGTTTTGAAAGGATGAGAAAGTAATCCGTACAGGTTGTTTTTGGCAGTCGGTGGGTTTTAAGCAGGTCGGCAAAACTTGGTTCATTTTAGAACACTACTCCCAATACGGTTTACCGTATCGAGAAAATTATTGATTAGAGATTTCAGACGGCCTGAAATCAGTTATAGATAGAAAGAAAACCATGAATATCTACTTTTTAGGCGGCGGCAATATGGCAGCGGCAATCGCAGGCAGATTGGTTAAAGAGGAGGGGTATCATGTCCACATTACCAACCGAGGTGCGGAAAAGCGCGAAAAGCTGAAGCAGGAGTTAGGTGTCGCCGTATCGGAAAAACTACCTGAATTAAACGCAGATAATGTATTGATACTGGCAGTCAAACCTCAAGACATGCAGGCTGCATGTATTAATGTGCAAACCAATGGCGCGTTGGTGCTGTCGGTGGCAGCCGGTTTGAGCGTGGAGACTTTAAGCCGTTATTTAAACGGCACACGCCGAATCATAAGAGTGATGCCCAATACTCCCGGCCGTATCGGTTTGGGTGTATCGGGTATGTTTGCCGCAGAAGGGGTAAGTGAAGAGGATAAACAAATTGCCGCAAGAATCATGAGTGCAACGGGCCAGATTGTATGGCTCGAAGAAGAAGACAGGATACATGCCATTACCGGCATCAGCGGCAGCGGCCCCGCTTATGTATTCTATCTTTTAAATGCTTTAAAAGAAGCCGCCGGGCAACAAGGGTTTCAGCCTGAGGAAGCACATCGGCTGAGTTTGGCAGTTTTCAAAGGTGCGGTAGCTTTAGCCGAACAAACCGGAGAAGATTTTACTTTGCTGCAACAAAATGTTACTTCCAAAGGCGGTACCACACATGAAGCAATAGAAACCTTTAAAGCACATCAGATTACCGAAGGTATTAATGCCGGCGTACAAGCGTGTATCGTACGTTCGCGAGAGATAGAAAAACAATTCCGATCATAAAGAAGGCCGTCTGAAAATGTTACCCAAACTGCTGATGTTACTTGCCGATAGCATGGCAATCGTATGTTTGTCTCGCTGTTTGTTGCAATGGGCAAAACTCGATTTCAGGCACCCGTTGGCACAATTTTGTATGCAGACGACAGATTGGCTGGTAAAGCCTTTACGTAAAGCCACTCCACCGTTAGGACAGTGGGACAGCGCCTGTATCTTAGCCTGTATACTATTGTATTACTTAGTATTTACAGTTTTATCGTTATTGGCTCTTCCTGAAGGGTTCGGCATCAAAGTTATCGCTGCCAATTTGTTTCTTACTGTATTGAATTTATTCAAGGCTGTTGCTTACGTATTATTTATCGGTTTACTGTTGCGCATGATTTTGAGTTTTAACAATCCTTATTCTTCTTTGCAAGTATCTTTGCATAAAATTTTTGAACCATTATCCAAGCCGTTTGTCTTTCTACAATTCAGACGCTACAACTTTTCAGGTAGTGTGTTGGTATTAATACTGTGGATCTGGTTAAGTGTAATCTTGCCACAGTTGATTGCTAAGTTGAATTTATGGCTGTTAAACTGATTTATCAACGAATTAAGGAAATTGACAGGCCGTCTGAAAACGAAAGTGCCAGATGAAATTATTCTTAACATAACCGTATACTGAAATTCATGTTATGATGCCGCTCGCCTAAAAAAATATTGATTAATTTGTCGAAAAATCAACAATAAGCCTATGATGGCAGACTTTAATATTTAAAGTCTTTAATACTAACTGGGAAAGAAAGAACGACTATGGCAAAGCTGACAGAACAAGATATTCTCAACTGGAGTGGTCCGGAAGAAGATTACATGAATGCAGATCAACTGGCCTTTTTCCGAGAATTGTTGGTAAAGCTGCAAGACGAGCTGATTGAAAACGCCACTACTACTACAGGCCATCTGAAAGAACACGAGTCTGCTCCCGATCCTGCTGACCGAGCCACTCAAGAAGAAGAATATGCTCTTGAATTGCGTACTCGGGATCGCGAGCGCAAACTGTTGAACAAAATACAAGCATCTATACGTAAAATAGATGAAGGTGACTACGGATTCTGCACAGATACCGGTGAACCTATCGGACTTAAGCGTTTGCTGGCACGTCCTACAGCCACTTTATCCGTAGAGGCTCAAGAGCGACGCGAGCAACTAAAAAAACAATTTGCGGATTAAAAAAGCAAACAAACAGTAAAATAAAGCCGCCTGTCATATTCAGGTGGCTTTATTTCATTTTGTTTTACATAGAGCAAATCGTATGCTAAATAAAATTTCTTGATAAAACAGTGGTCTGTTTGTTTTTCGGTCGGATTTTTCTGCTGTGGGGTTGACGTTATTGGGGGAGGGCGGGTATAGTTCGGTTCTTCGCTGCTTCGGCGGTGTTTGAAAGCGAATATTCATTATAACAGATTTTGCGTTAGGCAGTATTGGTTGTGATGATGTTCGGGACGCTCTTTAACAGAACAGATTACCGATAAGTGTGAGTGCGATTGGGCCTCACACTGCGACAAAAACAGACAAGATAAATATCTTTGTCGGTTTCTTTGAAGCAGACCAGAAGTTAAAGTTAGAGATTGAACATAAGAGTTTGATCCTGGCTCAGATTGAACGCTGGCGGCATGCTTTACACATGCAAGTCGAACGGCAGCACGGAAGAGCTTGCTCTTTTGGTGGCGAGTGGCGAACGGGTGAGTAATACATCGGAACGTACCGAGTAGTGGGGGATAACTGTCCGAAAGGATGGCTAATACCGCATATTCTCTGAGGAGGAAAGCAGGGGACCTTCGGGCCTTGCGCTATTTGAGCGGCCGATGTCTGATTAGCTAGTTGGTGGGGTAAAGGCCTACCAAGGCGACGATCAGTAGCGGGTCTGAGAGGATGATCCGCCACACTGGGACTGAGACACGGCCCAGACTCCTACGGGAGGCAGCAGTGGGGAATTTTGGACAATGGGGGGAACCCTGATCCAGCCATGCCGCGTGTCTGAAGAAGGCCTTCGGGTTGTAAAGGACTTTTGTCAGGGAAGAAAAGCTTGAGGTTAATACCCTTGGGTGATGACGGTACCTGAAGAATAAGCACCGGCTAACTACGTGCCAGCAGCCGCGGTAATACGTAGGGTGCGAGCGTTAATCGGAATTACTGGGCGTAAAGCGGGCGCAGACGGTTACTTAAGTCAGATGTGAAATCCCCGGGCTCAACCTGGGAACTGCGTTTGAAACTGGGTGACTAGAGTATGTCAGAGGGGGGTAGAATTCCACGTGTAGCAGTGAAATGCGTAGAGATGTGGAGGAATACCGATGGCGAAGGCAGCCCCCTGGGATAATACTGACGTTCATGCCCGAAAGCGTGGGTAGCAAACAGGATTAGATACCCTGGTAGTCCACGCCCTAAACGATGTCAATTAGCTGTTGGGGTACTTGATGCCTTAGTAGCGTAGCTAACGCGTGAAATTGACCGCCTGGGGAGTACGGTCGCAAGATTAAAACTCAAAGGAATTGACGGGGACCCGCACAAGCGGTGGATGATGTGGATTAATTCGATGCAACGCGAAGAACCTTACCTGGTCTTGACATGTACGGAATCCTCCAGAGACGGAGGAGTGCCTTCGGGAGCCGTAACACAGGTGCTGCATGGCTGTCGTCAGCTCGTGTCGTGAGATGTTGGGTTAAGTCCCGCAACGAGCGCAACCCTTGTCATTAGTTGCCATCATTAAGTTGGGCACTCTAATGAGACTGCCGGTGACAAGCCGGAGGAAGGTGGGGATGACGTCAAGTCCTCATGGCCCTTATGACCAGGGCTTCACACGTCATACAATGGTCGGTACAGAGGGTAGCCAAGCCGCGAGGTGGAGCCAATCCCAGAAAACCGATCGTAGTCCGGATTGCACTCTGCAACTCGAGTGCATGAAGTCGGAATCGCTAGTAATCGCAGGTCAGCATACTGCGGTGAATACGTTCCCGGGTCTTGTACACACCGCCCGTCACACCATGGGAGTGGGGGATACCAGAAGTAGGTAGGGTAACCGTAAGGAGCCCGCTTACCACGGTATGCTTCATGACTGGGGTGAAGTCGTAACAAGGTAGCCGTAGGGGAACCTGCGGCTGGATCACCTCCTTTCTAGAGAAAAAAGAGGTTTGGTCGCATTCACACTTATCGGTAAACTGTGTATTAAAGATGCAAGACTGGTTGGGAGAATCCCGACGAAGTTGGAGTAATCTGGGTTTGTAGCTCAGCTGGTTAGAGCACACGCTTGATAAGCGTGGGGTCGGAGGTTCAAGTCCTCCCAGACCCACCAAGAGATTGGGGGGCATAGCTCAGTTGGTAGAGCACCTGCTTTGCAAGCAGGGGGTCATCGGTTCGATCCCGTTTGCCTCCACCAAATACTTTGCAAATCAAAGTATTTTTGTTTGTCTTTAGTCTTTAGATGTTTGGCATCTGAATAGATAAAGATGAAGTAAAGAATATTTTAATTTGTGTAGGTTAGAGAAGGAAAAGTTTACTTATTCCTTTTTTTAAGAAGCGCATCGATCTTTAACAAATTGGAAAGCCGAAATCAACAAACAAAGACAATGTCGGCTTGCCGTAACAGGTAAGCCGCAGTATTTGGGTGATGATTGTATCGACCGGGCTGTGAAAGACAAAAGGCACAGTTCGGTACACAACAAGCAGTAAGTTTTATCAAAGTAGAGGCCTTTAAGTTGCGAAGGTAGTCAACACTGTAGCAACGAAGTCAAAAAGGTACTTCAAATGATAGAGTCAAGTGAATAAGTGCATCAGGTGGATGCCTTGGCGATGATAGGCGACGAAGGACGTGTAAGCCTGCGAAAAGCATCGGGGAGCTGGCAATAAAGCTATGATCCGGTGATGTCCGAATGGGGAAACCCACCGTATTTTGTACGGTATCCTTATCTGAATACATAGGATAAGCGAAGCGAACCCGGAGAACTGAACCATCTAAGTATCCGGAGGAAAAGAAATCAACCGAGATTCCGCAAGTAGTGGCGAGCGAACGTGGAGGAGCCTGTATATGATAGCTGTTGAGATAGGAGAACAAGCTGGGAAGCTTGGCCATAGTGGGTGATAGCCCCGTATTCGAAATTTCATCAGTGGTACTAGGTATACGACAAGTAGGGCGGGACACGTGGAATCCTGTCTGAATATGGGGGGACCATCCTCCAAGGCTAAATACTCATCATCGACCGATAGTGAACCAGTACCGTGAGGGAAAGGCGAAAAGAACCCCGGGAGGGGAGTGAAATAGAACCTGAAACCTGATGCATACAAACAGTGGGAGCCTATTAATTAGGTGACTGCGTACCTTTTGTATAATGGGTCAACGACTTACATTCAGTAGCGAGCTTAACCGGATAGGGGAGGCGTAGGGAAACCGAGTCTTAATAGGGCGATGAGTTGCTGGGTGTAGACCCGAAACCGAGTGATCTATCCATGGCCAGGATGAAGGTGCCGTAACAGGTACTGGAGGTCCGAACCCACGCATGTTGCAAAATGCGGGGATGAGCTGTGGATAGGGGTGAAAGGCTAAACAAACTCGGAGATAGCTGGTTCTCCCCGAAAACTATTTAGGTAGTGCCTCATGTATCACTTCCGGGGGTAAAGCACTGTTATGGCTAGGGGGTCATTGCGACTTACCAACCCATGGCAAACTAAGAATACCGGAAAGTGCAATCATGGGAGACAGACAGCGGGTGCTAACGTCCGTTGTCGAAAGGGAAACAACCCAGACCGCCAGCTAAGGTCCCAAATGATAGATTAAGTGGTAAACGAAGTGGGAAGGCCCAGACAGCCAGGATGTTGGCTTAGAAGCAGCCATCATTTAAAGAAAGCGTAATAGCTCACTGGTCGAGTCGTCCTGCGCGGAAGATGTAACGGGGCTCAAATCTATAACCGAAGCTGCGGATGCACCTAGTGCATGGTAGGGGAGCGTTCTGTAGGCCGATGAAGGTGACTTGAGAAGGTTGCTGGAGGTATCAGAAGTGCGAATGTTGACATGAGTAGCGATAAAGCGGGTGAAAAGCCCGCTCGCCGAAAGCCCAAGGTTTCCTACGCAACGTTCATCGGCGTAGGGTGAGTCGGCCCCTAAGGCGAGGCAGAAATGCGTAGTCGATGGGAAACGGGTTAATATTCCCGTACTTTGATTTAGTGCGATGTGGGGACGGAGAAGGTTATGTCAGCGGCCTGTTGGAATAGGTCGTTCAAGCCGGTAGGTGGAACATTTAGGCAAATCCGGATGTTTATACACCGAGAAGTGATAACGATTGTCTACGGACAAGAAGTGACAGATACCACGCTTCCAGGAAAAGCCACTAAGCTTCAGCTAAATCAGAACCGTACCGCAAACCGACACAGGTGGGCAGGATGAGAATTCTAAGGCGCTTGAGAGAACTCGGGAGAAGGAACTCGGCAAATTGATACCGTAACTTCGGGAGAAGGTATGCCCTTCGATGTGAAAGACTTGCTCTGTAAGCATTGGAGGGTCGCAGAGAATCGGTGGCTGCGACTGTTTATTAAAAACACAGCACTCTGCTAACACGAAAGTGGACGTATAGGGTGTGACGCCTGCCCGGTGCTGGAAGGTTAATTGAAGATGTGAGAGCATTGGATCGAAGCCCCAGTAAACGGCGGCCGTAACTATAACGGTCCTAAGGTAGCGAAATTCCTTGTCGGGTAAGTTCCGACCCGCACGAATGGCGTAACGATGGCCACACTGTCTCCTCCCGAGACTCAGCGAAGTTGAAATGGTTGTGAAGATGCAATCTCCCCGCTGCTAGACGGAAAGACCCCGTGAACCTTTACTGTAGCTTTGCATTGGACTTTGAAGTCACTTGTGTAGGATAGGTGGGAGGCTTAGAAGCAGAGACGCCAGTTTCTGTGGAGCCGTCCTTGAAATACCACCCTGGTGGCTTTGAGGTTCTAACCCAGGTCCGTGATCCGGATCGGGGACCGTGCATGGTAGGCAGTTTGACTGGGGCGGTCTCCTCCCAAAGAGTAACGGAGGAGTTCGAAGGTTACCTAGGTCCGGTCGGAAATCGGACTGATAGTGCAATGGCAAAAGGTAGCTTAACTGCGAGACCGACAAGTCGAGCAGGTGCGAAAGCAGGACATAGTGATCCGGTGGTTCTGTATGGAAGGGCCATCGCTCAACGGATAAAAGGTACTCCGGGGATAACAGGCTGATTCCGCCCAAGAGTTCATATCGACGGCGGAGTTTGGCACCTCGATGTCGGCTCATCACATCCTGGGGCTGTAGTCGGTCCCAAGGGTATGGCTGTTCGCCATTTAAAGTGGTACGTGAGCTGGGTTTAAAACGTCGTGAGACAGTTTGGTCCCTATCTGCAGTGGGCGTTGGAAGTTTGACGGGGGCTGCTCCTAGTACGAGAGGACCGGAGTGGACGAACCTCTGGTGTACCGGTTGTGACGCCAGTCGCATCGCCGGGTAGCTAAGTTCGGAAGAGATAAGCGCTGAAAGCATCTAAGCGCGAAACTCGCCTGAAGATGAGACTTCCCTTGCGGTTTAACCGCACTAAAGAGTCGTTCGAGACCAGGACGTTGATAGGTCGGGTGTGGAAGCGCAGCAATGCGTGAAGCTAACCGATACTAATTGCTCGTGAGGCTTGACTCTATCATTTGAAGGACTTTTGCACCGTAGTGGGTGTTGAGGCTTCGAAAATAAAGCTTATATCAGTCTTGAAGACGATACCCATCACCGTTGATTGAAGAATAAAGAGAAGGGATGCATTTCCCTGACGGCTTTCCCGATTTGTACAGTTTACGTCTGGCGGCCATAGCGAGTTGGTCCCACGCCTTCCCATCCCGAACAGGACCGTGAAACGACTCAGCGCCGATGATAGTGTGGATACCCATGTGAAAGTAGGTCACTGCCAGACACTCATTGCTAACCCCTGATACTGAGAAGTATCGGGGGTTTTTACTTGGAGGGGAGGGACGTGGGTGTTGTCGCGGGAGGGCGACAGTGGGGGAGTGGGTCGGCAGCGTTGCGCTGAAAATGTTTGAGCGGGAGGGGAAATATGCTTATGATAGCGCAGCTGTTTCTGCGATATGGAAGTATGTTTCCGGATTCGTGCGGTTATTGACAGCAATAAGATTATTTGAATTCATATTATGAAAGGGAAAACATGAAACGGTATGTATTGGCTCTGGTGGGTCTGCTGGTATCGGCGTGGTCGTTGGCGGCGGTGAACATCAATACGGCGACGGCGGAAGAATTGAAGGCACTGCCGGGAATCGGGCCGTCGAAGGCGGCGGCGATAGTGGAATACCGGACGCAGAACGGCAAGTTCAAGAGTGTGGACGAGTTGAAGAATGTAAAGGGAATCGGTGAGGGGATATTGTCGAAGCTGAAAGTGGAGGCGGTGGTATCCGGTCATGGATCGGCGAAAGGGAAGGCGCAGCCGGTGCTGAAGAAGTAAGGAAGCCTGGAAGGATGTTGGGGCTGTGGGGGTGACTCCGCAGCCTTTGGCGTTTGTGGGAGAGGCCGATGTGGCAGGAAAGAGGGTGATAATGGAGGTTGGGAGGGATAATGTCGTGGGTGTTGATGAAGTCCTGTCATGAAAGCGGGCTCAACACCCGACCTGACCGTATGGACAAAGCATGCAATATAGCGGCCTTATCCCGAATTAGGCTGGCAGTTATTTATATTTTAGAGCATCGCTAGCTACATTCGGCAGGTGAAATAATATAGGATGCAGTATCCCGTTTAAGGCAGGACAAACCGAAGAAAATTTATTGGTGTGATTTTGTGTATTGGCAAAATATTTTTATGGTTGATACGATGATGGTAGAAATCGACAGTCATCCAAGTGGGTATGATTTTTAAATTTTCTTTATGAGTAAAGTTGTTAGATATAATTTTTATAATAACAATAAGTACGATTTCTTTTGAGCCATAGTCAACAATAATAGTGTTAATTTTTCTTTCTTGAGAAAGAGAGATAAATAAAGACTATCACTTTTTTCATATATTTCTTCTCTGCTTACTTTAAAGTGCCGTGTATGAAGAAAAGTTTCCTATAAAGAAATCCGCTGATATACCGGTTGGAGAGAATGGTGTTTAGTTTTTTATAGATTGTTTTCTTGCGATAGATTCTTATGCAATCGATACCAGCCGGTTAAACGGACTATGCACAGGCAGGAGATTAAGGGGAGGCATATAGCGGTAATCAGGTAACGGGGATTATCGAAAGCGATAGTGTATTGTCCTTTCGCAAAGTTGATAGCAGCCCAAAACCATTCCCAAAGAGAAGGTAAGCTGAATGCCAATACAGCCAATAAACCTAAGGTACGAAAGATGCCGATAGGCAGGATTTGTTTTTGCAGTACAGAATGGTTGAGTTGTAATAAAACCATTAGCCCGAAGCCGATGATGAGGGTCATACCGCCGTTGGTTAAAACTTGTAGGCCACTGAATGCTATATCGGGCGATACAGGCAGGTTGTCTTTAACGGGCCGAGCTTGTTGGTGCAGGTTCAGGCTTTGTGATATGTTGAGAAAAAAACCGTATGCCATATCAGTAAGGACAATCCATATCGGTAGAGAAGTGAGTATTCGTTTCATTGTAGACTTTTAACAAACGAAAAATGTAGTGTAATCATTTGGGTAAGTTTTGAATAGAGCGAATGGGAAGGAAACGGGGCATTTCTGATGTTTTGTTTCAGACGGCTTCAGTATTAAGGCGGGCAGCACGTTCAATATACGACACTTTTCGATTAAAGCTGCCGGAAATTATGGGAAGGGGAGGAAATTTGTTAAAATACGTTTATTTATAATTTCCGAAGAATGATTTGCCGCTACGATTATTCCTTTGTTTTATATAATTGTTTTGGCTGAATCCTTCTTTATTTTTATTCCATTAAGGTCGTTTGAAAAGCTTTCGGACGGCCTTTCGGACACTTAAGTATGTTGAAATATCTTTTTATCATATCATCGATTGGTGTGTTTGCTCCTGCTTTTGCTAATGAGCCGCCTCCTCAAGTTTTGCCTACTGTAGAAACCCCGTTTTTTGATGATCCTTTGAAAATAGAGGCAAAACCTAAACCGAAAAAACCTGAGGTTGCTCCCGCCGTAGATGCCTTACCTGAAAAACAGACGGAATCGGTAGAGCTGAACGAAGATGATTTGCGTCAGAATCCCGAGTTGGCTGCCCAATTAATCGAGCGTGCAATGCGTAGCCAAAACTGGCCGTTGTTGGCAGATCTGTTGTCCCTTTACCGCACGATACCCGAGCATGATGTGATTTTGTATGACTATGCATCGGGCGCGCTTTTGCGTTCTCAGAAAAAGCATGCCCAGGCAATTGCGGCTTACCGCCGTATTATTTCTGCCCATCCCGAATTGAGCTATGTACGTTTGGATTTGGCGGGTATGCTATATGAAAACAAACAGTATCAGGCGGCAAAAGATCAGTTTGAGCGTGTCAAGGCTGACAATATCGACGCGAATGCCCGCATGCTGGCCGATGCTTATCTTGAGCGTATTCAGAAGCAGGCCGGTTGGCAGTTTAATGCCGGGGTACAGTATGAGCGCAACGACAATGTGAACAATGCTTCTTCTGTTAAATATATTGAAATAGGCGGCAGACGGTTTGTGCGTGATGAGGATTCACTGCCGAAGCGTGCTAACGGCCTGCAATACAATTTTTCTGTAGAGCGCGATTGGAATCTGACCGGTAACCATTATGCAACTACCGAAGCATCGGTAGACGGCACTTGGTATTGGGATAACAAAGACTACAGCGAGGAAAGCGTGCGTGTGAGTGCGGGCTATAAGAACCAGAATATCCGCCGCTGGGCTTCGTTTAAACCTTTCGTAGGTTATAACCGTTTAGGCGGCGAATCTTACAGCCGCAATTTCGGTGCGACTGCTGAATACGGCGGTTGGGTAAATGACAATTGGCAACTGATTGGTTCTGCCGTACACATGCAGCGGCGCTATGCCCGAGATTACCATGCCAAACGTTACAACGGCCATCTGAACAGTGCTTCGTTTACTGCCGCGTGGTTGCCGACAGCCGGGTTGATGATTTACGGTGGTGTTGATTACAGCCGTGAGCATACGGTTGAAAAAATTGAATCGTCAGACCGTAAAGGCGGACGTGTGGGTGTGATAAAAGAGTGGAACAACGGTTTGAGTACCCGTGCGAATTTGCGCTATGCTGTGCGTGATTTTGACGAACCGAGTATCCGGCGCGATAAGGAATATCAGGCCAACGTTGCTTTGTGGCATCGTAGTGTACATCTTTACGGCATTACGCCCAAGCTGAATTTCCGCTACCTGAAAATCGACAGTAATATTCCTGTGTTTTATTCACGCCAAAACAGACAATGGTTTATTACCTTGGAAAAAACATTCTAAACCAGCTGCTTGATTGTTTAGCAAGATCAGGCCGTCTGAAATTTTTCAGACGGCCTGATGGTTTGTAAACCTCAAGATTGAGAATAAGCGGTGTGTGCACAAAAATGCGCAGCGTATGAAGAGTTTGGAAAGATTTCAGTTTCTTGGTACCTTTGCCTCCGTATTCGGCGACACAGCTTGCAAATCCTGTACAATTCGCGCTTCAGACACACGAAACACCTGATATGAGAACACCTCCCGTTAATCCTAAAGTTATCGCCACGCTGCCGATTTTCGTCAGCGTGTTTATTGCCGCTTCGCTGGTTTGGTATTTCAACGTGCCCAAACTGACGACGCCGTTTGTGCTGGGAGTAATCGCGGGCGGTTTGGTGGATTTGGATAACCGTTTGACAGGCCGTCTGAAAAACATTGTGATTACACTGGTGCTGTTTTCTGTGTCGTCGCTGGGCGCACAGATGACGCATGGTACGGGCTTGCCTTTTATCTTGATGATGACGGCGTTTACTTTCCTGTTTACTTTAACCGGCGCGGTGGGTTTGCGTTACCGCACCTTTGCTTTCGGCACGTTGGCAGTGGCGACTTACACCACGCTGTCGTACACGTCGGAGATACCGTGGTTTGTGAGCCCGTTGATGATTTTGTGCGGCACGCTGCTTTACAGCATGATGACTTTGTTGCTGCATGTGGTGTTTCCGCACCGACCCGTGCAGGAAAGCGTGGCCGATGCGTATGCCGCTTTAGGCGGTTATTTCGATGCCAAAGCTGCGTTTTTCGATCCTGATGAAGCCGATTGGTTGGAAAGCCGCCAGATTGATTTGGCCATGAAAAACACCGGTGTGATTGATGCGTTCAACCAATGCCGTATTGCGCTGTTTTACCGTATGCGCGGGCAGCACCGCCACCCGCGCACCAACCGCATGCTCCGGTATTATTTCGCCGCGCAGGATATTCACGAGCGCATCAGTTCGGCGCATGTCGATTATCGGGAGTTGGCTGACCGCCTCAAAAACACCGACCTGATTTTCCGCATCAACCGCTTGCTTGAGTTGCAGGGGCAGGCTTGCCGCGATGTGGCCGAAAGTCTGCGCAGCGGCAAGTCTTACCAATACGGTAAACGGTTGGAGCGAGCCATCCAAGGTTGCCGCCAATCGTTGAAAATTTATGCCGAAAACCATAACGGTGCGGAAGTCCACACCCTGCAAAGGCTGCTGGAAAATCTGTTCAGCGTCGATTACCAGCTTTCCCATTTGGAGAAAGATGAACATAATGCGGCGGGAATGCATTCCGATAAATCCGGCATTGCTGCGATGGAGCGCGGCGGTCTGCGCCATGTATGGAACACGGTACGCAGCCAGATGAATTTCGAATCTGCCGTGTTCCGCCATGCCGTGCGCTTATCGATAGTGGTGTTTGCCGCCTGTGCGATTGTCGAAGTGTTCCACCTTGATCTTGGTTACTGGATTCTGATGACAGCCCTGTTTGTGTGCCAGCCTAACTATTCCGCTACCAAATCCAGGGTTGTCCAACGTATTGCCGGTACGATACTGGGCGTGGTGGTCGGTTCGTTGGTGCCGTATTTCACCCCTTCGGTTGAAACCAAACTGTGGATTGTGATTGCCTCTACCACGCTGTTTTTCTTTTTCCGCACCAATAAATACAGCTTTTCTACTTTTTTCATTACCGTACAGGCGCTGACCAGCCTGTCGCTGGCCGGTATCGACGTATCCGCCGCCTTGTGGCCGCGTTTTACTGATACCGTTATCGGTACGGGTATTGCGTGGGCGGCGGTGTCTTATCTGTGGCCCGATTGGCGCTATCTCACCCTCAGCCGCACGGCCGGGCAGTCGGTCAGCCAAAACGGACGTTATTTGCGCCATATCCTCGGCCAACTGCAAAACGGCAGCGTCGACGACATGGCTTACCGCAGCGTGCGCCGCCAAGCGCATGAGCGGGCGGCGGCACTCAGCAGCACGCTTTCCGATATGAGCGGCGAGCCGAAGAAATACGGCGGTAAACTGCAAGACGGTTTCAACCTGCTTAAAACCAGCTATGCTTTAATCGGCTACATTTCCGCGCTCGGAGCCTTCCGCAACCGGATGGTAAAAGATTGTGCGCTCGACTTTACCGAAGGCTTTTTCCAAACGGCCTATCAGATTGCCGATATATTGGAAAACATCGCCGTAGAACCGCCGGAGGCTTTTCAGACGGCCTTAAACGAAGTGAAGGACAGTTTGGAAAACCTGCATGAACGGGTGGCCGACGACCGCCAAAGCAGTATATTGTGGCACCAACTCTGCCTGATTGCCCGCCAGCTTCAACCTTGCTATACCGCATTGCACGGGGCGCAGGAAGAGGCCGATCAGGTGCAGGCCGTCTGAAAAAGCGCAATCCCATCATCCGCCGCATGTTTTATTGCGGAATACGGCGAAGAGGCCGTCTGAAAATTTTCAGACGGCCTCTTCGATCGTTATCCGAAGCAGCTACTTCGCCCGCATCATCTGCACGAATACGTCTTCCAAATCCGTTTCCGGCAGCGACAAGTGCTTGACTTCCACGCCCGCATATTTCAGCGTTTGCAGCACAAACGCAAGCTGGTCGTAGTCTTCCAGCTTGAGCAACACCGCATCGTTTTCTTGCGGTACCTGCCATTGTTGCAGATTTTCCGGCAGCGCACCGCCGAGCAGCAGTTCCACGCGCAGGCCTTTTTCATTGTGCAGCAAATGTTCGGTTTTATCCAAAGCTACCAACTCGCCGTGCTTCAGCATGGCAATACGGGTACACATACTTTGCGCTTCTTCAAGATAGTGGGTGGTCAGGATAATCGTGTGGCCCTGACGGTTTAAACCGGAAA
Source organism: Neisseria animaloris (assembly GCF_900637855.1). Classification (NCBI taxonomy): domain Bacteria; kingdom Pseudomonadati; phylum Pseudomonadota; class Betaproteobacteria; order Neisseriales; family Neisseriaceae; genus Neisseria; species Neisseria animaloris. The sequence continues at coordinate 1,552,786 of NZ_LR134440.1, forward strand.
TAAACGTCCATAGATTTTGACGCAGCTCCACGTCTACACCGGCAGTCGGCTCATCGAGCACAATCACCGGCGGGCGGTGCACCAACGCCTGTGCCACCATCAAACGCCGTTTCATACCGCCGGAAAGGTTGCGGGTATTGGTGCCGGCTTTGTCGGTCAAGCCCAGATTTTCGATAATTTCATCTATCCAGACATCGTTGTTTTTAATGCCGAAATAGCCCGATTGGAATTGCAGCGCTTCGCGCACGGTAAAAAACGGGTCGAACACCAATTCCTGCGGCACCACGCCCAAACTCATGCGCGCGGCGTAGGCATCGGCCACCACATCATGCCCCATCACGCTGATGTTGCCCGAGGTCAGCCGGCTCAAGCCCGCCATCGCTGAAATCAAGGTGGTTTTGCCCGCTCCGTTGGGGCCGAGCAAACCGAAAAATTCGCCTTGTTCTACATTGAAGCTCACATCTTTCAAGGCAGTGAAGCCGTTTTTATAAGTTTTAACGGCATTTTGGATATGGATGGCGGCAGACATAGGTTCTTTCGTTTTCAGACGGCCCCATTAGGGAAGAAGGCCGTCTTAAAAAGGCAGGGTTGGAAAAACAGAATTATAAACGCAGAGTTTGAAAAATACGGCATCTATCTTTGCCTGAGGCCGTTTGAAAGATGTTTTTCAGACGGCCTCAGGTATAATACAGCCTATTTCTATACTCAAATAAGCCGAACCTAACCATGACCCAACGCAAAATCCTCGTTACCTCCGCCCTGCCGTATGCCAACGGCAGCATCCACTTAGGCCACATGGTCGAGCACATCCAAACCGACATCTGGGTGCGCTTTCAAAAACTGCGCGGCCACGAATGCTATTACTGCTGCGCCGACGACACTCACGGCACGCCCGTGATGCTGGCCGCCCAAAAACAAGGCATGAAGCCCGAAGACATGATTGCCAAAGTGCGCGAAGAGCATTTGGCCGACTTTACCGGCTTCCACATCGGTTACGACAACTATTACAGCACCCATTCGCCTGAAAACAAACAGCTTTCCGAACAAATCTACCTTGCCCTCAAAGCCAACGGCAAAATCGAAAGCCGTGTGATCGAGCAGTTGTTCGACCCCGAAAAAAACATGTTCCTGCCCGACCGCTTCGTGAAAGGCGAATGCCCCAAATGCCACGCCAAAGACCAATACGGCGACAACTGCGAATCGTGCGGCACCACCTACTCGCCCACCGAGCTGATCAACCCCTATTCCGCCGTATCCGGCGCCACCCCCGTGCTGAAAGAATCCGAACACTTCTTCTTCAAACTGGGCGAGTGCGCCGACTACCTGAAAGAATGGACTTCAGGCAGCACCACGCTTTCAGACGGCCGCATCCAGCCGCACCTGCAACCCGAAGCCCTCAACAAAATGAACGAATGGCTGGGCGGCGGAGAAAACGGCGAAACCACCCTTTCCGATTGGGACATCAGCCGCGACGCACCTTACTTCGGCTTCGAAATCCCCGGCGCACCCGGCAAATACTTCTACGTTTGGCTCGACGCGCCCGTCGGTTACATGGCCTCGTTCAAAAACCTGTGCGACCGCATCGGCCTGAATTTTGACGACTATTTCCGCGCTGACAGCGATGCCGAAATGTACCACTTCATCGGCAAAGACATTCTCTACTTCCACGCCCTGTTTTGGCCCGCCATGCTCAAATTCAGCGGCCACCGCGCTCCCACCGGCGTGTTCGCCCACGGCTTTTTAACCGTCGACGGCCAAAAAATGTCCAAATCGCGCGGCACCTTCATCACCGCCAAATCCTACCTCGACGGCGGCCTCAACCCCGAATGGATGCGCTACTACATCGCCGCCAAGCTCAACAGCAAAATCGAAGACATCGACTTGAACCTGAACGACTTCATCGCCCGCGTCAACAGCGATTTGGTCGGCAAATACGTCAACATCGCCGCCCGCGCCTCAGGCTTTATCGCTAAACGCTTTGAAGGCCGTCTGAAAGACGTTTCAGGCAGTGAATTGGTACAAAAACTCGCCGCCGAGCGCGACAACATCGCCGCCGATTTCGAGCACCGCGAATACGCCAAAGCCCTGCGGGAAATCATGGCGCTGGCCGACGCAGTGAACGAATACGTCGATGCCAACAAACCGTGGGAATTGGCCAAACAAGAAGGCCAAGACGCGCGCCTGCACGAAGTATGCAGCGAGCTGATCAACGCCTTCAAAATCCTCACCATCTACCTCGCGCCCGTGCTGCCCAAAGTCGCCGAACGTACCGCCGCTTTCCTCAATCTCGACAGCCTGCGCTGGGCCGATGCCGCAACCGTGCTGCCCGAAGGCCACGCCATCAACAAATACGAACATTTAATGCAACGAGTGGAGCAAAAACAAGTGGACGATTTAATCGAAGCCAACAAACAAAGCATTCAGGCAGCCTCAACCGAAGCCGCCCCCGCCGAAACCGACCAATACGCGCCCGTCGCCGAACAAGCGAGTTTCGACGACTTTATGAAAATCGACATGCGCGTCGCCAAAGTGCTGAACTGCGAAGCCGTCGAAGGCAGCACCAAACTGCTCAAATTCGACCTCGACTTCGGTTTTGCAAAACGCATCATCTTCTCAGGCATCGCCGCCAGCTACCCCAACCCCGCCGAACTCAACGGCCGCATGGTCATCGCCGTCGCCAACTTCGCCCCGCGCAAAATGGCCAAATTCGGCGTATCCGAAGGCATGATCCTTTCCGCCGCCGCGGCAGACGGTAAATTGAAGCTGCTGGACGTGGATGCAGGCGCGCAGCCGGGGGATAAGGTGGGTTAATCTGAAAACCGGCAAACCGCAGAAGGCTGTCTGATAACTTTCAGACGGCCTGCACATTAAAAACATAAAGAAACCTTGCCAAAAATGATCGGCTTTTACACCCTTTTTAAAAAAGAAATCCTGCGCTTCTGGAAAGTCGGCCTGCAAACCATTGCCGCACCGATGCTGACGGCACTGCTTTACCAGCTTATTTTTTCGCATGCCATCGGCAGGCATGTCGAAGCCTTGCCCGATGTGGCCTACAATGCGTTTCTAATTCCCGGTTTGGCGATGATGAGCATGACTCAGAATGCGTTTGCCAACTCTTCCAGCAGCCTGATTCAGTCGCGATTGGCGGGCAATCTGGTGTTCATTTTGCTGCCGCCGCTCTCAACCACCGCTTTTTTCTCCGCTTACGTCGGTGCGGCGGTGGTGCGCGGGTTGTTAGTGGGGGCGGGGGTGATTGCGGTTACTGCGCCGTTCGGTCTGCCCATGCCGCATAATATCGGCTGGATATTGGCATTTTCGCTGTTGGGCTGCACGATTATGGGAATGTTGGGGCTGCTGGCGGGCATTGTGGCCGAGAAATTCGACCAGCTTGCTATGTTTCAGAATTTTTTGATTATGCCGCTCACTTTTTTATCGGGCGTGTTTTATTCGATTAACAGCCTGCCGGCATTTTGGCGCGGTATGAGCGGTTTGAACCCCGTGTTTTATATGATAGACGGCTTCCGTTACGGCTTTTTCGGCGTGGGTGATGTGTCTCCGTGGCTGTCGTTTGCCGTGGTCGGCGGCTTTTCGCTGGTGCTGGGCGCGGGCGTGCTGGCTATATTGAAATCGGGGTGGAAGCTGCGGAACTAGGAAATTTTGTTTCGTTATTGCCAGCGCATAGCGAAAGGCCGTCTGAAAAACTTTAGCTTCGCAGAAATTGCGCGGCATTTGTTTTCAGACGGCCTTTATTCACATTAGCCAGAGGCTGTTTCAGAGGGATTATTTAAAGCGGTAACCGATAGTAGCCATGTAGCTGTTGTTGGTTGCTTTGTTATCACTGCGTTTGTAGCGGGTTTGTTCCCATTCTCCACCTACTTCCACATTAGGCGTAACGGCGTATTTCAAACCTGCGCCGTAACCCAAGCCGTTCATGTGGCGGTTGGTACCGGCGATAACGTTGTCGAATTTACCGTAGTGGTAACCCACTTTGCCGTAAACCATGGCATCTTGCGCAAAACGGTAACCTTGCAGATATGACACGGAAGCATCATATTTTTGTTTCACTTTGCCATTGCCGTGGTTGGAAATTTTACGGTTCAACGGTTTCAACGCCACTTCCGCACCGCCGATCCAGTTGTTGCCGTATTCAACATTGTAATTACCGCGCACCGACACATCGGCTTTGTGTTTTTCATTCAAGCTTCTGTGTTTCACATCGGTTTTGCTGACACCTACACCCACTTCAACGGCGGGGCCGGTGAAAGTGTCTGAGAATGATTCGGCGGATGCGATGGCGGTAGAACCTAAAATTAAAACAGTCAGTAAGGCTTTTTTCATTGTTTGTACTCCTATCAGGATAAAATCGGAACACGTCAGAATGCGCCTTCCGTGTAATCAAGTATCGTGCCGGACAGACCTTGCCGCAACTGCTATGTTGCAGGCATTACATGATTTCGCGTTCGCTTAACATTTGTAATTTAAGAACTTTTTGTAATTATGTATAGCAGGAAACTGTTTCAGACGGCCTAAATGGAGTAAAAACTCTTTGCCAAAACACTGAAACCGCTGATAAAAAGTATCTGTATCGGAGCATAGACACGAAACAGCCACCTCCGGTTTGCAGAGTCTCCGAAACATCCTGCCCTGAAAACATAGAATATTTATTTACATTATCAAATGTGGTTTTTTCGGCAATTTTCTGCTGCCTGTTAACAACAGTCGCTGTAAACGGAACAGAAAATCAACATTAAACACTGTACCGTTCGGCTATATAATAAACGAATGCGGAAGACTTTTCAGACGGCCTGGATCGATCATCCGCATATACATCCATATAGAAGACTGAAGGAATAATATGAAAAAACTGATTGTACTAACCTTACTCGCTGTTTCTCCCTTGGCTTTTGCCGATAACGCGGCAGACGAATTACTCAGTGCACAGGCGGCCTACCGCGATGCCTTAAAAGCGCAAAGCACGGGCGGCAACCGCATTGCCACGCTGCAATCCGAATTATCGGCGGCACAGTCGCGCTTGAAGCAGGCACAAGCCGATGTGGTCGGCTTGCAGGAAAAACTGCATAAAGAAACCGCAGCCCAAGCGCAGGCCGACAATGTGTTCCAAGCCGCCAGCAAACGTTTGGATGCCGCTTGGAAAGCCGCCCGCACCACATCGAATTAACCCCCCCCCCCCTTATGCCGCAGGCCGTTTGAACAAAACCGTTTTTCAGACGGCCTTTCCCGAAAGCCTCCGCATATTCAGAAAGCACCTATGTTTCCACACAAAACCTTAGCTGCCTTGCTTTTTCTGCCCTTGGCCGCCCAAGCCGCCGTCGGCATCCAACGCTGGCACACGCCCGAAGGTACGCAGATTTTATTGGTCGAACGCCATGAAAACCCCATCGTCGATATCCAAATCAGCTTCAAAGGCGCAGGCAGCGCGTTCAACCCTCAAGATAAAGGCGAAGTATCCGAATTTACTGCCGGTCTGCTTACCGACGGTACCCGGCAGCTTGATGAAGAAGCTTTTAAAGAACGTACCAACGATTTGGCCGTCAGCCTAAGCAGTGGCAGCAGCAGCGAAGGTGCCAGTATTACCTTGCGCAGCCTTAGCAAACCGAAAAACCTCAATGCCGCCGTTACCCTGCTCAACCACTCGCTCACACAGCCGCGTTTCGATGCCGCCGTGTTCGACCGCCAGCAGAAACAAAGCATTACCGCTCTGAAGCAAAACGAAACCGACCCCGGTTTTATCGCCGACCGCGCCTTCACCCGTTTGAGCTACGGCAACCACCCCTACGGCCGTTCCGCCCAAACCAGTGTCGAAAGCATCCGCCGTGTTACCCTTGACGACATCCGCGCCTTCCACCGCACCCGTTACGGCAAAAACAACGCCATTGTTGCCGTAGTGGGCGATCTCAACCGCCATCAAACCGAAGCACTGGTCAAAAAAGCTCTTGACGGCCTGCCCGAACGCAGCAAAGAAAGCGGTAGCATTCCCGCCGTGCCCGTCCGCAGAGCCATGCGTCAGAATATTCCCTTTGCCGGCGAACAGGCGCAAATCATCATGGGCATGCCTCTCATCAAACGCCACGACCCCGATTACTATGCATTGGTTGTCGGAAACTACGTGCTGGGCGCAGGCGGATTCGACAGCCGCCTGATGAAAGTATTGCGCGACCAATACGGCTATACCTACGGCGCATACAGCAGCCTTTCCCCCTCCACCGAAGCCGGCCCCTTGAGCATCGCCTTTTCCACCCAGAAAGCCAACACCACCCAAGCCTTAGCCGCCGCCCGCAAAGTGCTGGCCGACTTTATCGCCGAAGGCCCCACCGAAGCAGAGCTGGCCCAAGCCAAAGCCAATCTTACCGGCAGCTTCCCGCTGCGTTTCGACACCAACGCCAAATTGCTCGGCTACCTGAGTTTGATCGGTTTCCACAATCTGCCCGACGATTATCTCGAAGCCTATCCGAAAGCCGTTTCGGCCGTTACCGCCGAACAAATCAAATCCGCATGGCAACGCCGCGTGAAAGCGGAACAGATGAATATCGTGGTTGTGGGCGCGGATAAATAACGGAAGGCCGTCTGAAATGATGTTTTCAGACGGCCTTGATGGAAAGGCACATATCCTTACATATCGGTGCTGACCGGCGGTTGCCATCCGAAAGCCGTAAGGTTGGCGAAATATTTTTTTCGACCATTCAGGCAGTTAAAAATCAAGCGGCTGTGATATAGTCTGTTCGTACATCTTTTTGAACAGGTTGGCGAAAACAGGCTTTTGAGTCTTTGCCTGCCAACGGTTTGAGAAGGGCTTCAGCCACCTTCGGGTGGCTGTGTGTTGAAACCCGATGGCCGACCATGACGACGGCCCCGATGCGGCAGCCACCTTCGCGCGGCTGTGTATTAAACCTTCTCAAAACACAACAGGCCGTCTGAACATTTTCAGACGGCCTGTTATCATTTCAAACGCCTTGATTAAATACGTTTCGCCAATGCTTCGGCTTTGCCTACATACAGCGCAGGTGTTAGAGCCAGCAGCTGCTGTTTGGCAGCGGCGGGGATGTCCAGCGATTCGACAAACACTTTCAGCACGTCGGGCGTGATGCCGTCTTTGCCGCGGGTGAGGTCTTTCAGTTTTTCATACGGATTGGCCACGCCGTAGCGGCGCATCACGGTTTGAATCGGTTCGGCCAAGAGTTCCCAAGTGGCGTCCAAGTCGGCGGCTAGGGCGGCGGGGTTGGCTTCCAGTTTGTTCAGGCCGCGCAGGTGGGCGATCAAGCCCAGCACGGTGTAGCCTGCGCCTACGCCCATGTTGCGCAGCACGGTGCTGTCGGTGAGGTCGCGCTGCCAGCGGGAAACAGGCAGTTTTTCCGAAAGGAAGCCCAACACGGCGTTGGCCATGCCCAAGTTGCCTTCGGAGTTTTCAAAGTCGATAGGGTTGACTTTGTGCGGCATGGTGGAGCTGCCTACTTCGCCCGCTTTGACTTTTTGTTTGAAGTAGCCGAGGGAGATGTAGCCCCATACGTCGCGGTTGAAGTCGATTAAGATGGTGTTGATGCGGCTCAGGGTTTGGAAAAACTCGGCCATGTAGTCGTGCGGCTCGATTTGGATGGTGTAGGGGTTGAAGGTCAGCCCCAATGCTTGCTCGACGAAGGTTTGGCAGTGCGCTTCCCAATCCACATCGGGGTAGGCGACCATGTGGGCGTTGTAGTTGCCGACCGCGCCGTTGATTTTGCCTAAAAATTCTTGTGCGGCAAGCTGTTTGATTTGGCGTTGCAGGCGGTAAACGACGTTGGCGATTTCTTTGCCCAAGGTGGAAGGTGTGGCGGGTTGGCCGTGGGTGCGGCTCATCATCGGCACGGCGGCTAGGTCGTGCGCCATTTCGGTGAGCTTGGCGGTGATTTCGGCCAGCTTCGGCAGCAGCACGGTTTCGCGGGCGTCAGCCAGCATCAGGGCGTGGGAAAGGTTGTTGATGTCTTCGCTGGTGCAGGCGAAGTGGATAAATTCGCCGGCGGCGGCAACTTCGGGCACGCCTGAAAAACGCTCTTTCAACCAGTATTCGATGGCTTTCACGTCGTGGTTGGTGGTGGCTTCGATGGCTTTTACGGCGGCGGCATCTTCCAGCGAAAATTCGGCAATCACGCGGTCGATTTCGGCAACGGTGAAGTCGCTGAATGCGGGTACTTCGGTGATTTTGGGTTCGGCGGCCAGAGCTTTGAGCCAGTTGAGTTCTACTTTGACACGGGCTTTCATCAGGCCGTATTCGGAGAAGATGGGGCGCAGGGCTTCTACGGATTGGGCGTAGCGGCCGTCGAGCGGGGAAAGGGCGGAAATGGGGTTGATCATAGCGGATTCCTGTTTGATTGCGGGATATGCGGCAGCCCGAAAGCGGTCGGCAACAGTTTGAAATTGGCGGCAATTATACATCAAAGAGGCTTTTCAGACGGCCTCGTTATCAAAGCCGCTCCAACAGGTTTTCCATTTGCCGTGCCGATTCTTCGCTTAACCGTGCTCTTGCCAATTCCAGCGTTGCCTGCGCCCATAAACGGTAGTTTTTCTGCTCCTGGACATTCATACACGCCAGATGTGCGGCAACGGTGGAATCGTCGCCGCGTACAATCGGGCCGGTAAGTGCCTGTAACGGTGTAAGGCGGGCAAGATTGTTAACACTTTGCTGCATCAGGTTGCATACCAGCTCCCGAGATAATTGTTCGGGCAGGTGCAACGGGTGCAGCAGGTCTTGGGCAAACGCGGCCAGAGTTACTGAAAAATTGGATGCGGCTGACAATGCCGCATGATAACGGGCTTTATGTTCGGAAGGTATTTCAAACGCCCGCAATCCGGCGGCATCGGCCAATTCGTGCAGAACCGTCATAGCTGCTTCACTGCCGGCTTCGAGTGCGCATAAGTTTCCGGCAAGTTCCGCAACCGATTTTTCAATATCGGCGAAGGCGAAAACGGGATGCAGACTGCCGGTCATCGCACCGCTTCGGGCAGCGGCATCCAGCACCGCCACGGTTTTCGCACCGCTCATATGCAGCACCAGCGTGCCTGTATTCAGCCACGGCAGGCAGGCGACTGCTGCTGCCGTTTCTTCAATAATATTGTCGGGTGTACAAATAAAAACGGTATCGGCTTCAGGCAGGTAGGAAATACGGGGAACTATTGCCTTGCTGATACAGTCTGCCATGGCAACCGTACTGCTTCGGCTGACGACATTTGCAAGCTGCCAGCGGCCGTTTTTCGGCAAAACGGTTGCAAAAGTCTGTCCGACGCGTCCGGCACCGATAATATGGAAGGTTTTTTTCATTTCAGACAGCTTAAACAGATTGAATAGCTTAGGTTATCACGGTAAACTTAGCTCATTAAATTTTTTTATGACTGAACAGAAAATGAAACCTGCTTTTGACGTGAAATCAGCACGGCTTGATGTGCTTTCAGTGCAGTTGCATACTGCGGATTTAGGGGAATTGGAAGAATTTTTACAGCAGCGGGTGAGCCAGCACAAAGAGCTCGACAGCATGCTGTTTTTATTGGACGTGCAGGAATTTAACAATCCCGGGGAACTCAATATCGGCGGGATTGTTTCATTGTTTGCCCGTTACGGACTGCAAATCGTAGGTCTGCGCCATGAAAACGAAGCTTGGGCGGCACATGCTGCGGCCTACCATTTGTCGTTCAGCCAAAATGAAAAAGCGCCCGAGACGCAAACCCAGCCGGCTGCGGCAAAGCCGGTCAAAGCTACCGTTATCAGCAAACCCACCGTGTTGGTCAGCACACCTATCCGTACCGGTCAGCAGGTTTATGCCGAAAATGCCGATCTGATTGTTACCGATATCGTAAACGAGGGTGCGGAAATCATTGCCGACGGCAACATCCATGTATACGGAACCATGAGGGGCCGGGCTCTTGCCGGAGCAACCGGCAACAGGGAAGCACGGATTTTTATCTATTCCATGCAGGCGGAATTGGTTTCGGTAGCAGGTATTTACCGTAATTTCGAGCAAAGCCTGCCTGCACACCTACACAAAAAACCGGTGCAGATATCGCTGCAGGATAACCGGCTGGTTATCAGCCCGATCGGTGAGGAATAACTGTTTTATATTTGAAAGAAAAAGGAAAAATCGTGGCAAAAATCATTGTAGTAACTTCAGGTAAAGGCGGCGTCGGTAAAACCACTACCAGTGCCAGCATCGCATCAGGCCTGGCTTTGCGCGGCCACAAAACAGCTGTAATCGACTTTGACGTAGGTTTGCGCAACCTCGATTTGATTATGGGTTGCGAACGTCGTGTCGTATATGATTTGATAAACGTGATTCAGGGCGAAGCAACCCTAAATCAAGCTTTGATTAAAGACAAACACTGCGACAATCTGTATATCTTACCCGCTTCTCAAACCCGCGACAAAGATGCTTTAAGCCGCGACGGCGTAGAAAAAGTGCTGCAAGATTTAGCAGGTGAAATGGGTTTCGAGTTTGTGATTTGCGACTCTCCCGCCGGTATCGAACAAGGTGCGCTGATGGCGTTGTATTTTGCCGATGAAGCTATTGTTACCACCAATCCGGAAGTGTCGAGCGTGCGCGACTCCGACCGTATTCTGGGCATTCTGCAAAGTAAGAGCCGCAAAGCCGAAAAAGGCGAAACCGTTAAAGAACATTTGCTGATTACCCGTTACTCGCCCGAGCGTGTAAACAAAGGCGAAATGCTGTCGGTGCAAGATATTTGCGATATCCTGCGTATTCCGCTGATCGGCGTGATTCCCGAATCGCAAAGCGTATTGCAGGCATCCAACTCCGGTTCGCCTGTTATCCACCAAAATGATGCAGTGGCTGCCGAAGCTTATAAAGACGTTGTCGCCCGCTTGTTGGGTGAAAACCGTGAAATGCGTTTTTTAGAAGCCGAGAAGAAAGGTTTCTTTAAACGTCTGTTCGGAGGTTAAACCATGTCTTTGATTGATTTGATCTTCGGTAGAAGAAATAAAACTGCTGAAGTAGCACGCGACCGTTTGCAGATCATCATCGCCCAAGAACGTGCCAAAGATCAGGCTCCCGATTACCTGCCTACGTTGCAAAAAGAGCTGCTGGAAGTGCTGTCTAAATATGTGCATGTTTCGCTGGACGACATCCGTATTACTCAGGAGAAGCAAAACGGCATGGATGTGCTTGAATTGAACATTACGCTGCCGGAGCAGCAAAAAAAGGCTGAAGAATGACATTGACCGAATTGCGTTACATCGTTGCAGTGGCGCAGGAACGTCATTTCGGGCGTGCTGCCCGCCGCTGTTTTGTCAGCCAGCCCACACTTTCGATTGCCATTAAAAAGCTGGAAGAAGAGCTGTCTGTATCGCTGTTTGACCGGAGCAGTAACGATATCATTACCACCGAAGCTGGAGAGCGCATCATTGCCCAAGCCCGCCGTGTGCTCGAGGAGGCGGAACTGATCCGCCATTTGGCAAATGCGGAGCAAAACGAATTGGAAGGTGCGCTGAAACTCGGTTTGATTTTTACCGTTGCGCCTTATTTGTTGCCGAAGCTGATAGTGGCTTTGCGTAAAATCGCGCCGAACATGCCGTTGATGCTCGATGAAAACTATACCCATATTCTGACTGAAGCCCTTAAACGCGGCGATTTGGATGCGATTGTAGTGGCCGAGCCGTATCATGAGCCGGGCATCATAACCGAGCCGTTGTATGACGAACCGTTTTTTGTGATTGTGCCCAAAGGCCATCATTTTGAGGATTTGGATGCGGTTACGCCCGAATTGTTGGCGGAGGAGCAAGTGTTGTTGCTTTCAGAGGGCAATTGTATGCGTGATCAAGTATTGACAAGCTGTTCGGAATTGGCTTCCAAACAGAAAATACAAGGGCTGACCAACACGTTGCAAGGCAGCTCGATCAACACTATCCGCCATATGGTTGCCAGCGGTTTGAGCATCAGTGTGATGCCTGCCACGGCATTAACCGAAAACGACCATATGTTGTTCAGCATTATTCCGTTTGAAGGCGTGATTCCGCACCGTCGGGTGGTTTTGGCTTACCGCCGTAATTTTGTCAGACCCAAAGCGTTGGCGGCCTTGCGTAATGCAGTGCTGTCTTCGCAACTGAGCGGCGTTACCTTTGTCGGGAATCAGGCCGTCTGAAAAGAGGTTTGGCGAATCTCCAAAGCCGGTTAAAAAAAACAGCTGTCGATTGAAGACAGCTGTTTTTTTTAACCGGTTGTTTTAAAGGCCGCAGACCGTCTGAAAACTACCAGATATCCGATTTGATACGGCGTTTCAGGCCGGGGTGTTCGGAAAGTTTGAACTCAGGGTCTTTGCCCATTTTCAGTTTAGCGGTGTAGTCCCTCAGCAGCAGGAACACCAGCGGCGATAAGGCGATGATGGCAATCAGGTTGATTAGCGCCATAATCCCCATCGATAAGTCGGCCATATCCCATACCACCGGCACGCTGTTTACCGCGCCGAAGTATACAAACCCCAGCACGATAGAGCGGAAAATGGCCAGTGAAAGGCGGCTGCTCTTGATGAACTGCACATTGGATTCCGCATAAGCATAATTGCCGATGATCGAAGAATAAGCAAACATAAACAGCAATACGGCCAAAAAGTCTTTGCCCCAAGCACCGACATGGCTTTCGATGGCTGTTTGAGTGAGCTGCACCCCGGTCATCTCGCCCGGGTTTTGGGTAACGTGCGACAGCAGCAGGATGAAGGCGGTGCAGGAGCACACGACAACGGTATCGACAAACACGCCCAACATCTGAATCATGCCTTGCGAAACAGGATGTTTGACTTCGGCAGCGGCGGCAGCGTTGGGAGCCGAACCCATACCGGCTTCATTGGAGAACAAGCCGCGTTTGATGCCCAGCATCATGGCTTGGGCGGCCATGCCGCCGAAGAAACCGCCTGCGGCAGCTTGAAAATCGAAGGCTTTTTCAAAAATCAGCGCGAATACGGCAGGCACGGCAGAGAGGTTGGTCAGAATCACGTAAACTGCCATCAACAGATAAAGAATGGCCATTACCGGCACCACGCCTTCCGAAATTTTCGATACGCGGCGGATACCGCCGAAAATAATCGGGGCGGTCATAATCACCAAAGCCAGGCCCACCAATTCCGGTTTCCAGCCCCAAGCGGTTTGGGTGGCGGCAACGATGGAATTGGCTTGAACGGCGTTGAAGACGAAACCGAATGCGAGAATCAGGCTCAGGGCGAACAAAATACCGAGCCAACGTTGTTTCAAGCCTTGGGTAATGTAATAGGCGGGGCCGCCGCGAAAATGGTGGCTGTCGTAGTCACGCACTTTGAAGAGTTGGGCAAGCGAAGATTCGGCAAAGGCCGAACTCATGCCTAAAAGAGCGGTCAGCCACATCCAGAACACCGCGCCGGGGCCGCCCATCGATACCGCAATGGCTACACCGGCAATGTTGCCCACCCCCACGCGGCTGGCCAAGCCGGTAACGAATGCTTGAAAGGGCGTAATGCCGTGCGGGTCGCCGCCTTCTTGCCGCCCGCCCAACATTTCTTTCACACTACGTGCGAACAGGCGGATTTGTACGAAACCTGTACGGAATGTAAAAAACAGGCCGACTCCCAGCAAAAGGAAAACCAGCAATTGCCATAGCGGGCCGTTGAGTTTGTTAACGAACGTATGAATGGTTTCAACCATAAATCCCTCTCTTGTTACTGATGGTTTTCAGACGGCCTCTTGTAAATCAGAGCATGCAGGCCGTCTGAAAAAAACACATTTTAACGATTGTCGACAAAAATAGCGAAGATTTTACGCAGAGTAATTTTGGTGTTTTTAATAAATTCAATTATTTATACTTGATTAAAAACACTTTGGCATTTTAAAACGCATTTCCCCGAGCTCGCAGACGAAGCCGTTTAGCGTCGTATCATGTATTTCGCGGGGCAATTCGTCGCAGAGCTGGCAGGCGAAACCGACACCCAACGTGCGCGGTTGCAGACGGTGGCGGCAGGCGGCCAGCGACACGTCGTAATACCCGCCGCCCTGACCCAGACGGCAGCCTTGGCGGTCAATACCGACAACCGGCACCAGCAGCAGGTTCAGGCGGTGGGCGCGGATTTTTTCGCCGGCAAACTGGGGAATATAAAGTTTGCCGTTGCCGCGTTGACGTTCGGCGGCTTTGCGGTTGCCGGAATAGGGTGTGAACCATAATCTGAGCGAGTGCGGTTCGATATAGGGCAGATAGGGTTTGGCTCCGCGTTTTAAGACGGCCTCGATCAAGCCGTCCAAGCGCAATTCGCCGCCTATCGGCCAATACACCCCGATGCGGCTGTTGCGGCGTATGTAGCGTTTGAGAAGATTATTGATTTTACGGGTGGCCTGCCGGCGCTCGCTTTTACCCAGCTTTGCGCGTGCAAGGCGGAATTGCCGGCGCAGTGAGGCTTTATCGGCTGTACGGGGCATTTCAGACGGCCTTTCGTTTAAGGCAGGAAACCACATAGACATCCGGTTTTGATGTCGTGGCGGATGCATTCGGGATAAAACGGAAAAGAGACCCGGATTCGCCGGAATCCGGGCACCATAAGTAGACAGCCCGCCTACAGTTTTTTGTCGCAAACGGCTTCAAACTGTTTTTCGGTTATCGAGCCAGACATTACGCTCAACGGGCGCAAACCGGCGGCGGTGTAAGTTTCATTCACCAATAGCATGCCTTTTTCATCAATCAGCTGCAACTCTGTCAAACGGTAAGTTTTGTTGACACAATGCATTTCCCAAGTACCGATGGCGGTTTTGTATCTGGGCGTGTTTACATAACGCTCTTCGTTGGGTTTCTGCACGGTTTTTTTATCTCGGAAAGTAACGAGGTTGCCGTTTTTCTGGATGCTGTTGCGGTCGATAAAGGCTTTGATATTGCCGTTGGACGTGGTACCGATTTTATCCCAGTGGCCGCTCACGTTGGGGCCTTTGCCGCCCATGTCGCCCATGTCATCCATGGCCGTACAAGCGGCAATGCTTGAAACCAGAGCGGCAGCAGCGGTACGGCGCAGAATAAGAGAGATGTTCATTAAATTCCTTTCAGACGGCCTTCAGGCCATGTTCGGTTTGTTTTTCAGACGGCCTCGAAAGGTTTCCGTTCATACTTTTCTCGGATTGCATGCGGATAAGCCCGCCGCAGAAAATTATTCGGAAGCCGTTTAAAAAAGCTAAAATAACAGCTTTCTATAATATACGGAAACCGTTTCATGACCAAGCCGCCTGCCGCCCAAATTCTGCACGACGTTTTCGGCTACCCCGAATTCCGCGGCAGTCAGGCCGAGATTGTGGACACATTGGCGGTCGGCAACAGCCTGCTGGTGTTGATGCCCACCGGCGGCGGCAAATCGTTGTGTTACCAAATTCCCGCCCTGATGCGCGAAGGCGTGGCCGTGGTGGTGTCGCCGCTGATTGCCCTGATGAACGACCAAGTGGCCGCGCTGCACACGGCGGGTGTGGCGGCGGCCTGCGTGCACAGCGGCACTACTCCCGACGAAGCGCGGCAGATTGCCGACGATATCCAGTCAGGCCGTCTGAAACTGCTTTACGTTGCCCCCGAACGCTTGGTTGGCGAGCGTTTCCTGCGCTTTCTCGACCAACACACCATCAGCCTGTTTGCCATCGACGAAGCCCATTGCGTGAGCCAATGGGGGCACGACTTCCGCCCCGAATACCAACAGCTCGGTTTGCTGGCCGACCGCTATCCGCACGTTCCCCGCATCGCCCTCACCGCCACCGCCGATGCCGCCACCCGCGCCGACATCAAACATTACCTGCGCTTGGAAGACGCGGCCGAGTTCGTGGCCAGCTTCGACCGCCCGAATATCTACTACCAAGTAATTGAAAAAAACAACGGTAAAAAACAACTGCTTGATTTCATCGTGAAACAGATGGCGGGGCAAAGCGGCATCGTTTATTGCCTGAGCCGAAAAAAAGTGGAAGACACCGCCGCCTTTTTATGTGAGCACGGCTTGGATGCCATTCCCTACCACGCCGGTTTGAGCATGGACGTGCGCGAGGCCAACCAGCGGCGTTTTACCCGTGAAGACAACGTTATCGTCGTCGCCACCGTCGCTTTCGGCATGGGCATCGACAAACCCGATGTGCGTTTCGTCGCCCATCTCGACATGCCGCAAAGCGTCGAACATTTCTACCAAGAATCAGGCCGAGCGGGGCGCGACGGCCTGCCCGCCGCAAGCTGGCTGTGCTACGGCCTTAACGACTGGGTGTTGCTGCGCGAACGCATCCAAACCGGCAACAGCGACGACATGCAAAAACAAATCGAACTGCAAAAACTCGATGCCATGTTGTCGGTATGCGAAACCGCCGACTGCCGCCGCGTTTTGCTGCTCAAACACTTCGGCGAAGATTCCCAACCCTGCGGCCATTGCGACAACTGCCTGCATCCGCCCGTGCGCTTCGACGGCACCGTGCCGGTGCAGAAACTGCTCAGCTGCGTGTACCGGGTCGGCCAACAGTTCGCCGCAGGTTATGTGATTAACGTATTGCGCGGCAAAAGCGACGATTGGATTGCCCGCAACCGCCACCACGAATTATCCACCTTCGGCATCGGCGACAACCTTTCCGACAAAGAATGGCGCGCCGTTATCCGCCAATGCATCAGCGCCGGCTACCTCACCGTCAACCCCCTGATGCACCAAGCCCTGCAACTCACCCCCGCCGCCAAAACCGTGCTCAAAGGCGGCACACCCGTATGGCTGCGCCCGCTCAAACGCGACAAAGCCGCCACCCAAAAACCGAAAGAAGAATGGCTGCGTACCGAACGTGAAGAACGCATCTGGCAAGCATTGCGCGCTTGGCGGCTCAAACGCGCACAGGCCGAAGAAGTGCCCGCTTATGTGATTTTCGGCGACAAAACCCTGCGCGACATCGTCGAAAAACTGCCCGCCACCCCCGCCGAACTGTACGACATCTACGGCTTGGGCGAAGCCAAAATCAACAGCTTCGGCAACGAAATCATCGAAGTGTGCCAAGCCTTTACAGAACACGGCAGGCCGTCTGAACACCCATCCGCCTTGCCCGATACCGTTTCAGACGGCCTCGAAACCGAACGCGACCGCCGGCTTTGGCAAGCCTTGAACACATGGCGCAGCCGTACCGCACAGACAGAAGGCGTTACCCCGCATACCGTCTGCCCCGACGACAGCCTGCTCGATTTAGTCCGCAACACCCCCGAAGAAGCCGCTGACTTAAACGGCATCTACGGCTTGGGCGCAGTACGCATCGGCAAATTCGGCAGCAGCATACTGGCTGTCTGCAAACCCTTTTCAGACGGCCTCAGCAACGAAGCCAAACACAAACGCCGCCTGATGCGCGCCCTGATGCAGTGGTGCGCCGCCACCGCCGAAACCGAAGGCGAACCCGAGCACACCGTTTTCAGCAAAATCACCCTGCGCGCCATCGCCGCCAAACAGCCGCAAACGTTGGCGGAGTTGGGCGGTATACACGGCGTGGGTGCAGACAAAATCGAAAAATACGGCAAGGCGGTGTTGGAAGTGTGCAGACAGCAGCAGGGAATAATGTAAACCGCGTTATATCAATCTTTCCGCGCAAATCAAACGTAACACAATAAAAAATAAGAGGCCGTCTGAAAAGTTGGGAATACTTTTTCAGACGGCCTTTTGTTTTATGCTTTCAATATTCAGCCGAATGCCAAAAGGGTTGGCCTACGGTCGGCGTGCTGGCTTGTGCTTGCGTGCGCGGTTGTACGGGTTCGGCTTCGAAGGCCAGCCTTCCGGCTTCGGTGGCGGCAGCAAAGGCGCGGGCCATGTCGACGGGGTGGCCGGAGCGGGAAACGGCGGTGTTCAGCAACACGGCATCAAACCCCCATTCCATTACTTGGGCGGCTTGCGAGGGCAGACCCAAGCCTGCGTCGATAATCAGCGGGGTATCTGGCAGGCGTTCGCGTAATACTTTTAAGGCGTATTCGTGCACCACGCCCAAGCCTGTGCCGATGGGGGCGGCCCACGGCATCAAGGCTTGGCAGCCTGCATCGAGCAGGCGGCGGCAGGCGATGAGGTCTTCGGTGCAGTAGGGCAACACTTTGAAGCCGTCGCCGATCAGGATGCGGGCGGCTTCGACGAGCTGGAATACGTCGGGTTGCAGGGTGTCGTCGTCGCCGATGAGTTCGAGTTTGATCCAGTCGGTTTCAAACACTTCGCGTGCCATCTGCGCGGTGGTTACGGCCTCCTGCACGCTTTGGCAGCCTGCGGTATTGGGCAGGATGGGGATATTTAAATCTTGCAGTAAATTCCAAAAGCCTTGCCCGTGTGTTTCGCCGGCTGTGCTTTGGCGGCGCAGTGACACGGTAATCATGGCGGGGCGGGCGGTTTCAATCGATCGGCGCAGGATTTCGGCGGTGGGGTAGGCCGCGGTGCCGAGCAGCAGGCGGGAAGGGAAGGCTTGGTTGTAGAGGCTCAAGTTGCTCATAGGGAGGTTTCCTCGATGGAAATGTTCAGGCCGTCTGAAATGCCGGATACGGGAGGACGGCTGCTTCTCGCTTTCAGACGGCCTGAGGCAGTATGGCGGTTATTCTACACCTTGTATGGGTGTTTAATAAGCCAGTGCCTGCTCCAGCTCGGGGTTGTTTTCTTTCGGTACGGGACGAGGGCGGCCTTGGGTGTCGATGGCTACGTAAGTGAACACGGCTTCGGTAACGAGTTGGCGGTCGTTGTCTTGCTTGTCGTGCATGGCCTTTTTCACCCACACTTCGATCTTCACTTGCAGCGAGGTGTTGCCGACGTGCACGCAACGGCCGTAACAGCATACGACATCGCCCACGCTTACGGGGCGGATGAAGGCCATTTGTTCGACGGCCACGGTAACGATGCGGCCTTGCGCGATTTCGGCTGCCATGATGCCGCCGCCGATGTCCATTTGCGACATAATCCAGCCGCCGAAAATGTCGCCGTTCGGGTTGGTGTCGGCAGGCATGGCGAGGTTGCGCAGCAGCAGGCTGCCTCTGGGTGCGTCGTGCGGTAGGTGTGTGTTTGTTGTCGGGTGGTTCATATGGTTTGCCTTTTTATGGTTTGTTTTGACGGGTTTTAAGACGGCCTTATCCGCCGACCACGGGGCGTACGATGTCTATTTTGTCGCCTTCGTCCAGAATGGTTTCGGCATAACGGGTTTTGGATACAAATGCGGTGTTTACTGCTACGGCGAAAGGTTTTGGCGGCTTAACCTGTTCGATTAAATCGGCGACGGTAGAACCGCTTAACTGCACGGTTTCGCCATTCAATCTGATGTTCATCGTTTGTTCCTTCGAGGGTGGAGGCCGTCTGAAAACGGGGCGGATAGATGTTTTCAGACGGCCTCGGGATTTATGGTTTCTTCACATAAGCCGCTTCGGGGCGCACCACCACCACGCTGGAGCGTTGTGGCGTGAGCAGTTTGGCGGCGGCCTGCACATCGGCGGCGCTTACTTTTTGCAAACGGCGGCGGATTTCGGCTTCGTCGCTATATTTGAAACCGCGTGTTTCCAACTGGCCCAACAGCGATGCTTGGGAAGTCATGGAATCTTTGGCGTAGATTTCTGAAGCGGCGCTCAGGCGGCGCACTCTCTCCAGTTCGCTTTGGCTGATGCCGTTGTCGGCAATGTTTTTGATTTCGCTGTGGATGGATTCGAGCAGGGCTTTGTCGCCGGTGCCTTCGGCAGGCATGGCGACGATGCTGAACAGCGGCATGTCGCGGCTGAACATGTCGTAGTTTACACCGATATCCAAGGCGAGCTGTTTGCCGCGCACGAGGTTTTTATCCAAACGGCTCGACGAGTTGCCGCCGAGAATATCCGACAACACGTCTAAGGCATAAGGCAGCTTGTCGGTGGTTTTTTCCAGTTTGGGCACGCGGTAGGAAAGCGCGATAACGGGCTGGCGGGTAACGGCGGAAGTGGTTTCGGCCGAAACAGGCGCGCGTTCGGCGGTTTCATTGATGCGGTTGCGCGGCGGCAGGGTTTTGGCGGGAATGTTGCCGAACAGGTTTTCCGCCGTTTTCAAAGTCTGCTTGGCGTTCACATCGCCCACAATCACCAGCGTGGCATTGTTTGGCGCATACCATTGTTTGTACCATTGGCGCAAATCGTCGGCTTTGAGCGTGTGCAGGTCGTTCATGTAGCCGATTACCGGCGCGCGCAGGGCGGGGATTTGATAGCTGTTGAGAAACACATGTTCCCATAGTTTTCCGAACGGGCTGTCGTCGGTGCGCTGGCGGCGTTCTTCGCGTATCACGTTCATTTCGTTGATAAATTCTTTATCGCTGAAATTCAGGTTTGCCATACGGTCGGCTTCCATTTTCAGCACTTCGGGCAGATTGGCGGCGGCCACGTTTTCGTAATACACGGTTTCGTAGCGGTTGGTGTAGGCATTGTTCTGCCCGCCCAAAGCCGAAACGCGGCGGCTGAATTCGCCCGAAGGCACGGCGGGCGTGCCTTTAAACATCATGTGTTCCAACGCATGGCTCAGGCCGGTTTTGCCTTCCTTTTCGTCGATACTGCCCACTTTATACCAAAGCTGCGACACCGCCACCGGCGCGCGGCGGTCTTCCTTTACAATCACTTTCAGGCCGTTGGGCAGCGTGCGGGCAAGCGTTTGCGCCCATGCGGGGGTGGTAGCGGCCAGTGCGGCCAGCAAAATAATACGGCGTAACATGAATCGTCCTCGAAATGAAAATTGCCAAAATAATAGCTTTTGCCTGCGTATTAAACAAGGAGGCCGTCTGAAAATAGGATTTCAGACGGCCTTCGGAAGCTGTGGGATCGCTCTCAATGCGGTTGGTTGATTTCCTGCCGGTTTTGCATCGCCAACGACCCCAACATGGTGTAAAGCGGCACGATATCGGTTGATTTGGGAAACTCGAATTTATAAGTAAGCAACTGTTCGTTGTGTGCTTTTCTGTAAATGCTTTGCAGACAGGTAATCGTGATTTCACAGTCATCCAGCCCCGTGCCCGCGGTTTCCATTTCCACATCGACAATGTTCATCAGATAAATGGATTTGAAACTCTGCTTTTTACCTGTTGCGCCCTGTTTGTCGATAAATAAAATACGCTGGTTGGTGAAAATAATTAAATCCCGAATCAGTTTGTAGCCGATAGAGATTTTTTCCCCTTCGAAAAGATAGCGGCCGAACTGTTGTGCCAATTCCTCCACGGGCATTTCGCTCATATTGCCCAAAACGCCTTGCACCAGTTTGCCCAAACCAAAAGCCATAGTGAATATCCTCGATTATTTTTCAACATTAAAATACCGTTTCTCGCGGAACGGCATTTTATCATGACTAAAATATTGATAATAAATTTACAGTTACCGATATGACTTATTTTCCTCTGACGTGTTTCTCTGCTCCGGCGGATTGGCATTCTCTGAAAATACGTTACAATTCAGGTCTGAAACCACTTTTTCAAACAAGGAAAGCCATGTTCAGCTTCTTTAAACGCAAGAAAAAACAGGAAACTGCCGAAACCGTTGCCGAACCTGTGCAAAAGCCGGTATCGGAAACGGGTGCCGAAATCGCGGACGAGCCGTCCGCCCTTGAAATCTCCACGCCTGAAACCCTCGAACCGCTGACCGAAACCCAGCTTGAAGCGGTAGAAGAACATGAAGAAAGCAGCGTGCTCGACCAGTTGGTGTCGGGCGTGGTTTCCGGCAGCAGCGAATTGCCCGAACAATATGATCCGAATGCGCCGGTAGCCAAAATCCACGTTTCGCCGATACCCGAAGGCGATGCCGCACCGGTGGAAGAGGCGGCCGAACTCAACAGCAGCGAATTGGCCGATGCTTTGAGACTGCCCGACAGCATCGCCACGATGACTGCGCCGGTGGTTGCCGCTGCCGACGCGCCTACCAAGCCTGTGACGGAGGAAGACGAACCTGCCAAGCTCGGTTGGGCGGCGCGTTTGAAAAAAGGCCTTACCAAATCGCGCGACCAAATGGCCAAATCGCTGGCCGGCGTATTCGGCGGCGGCCAGATCGACGAAGACCTGTATGAAGAATTGGAAACCGTGCTGATTACCAGCGATATGGGCATGGAAGCCACCGAATATCTGATGAAAGACGTGCGCAAACGTGTATCGTTGCGCGGTTTGAAAGACGGCAACGAGCTGCGCGGTGCCTTGAAAGATGCGATTTACGATTTAATCAAGCCGTTGCAGAAACCGCTGGTGATTCCCGACAACGGGCAGCCGTTTGTGATTATGCTGGCCGGCATCAACGGTGCGGGTAAAACCACTTCTATCGGCAAACTGGCCAAATACTTCCAATCGCAAGGCAAATCGGTATTGCTGGCGGCGGGCGATACTTTCCGCGCCGCCGCCCGAGAGCAGTTGCAGGAATGGGGTGCGCGCAACGGCGTGACCGTGATTTCGCAAAGCACGGGCGATTCCGCAGCCGTCTGCTTCGATGCCGTCGAAGCTGCCAAAGCGCGCGGTATCGACATCGTGTTGGCCGACACCGCAGGCCGTCTGCCGACCCAGCTTCATTTGATGGAAGAAATCAAAAAAGTGAAGCGCGTGCTGCAAAAATCCATGCCCGACGCGCCGCATGAAATTATTGTGGTGTTGGATGCCAATATCGGTCAAAACGCCATTAATCAGGTGGTGGCATTTGATGACGCGCTCGATGTTACCGGCCTGATTGTTACCAAACTCGACGGTACGGCCAAAGGCGGTATTTTGGCTGCGCTGGCTTCCAACCGCCCGATTCCGGTGCGCTATATCGGCGTGGGCGAGAGCATCGACGACTTGCGCCCGTTTGACGCGCGTGCGTTTGTGGATGCTTTGTTTGATTAAGTTGCGGTAAAAGAAACAGGCCGTCTGAAAAATAAGTTTTCAGACGGCCTTTCCATATCGGCGGTGCAATCAATCCCGCTGCTTGGCTTCCCATTCCGCAGGCGTGGCGGCAGTGGTGATGGAGAGCGCGTGCAGTTCGTTGCTGGCGAGTTTGTCGGCCAGCCCGTCTTTAATCAGACGGTGGCGGGCAAGGCGGGCTTTGCCTTCGAATTCGGAAGAAACGATGTGGGCGAAAAAGTGGTGGCCGTCGCCTTCCACTTCCACATATTCGCATTTGGCCACGGCTTCGATCATGGCTTTGACTTGTTCGGGTGTGAGCATGGGGGTTCCTTTTGAAAAAACGGTTTTCAGGCGGCTTGCGGAAAGCCGGGGCCGTCTGAAAAATACGTTGCATTATATAAGATAATGCCTGACTGCGGCGGCTGAACAGCGGCAACATTATTCGGTATAATCGGTCTCAATGATTTTCAGACGGCCTGTCGGCAACAAAGGCCGTCTGAAACCAACCTTCCTACGAGAAAATTCATGATTCGTTTCGAACAAGTTTCCAAAACCTATCCCGGCGGTTTTCAAGCGTTGAAAAACGTCAACTTCAAAATCGACAAAGGCGAGATGATTTTCGTGGCCGGCCATTCCGGTGCGGGCAAATCCACCGTGCTCAAACTGATTGCGGGCATCACCAAGCCCACCGAAGGCAAAGTGTGGATGAACAACCAAGACATCGGCAGCCTCAACGACAACCAAATCGGCTTCATGCGCCAGCATATCGGCATTGTGTTTCAAGACCACAAAATCCTGTTCGACCGCAATGTGCTGCAAAACGTGCTGCTGCCGCTGCGTATTATCGGCTACGATGCCAAACAAGCCGAAACCCGCGCGCGGATTGCGATTGAAAAAGTGGGTTTGGGCGGGCGCGAGCTTTCCGACCCGGTTACCCTTTCCGGCGGCGAGCAGCAGCGTTTGTGCATTGCCCGCGCCGTCGTCCACCAGCCCAGCCTCTTGATTGCCGACGAGCCATCGGCCAACCTCGACCGCGCCTATGCCCTCGATATTATGGAACTCTTCAAAACCTTCCACGAAGTCGGCACCACCGTGATTGTGGCCGCACACGACGAAACCTTGATGGCGGATTACGGCCATCGTATTTTGCGTTTGCAGGAAGGCAGGTTCGCATCATGAATCATTATTTGTCGCTCCACCTCGATGCTGCTGCCAACGCCGCACGGCAGTTGCTGAAACAGCCCGTGGGCACGCTGCTGATTTTGCTGATGCTGGCTGTGGCGATGACGCTGCCGCTCACGCTTTACCTTGGCGTGCAAAGTTCGCAGGCCGTGTTGGGTAAGCTCAACGAGTCGCCGCAAATTACGCTTTATATGGAGCTTAGTGCCGATGAAGCCGATACTGAAGCGGTAAAATCCCTGCTGGAGAAAGACCCCCGCATCACCAAAAGCGAATTTATCGGCAAGCAGAAAGGCTTGGAAGAATTGCAAATCAGCATGGGCGGGCAGGATTTGGTGTCCATGCTTGATGAAAACCCGTTGCCCGACGTGTTTATCGTTACTCCCGATGCCGCCACTCCGCCGGAAGAAATGACGGCCCTGCAAAAAGATTTGGGCGAGCTGCCGATGGTGGAATCGGCCAAGCTCGATACCGAATGGATGCAGACGCTTTATCAAATCAACGACTTCGTGCATAAAATCTTCTGGTTTTTAGCCGTTACCCTGAGTGTGGCGTTTGTTTTGGTGGCGCACAACACCATCCGTCTGCAAATTCTCAGCCGCAAAGAAGAAATCGAAATCACCAAGCTTTTGGGTGCACCCGCTTCGTTTATCCGCCGTCCCTTCCTCTATCAGGCCGCATGGCAGAGCGTGCTGTCGGTGGCGGTGAGCCTCGGTTTGTGTGCGTGGCTGGTGAATGTGTCGCAGCCGCTGGTCAACCAGATTTTCAAACCCTACGGCCTCAATATCGTTTGGCGGTATTTCCATTTATGGGAAGTGTTGCTGGTATTGGCTGTGGTAGCCGCCCTCGGCATGGCCGGCGCATGGTTGGCAACGCAGCAGCATTTGCTGGGGTTTAAAGCGAAAAGATAAGCCGTTCGCGGTTGGAGGCCGTCTGAAAACAAGCCTGTGGAGCTAAAAGTTTTCAGACGGCCTTTTTGCGGTGAAGCGGGCATATATGGCAAACAAACTTAATCTTCGATGCAAGGCGCACGCCGTAGCAGTCGGAAGTTTCACTGTAAAACCCGCTTCGTAAAAATATCCGTATTTGTTATGCTGTTGGAAACCAAAGATTGCTTTTAACGGTCTGGTATAGAAAGCAGCTTGCAAAATCTCAGGCCGTCTGAACCCCTCCGTTTCGGCCGCCTGACAACATGAAAAGAAAGCCATGAAATGAACATTTTAGAATCCATAACCGCCCGCCTCGCCGAACGTAGGCATACCGTTACCTGTGCCGAATCCTGTACTGGCGGCCTGCTGGCTGCCGAGTTGACCAAACTTCCCGGCAGTTCGGCATGGTTTGAAACCGGTTTTGTTACTTACAGCAACGCCGCCAAGCAGCAGCTTTTGGGGGTGAAGGCCAATACGCTGGATTTTTACGGCGCGGTGAGCGAAGAAACCGTGCGCGAAATGGCTTTGGGGGCACTGCTTACCGCCAAAGCCGATTTTGCCTTGAGCATCTCGGGCATTGCCGGGCCGACCGGCGGCAGCGATGAGAAACCCGTCGGTACGGTATGGTTCGGCTTGGCAACCAAGCAGCGGATTTGGGCGAAAACCGCTTTGTTCTCCGGCGATCGCGACAGCATCCGCGCGCAGTCCGTTCAGTTTGCGTTGGCGTTTTTAGATGAAAAAATGGCCGATGCGTGACGGTCGGGAGGTCGGGTGCTTTTATAGCGGGATAATGTAATATCCCATAGCATTGGTTTGCTTTTTCTTATTTTGCCGCTTTGGGTAGCAAAGATTCGGTTTTCCGGCCATGAAAGATTGGTCGGGTTTTCAAGCAGGTTCGGTTACCAAGAGGCCGTCTGAAAATTTCAGACGGCCTCTTGGCTTCTCGGGAAGTTGTACGGCAGGCTTTTAACGTTTATACGCCGCCAGCTTGCGCTTGATTTCAGGCAAAACCGCCAGAGCCGCCTGTTCGCCGAGCTTGATGGCTTGGGTTTTTTGGTCGAAACCGCCCACCGCGCCCAAATGCTGCACTTGCGGCTTAATCACGATGTCGGCTTTGGCCAGCTCGTTTTGCAGTGCGGCGGTGCTCATGATATTCAGGCTTTGGTCGAGATACGAAAAAAAGCCGGCATCGGAAAGTTTGGCGGGTTTGGCGGAAATATCCACCGCAATCACAAAATTTGCCCCCAGATTTTTGGCGGCATTAACCGGCACCGGCGCGGCCAGACCGCCGTCGACATAACGCTGATTGCCGATAACCGTAGGCCGGAACACGTTGGGGATGCTCACCGAAGCACGCACTGCTTGGCCGACGTTGCCGCGGTTGAAGGCAACCATTTTGCCGGTGTCCAGATTGGTGGCGACGGCGGCGAATTTAACCGGCAAGGCTTGCAGCGGGCGGTTGCCCACTTTTTGGTTGATGTAGTTTTGCAGTTTTTCGCCCTTGATGAAACCGGTGGTGGAAAGGGTTAAATCCACCAAATCGGTTTTGCCCAAAATTTCCGCTTCCAGTTCCAAACGGTCGGGCGGCATGCCGCTGGCGTAGAGGCTGCCGACAATCGAACCTGCGCTGGTGCCGGTAACGATATTGACGGGAATATTATTTGCTTGCAAAACTTTAAGCACGCCGATGTGGGCAAAGCCTTTTGACGCGCCGCCGCCGAGTGCCAGCCCGACAACCGCTTTAGGCTTGGCCTGTACCGAAGGGATAGGCTGCGGCTTGGGTTGGGTGGCGGTTCCGCAGGCGGCGAGAACCAGCACTGCCGTGGCTGCCAATAAGGTGCGGCGGGAATATCGTTTGCTCATGATGTTTTCAGACGGCATGGTTAAAGATGCGGAATTATAACGGCTTATGGGATTGAGAAAAACATGGTTGCGGAGTGGTATACGGCTTGCAGAATTTTTTTTTGAAATGCAAAAAGGACATCTGAAAACCGTTCGTGCGGGGTAACAGATCGAATCTGTGGCTGTGAAAAGCATTCCTAAGCCCGCCGCCGTTTATGCTTTATCACAATATATTCGCTGCAATTGTTTTGCCGATTCATGCGGCGAAATGATGTAAGACCGATTATTGACGATGGGGCGCACATCGTTTTCTTTTAAATAATTAAGGTTCCAAGCAACAGGATAACCCTGTCGGCTCGGAACCTTGTTTATTTTTAGAACGACCGAATCATTCTGCCATTCAGGCGGCCTCTCGCAGTCCGCTTATTCCACCGTAACCGATTTGGCCAGATTACGCGGTTTGTCGACATCGGTGCCGCGTGCAAGTGCGGCATGGTAGGCCAAAAGCTGAACCGGAATCGTATGTACAATCGGAGACAGCACGCCGACATGGCGCGGGGTGCGGATAACGTGCACGCCTTTGTCTTCGTTGAAATTGCTGTCGAGGTCGGTAAACACAAACAGTTCGCCGCCGCGCGCGCCGACTTCCTGCATGTTGGCTTTCACTTTGTCCAAAAGCATATCGTTGGGGGCAATCACCACCACCGGCATGTTTTCGTCTACCAATGCTAACGGGCCGTGCTTCAGTTCGCCGGCAGGGTAGGCTTCGGCATGGATATAGGTGATTTCTTTCAGCTTCAACGCACCTTCGAGCGCAATTGGATAGTGGATGCCGCGGCCGAGGAACAATGCGCTGTTTTTAGAAGCGAATTTTTGCGACCATGCGGTAATTTGCGGCTCGAGGTTGAGCACGTGCTGGATGCTGCCGGGCAGTTGGCGCAGTTCTTCGGTGTATTCCTGTGCCTGTGCTTCGGAAACATGGCCGCGCATTTTGCCCAAGGTAACGGCCAAGCCGAACAATACTACTAATTGGGTGGTAAAGGCTTTGGTGGACGCTACGCCGATTTCGGCACCGGCGCGGGTGTACAGCACCAATTCGCTTTCGCGCGGCAGAGCGGATTCCATCACGTTGCAGATGGAAAGGCTGTGCTTGTGGCCGAGCGACTGGGCGTATTTCAAGGCTTCCATGGTGTCGAGGGTTTCGCCCGATTGGGAAATGGTAATCACCAGTTGTTTGGGGTTGGCGATCACGTCGCGGTAGCGGTATTCGCTGGCGATTTCGACATCGGTCGGCACTTTGGCAATGCTTTCCAGCCAATACTTAGCGGTAAGGGCCGAATAGAAAGAAGTGCCGCAGGCGAGGATTTTGATGCTGTCGATTTCGCCGAACACTTCGCGTGCTTTCTCGCCGAAGTTCTCCGGTTTGAAGCCTCCTCCCAAAAACACTTCGGCAGTATCGGCAATCGCGCGCGGCTGCTCGTGGATTTCTTTCTGCATAAAGTGGCTGTACGGGCCGAGTTCGAGCGAAGCCAGCGACAGCTCGGATACTTTCATTTTACGCTCGGAGGACTCGCCGTTTTTATCAATCAGTTTTTCGATGCCTTTGGTGCTTAAGAGGGCAATATCGCCGTCTTCAAGGTAGGCGATGTTGCGGGTGAAAGCGATGACGGCGGAAACGTCCGAGGCGATAAAGGTTTCGTCTTCGCCGAATGCCACCAGCAGCGGGCAGCCCATACGTGCCACCACCATGTGGTCGGTGTTGTCCTGCGCCATCACGGCAATGGCAAAGGCACCGTGGAAGCGTTTGCAGGCGGCTTCTACCGAAGCGAACAAATCGCCGCTTTGCAGATATTCGTGGCTCACGCTGTGTGCAATCACTTCGGTGTCGGTTTGCGATTCAAACACATAACCGAGTTTTTGCAGGCGGGTGCGTTCTTCTTCAAAGTTTTCGATGATGCCGTTGTGCACCACCGCAATCGTGCCGCTCGAAATATGGGGGTGGGCATTCGGTTCGGTAACGCCGCCGTGGGTAGCCCAGCGGGTATGGCCGATACCGATATGGCCGAACATGCCGCGCTCTCTGGCGGCTTCTTCCATCAGGGCGACACGGCCGACACGGCGCACACGTTTGATTTTGTTGTCTGAATTGACGGCGATGCCCGAAGAGTCGTAACCCCGGTATTCGAGGCGTTTCAAGCCGTCGGTGAGAAAGTCCACTACATTGTGGTTGGCGCGGATGGCGCCGACGATACCGCACATAATTGTTCCTTAGTATCAAGTGGTTGGAAAGAATCAGCCCGGCTGACGTTCAGGCGGCCTGATATGGGAAAGGTAAGGAAAAACAAATCATCGGTTTGTTTTCTTTAAAAAATTCATTCCGGTTCATGTTTTTCAGACGGCCTGTCATAGAAGGCTTGGGGCCGTCTGAAAAGACAGCAGAACTTAAGATGCTTTCTTGCCGCTTTTTTCAGGCCGCTCCCAGCCTTCAATTACGGTTTGGCGGGCGCGGGCAACCGCCAGAGTGTTGTCTTCGCAGTTTTTGGTAATCGAGCTGCCTGCGCCGACGGTAACTTTGTTGCCCAGCTTAACCGGGGCCACGAGCACGACGTTGGAACCGATGCGTACATCGTCGCCGATTTCGGTTTTGTGTTTGTTCACGCCGTCGTAGTTGGCGGTGATGGTGCCCGCACCGATATTGGTTTTGCTGCCGATTTCGGCATCGCCTAAGTAGGTAAGGTGGTTGGCTTTGCTGCCTTTGCCCATCACGGTGTTTTTCACTTCGACGAAGTTGCCTATATGCACTTCGCCGGCGAGCTTGGCGTTGGGGCGTAAACGGGCGAACGGGCCGATGCGGGCATCTTCGCCGACTTCGCAACCTTCGAGGTGCGAGAAGGGGGCGATTTGGGTGCCGGAGGCGATTTTGGCGTTTTTGATTACGCAATGTGCGCCGATTTCCACATCATCACCCAATTCGACATCGCCTTCGATGACCACGTTTACATCAATCACGACATCTTGGCCGTGTTTCAGACGGCCTCTCAAATCGAAGCGGGCGGGGTCGCGCAGGGTAACGCCGGCTTTGAGCAGGGCTTGCGCCTGATTGTTTTGGAAAATGCGTTCCAACTCGGCAAGCTGCACTTTGTTGTTTACGCCGGCGGCCAGATAGGAGGCGGAAACTTGAACGGGATGCACGGCGATGCCGTCTGAATTGGCCAGTGCAATCAGGTCGGTTAAGTAGTATTCGCCTTGGGCGTTGTTGCTGGAAAGGCTGTTCAGCCAGCCTTCGAGTTTGGCGTTGGGCAACACGAGAATGCCGGTGTTGGTTTCTTTTACGGCTTTTTGGGCGGCATCGGCATCTTTTTCTTCGACGATTGCCACCACTTTGCCGCCTTCGCGGATGATGCGGCCGTAACCTGTGGGGTCGTCGAGCACGTCGGTCAGCAGGCCGACTTCGTTACCGGCGGCATCCAGCAGTTTTTGCAGCGTGTCGGCATCGGTGAGCGGCACGTCGCCGTAAAGCACCAGCGTGCGGCCTTCTTTAGGCAGGTGCGGCAAGGCCATTTTGACGGCGTGGCCTGTGCCGAGCTGTTCGGTTTGTTCCACCCAGTTCACATCGCGTTCAACCCGCGCCAACACTTGCTCTTTGCCGTGGCCGATCACCACGCAGATGCTTTGAGGATTAAGGCTTTGCGCAGTGTCGATCACCCGTTGCACCATCGGTTCGCCGCCGATTTCGTGCAACACTTTGGGAAGTTTGGAATACATGCGCGTGCCTTTGCCGGCTGCGAGGATGACGATGTGCAGGGGAGATGAACTCATGATTATGCCTTATTTACAAGGTAGATTTAATAGATGCCGTCTGAAAAAGTTTCAGACGGCCTTATTAGATTACTTATTTTTTATTTTTATGTAAGAAGGAGTTAATGCTGGCTGCCGTCGGGCATGGCTTCCGAGGCGGCGGTATTTTGCGGCATCGGCGTTACACCGGGTTTTTGCCAGTTGGTGCCGCGTACTTCGGCGGCTTCACCGTTTTTGGTAACGGCACGCTGCTCGGGGCGGAATTGGTTGTATCTCATATTGCGCGAATATGATCCGTCTTGATAATACACGGGAGTGCCGGTTTCATATTTTTGACGCAATGCCGTGTGGCCGTCGGCGGTTCGGTAAGTTTCCCAAGAGCAGCCGCCCAAAGCTGAAAATGCCAATAGTAAGACGATTGAACGCATGATTTTTCCTTATCAAAGATTATTCGAAAACCGCCTGCCATTTTAATCAATTTGCGTACCGATTGATAGCATGCGTCTAAGTTTGTTCTGATTCTCCGACCCAGCGGGCGAGTCCGGCCATATCATTGGCAGCGAAGTCGATAAACGGCAGCGGATGTGCATGTTTGCCAAACCATACCGTGCGCATGTTCAATGCTTTTGCAGCATGAAGGTTGTCGGCGCTGTCGTCCACCATAATGCAGTTTTCAGGGCGGGCCGCAAACAGGCGGCAAACGGAAAGGTATGACTGTTCGTCGGGTTTATAGCAAAGGCCGAAATCGTCGGTGCCGAAGAGGGCATCGAAATACGGCGTGATATTCAGTGCATCGGCCAGCGCCTGTACGTAAAACGAGGGGCCGTTGGAGAATATTGCTTTTCGACCTTTCAGACGGCCTAAAGTTTCTATCGTGTTTTCCATCGGCACCAGTGCGGCCAGAATTTCGGGCAAAGGGTGGCTTTGTTGTAAAAATTCTTCCACGCAGATTTCGGGGTGGTGCTTTTGCAGCCCTGCCAGGGTTGCGCCGTAACGGTGCCAGTAATCCTGCCGCAGCGCCGATGCCGCTTCGGTGCTCAAACTCAGTTTGCGGGCAAGATAATCCGTCATGTGGCGGTTGATTAAATGGAAGATGCCGTTGTCGGCATGATGGAGGGTGTTGTCGAGGTCGAACAACCAAATCGTTTGACAATCCATAACATTTAAAATATTTTATATTGAAGAAGTTAGCTGTTGTAACAAAAAATATTAACACACCCGTTTATATTATTAAGATAGAAATGAAAATGAATCGGAAAATTGTTTTTGGTTGGGGAGCATTGCTGTTCAGCTTGAGTGCGTGGGCACAAACCGAAGTACGCTTGGTGGTACACAATTCGTTCAGTCTGCCCAAAAATGCGTTTGTCAAATTCGAGCGTGAAAACAAGGCCAAAGTAACCGTTATCAAGGCGGGCAGCGGCAATGAAATGCTCAACAAACTGATTCTCAGCCGTGCCAAGCCGATTGCCGATGCGGTATATGGTTTGGATAATGTAAACATCGGCAAGGCCGCCCAAAGCGGCATTTTGGCGGTACAGCAGCCGCGCTCGGCCGCTACGGACGTTACGCTGCCCGGTGCGGCAGCGGTAGATTATGCTTATGTAGTGTTGAACTACGATAAAAAATGGTTTGCCGAGAAAAACCTGCCTCTGCCCAAGTCGTTGGAAGATTTAACCAAACCCGCCTACAAAAACCTGTTGGTTACTCAAAACCCCGGTACTTCGGGCCCTGGTTTGGCTTTCTTGATGGCCAATATTGCCGGCATGGGTGAAGAGCAGGCGTTTAAATGGTGGGCTGATATGCGTAAAAACGGCGTGAAAGTATCAAAAAGCTGGAGCGACGCTTATTATACCGACTTTACTCAAAACGGTGGTTCGCGCCCGCTGATTGTCAGCTATGCCACCAGTCCGGCCGCCGAAGTGCATTTCGGTAAAGGTAAATATCAAACACCTCCCACGGGCAACCTGTTTTTGAAAGGCGCGGTTTTCCGCCAGGTAGAAGGCGCGGCGGTATTGCGCGGTGCCAAACAGCCTGCGTTGGCGGCCAAGCTGGTGAGTTATCTGCAAAGCGGCGAAGTGCAGAAAGCGCTGCCGTCTGAAATGTGGGTTTATCCGGCGGTAAAAGGTACGCCGTTGCCCAAAGTGTTCGATTTTGCTCAACTGCCCGATCACCACTACACGCCGGATACGGCTCAGATCACCCAAAAGCAGAAAACATGGGTCAGCCGTTGGGTACGGGTGGTGTTGAAGTAAACGGCATTTCTATATTCAAATGGTTAAGCAGGCCGTCTGAAAGATTTCAGACGGCCTGCTTTGTTGGTTATGTTGCCGCGCATCGAACAATTTGAGGGCTTGGTAAATTTCCGAGCAGCATTCGAGCATTTCGGAAAGGTTTTAATCGGAGAAATAAAGTTTCAGGCCGTCTGAAAAAGCGGCTAGTGCCGTTCAAAAAATTCAGCCAACAATGCCGCAAATTCATCTGCCTGCGTTAAAAACGGCGCATGGGCGGCTTTGGGAATGATGTACAGCTCGCTTTCGGGCAAGTGGCGGTGCAGGTATTCGCCCATGCGCGGGGGCGTGATGGAATCTTTGCCGCCGAATATCAGCAGCGTGGGGGTGGCGATATCCGGCAAAAACACGCGGGCATCGGCATTGGCCACGGCATCCAACGCGGCCTGCATTGCCGCCGGTGCGCCGTGTTTGACGATGTCGGGCAGCACTTTTTCCAAGACGGGTTGCTGTTCTTTGGCATATAAAAATTGCAACTGGAGAAACTGTTTCATATATTTGTGATAATCTTGCTGAAACAGCGCTATCATTTTCGCCAGTGCCGGATTGGTTAAGCCTTCAGGATAGTCGGGTGCGGCTTGGAAGCGGGCGAAGCTGGCGGTCAGGCAGAGGGAACGGACTTTTTCAGGGTAATTGGCCGCAAGATAAAGCGAAATCAGCCCGCCGAGCGACCAGCCGAGCAGATAGGCCGGCTCATCGATTTGGCGGGCGATCATATCGGCGGTCGCGGCGACATCGAATTCGCCGTTAAACGGCGCATCGCCGTGGCCGGGTAAATTGACGGTGCGGATTTCCCATCCGGCAGGCAGGCGCGGGGTTAAGTCGTCGAAAATATGGCGGTTCGCCGCCCAGCCGTGGATCAGATAAACTTTTTTGGCAGGATGCTGCATGAACATACTCTCGTGGTGGCGTAAATTATCAGGCGTGAAACGCTGTGTATTATGCCATGCTTCCGCCGTTTCAGACGGCCTGTGTGCAGGTTGTGCGGCGGATTTGGCCGGATTGCGCACCGATGCGGCCAATATCTGCCCTTGCTGCACCAATGTCAGCACGGGCGGCACGATATGC
Source organism: Neisseria animaloris (assembly GCF_900637855.1). Taxonomy (NCBI): domain Bacteria; kingdom Pseudomonadati; phylum Pseudomonadota; class Betaproteobacteria; order Neisseriales; family Neisseriaceae; genus Neisseria; species Neisseria animaloris. The sequence continues at coordinate 1,586,694 of NZ_LR134440.1, forward strand.
GGGCAATGTCAGCGGAAGCCGCCGCCGTTTGAAAAATTGTGGACATCGGTTTATTACGAGCCGCCCGTCAGCACCATGATTCATGCGTTTAAGCATCAGGCAGATTTGAGTATGCTGAACCCGTTGTCGGCACTGATGCTCGATCATGCGCCGCCCTGGCTGGCCGGTGCGGAAATCGATTCCGTGCTGGCCGTGCCGTTAAGCAAAGACAGGCGTTTGTTTCGCGGTTTCAACCAGAGCGACGAATTGGCTGAAATTGTAGGCAGGGTTTACGGTTGGGAAATTTTGCCGCATCATACGATATTCAGACGGCATCATCTGCCGCAAAGCACACTGAAACGGAACGAACGCCGTAAAAATGTACGGAACGTGTTCACAGTGAAAAATCACGGTGTTAAGAATCGTAAGATACTATTGATTGATGACGTTACTACAACAGGTGCAACGATTGAAGAATTGGCGCGAACGCTAAAAAATGCGGGCGCTGCCGCAGTTTTTTGTTGGGCACTGGCACATCCGCAAATGAAAAAATAACCAAAGATTTTTGACTAGGCCTACCGTTTGAGGCATAGTGCGTACTCTTAAATATTTGATTTATAGAACCTATCTGTCATTTTGTCGTCGGTTGCGCTTTTTGTGCGGCATACGGAACGGCTTTCAAAGGGAACAGTATTTCCGAATCTTTAAGAGCAGGCGCAACAGACATTTACAAAAGAAGACAAAATAAACAATAAAAGGTTCCCAATGTTTACGGTTGTTTTATACCAGCCTGAAATACCGCCCAATACGGGCAACATTATCCGTTTGTGCGCCAATACCGGCGCGGATCTGCATTTGGTCAAGCCGCTCGGTTTTCCGCTGGACTCAAGCAAGATGAAACGGGCAGGGCTGGATTACCATGAGTTTGCCAAGTTGACCGTTCATGAAAATTTCGACGATTGTTTGCAAACTCTGGCAGGGCGGCGCATTTTCGCGCTAACCACCAAAGGCAGCGCCCGCCCCGACCGAGCGGAGTTTGAAGCGGGGGATGTGTTTTTGTTCGGCCCCGAAACCCGCGGCCTGCCGGCTGAAATTCTCAACAGCCTGCCTGCGGAACAAAAATTGCGCTTGCCGATGATGCCCGGCAGCAGAAGCATGAATTTATCGAATACCGTTGCCGTGATGTTGTTTGAAGCGTGGCGGCAGCACGACTATCAGGGCGGTTTGTAACAGGCCGCCTGAAAATGCTTCGGATTCCCGAAGCGCAGCGTTATCAACTCGAGAATTGGAATTTGTTTTGACTCAAGCCAAAAATACTTTCTTTACCGGCGTATTTGCCGCTCTTTCATTAGGACTGGTTTTCAGTGGTAACGCCAACGCGGATGCCGTTGTAAAAGCCGAAAAACTGAATCGTGCCGCCAATATGAGCTACAAAGTGGCCGGCAAACGCTACACCCCGTTAAAAAAAGTATCTTCCTTCAGCCAAACCGGTAAGGCATCATGGTATGGTGGCCAATTCCACGGCCGTAAAACTTCCAGCGGCGAGCGTTACAATATGCACGCGATGACTGCCGCGCATAAAACCCTGCCGATTCCCAGTTATGCCCGTGTTACCAATCTTGCTAACGGTAAAAGCGTGGTAGTACGCATCAACGACCGCGGCCCGTTCCACGGTAGTCGTGTGGTGGATGTGTCCAAGGCTGCTGCCCAAAAATTGGGCTTCATCCACAAAGGCACGGCAAAGGTGCGTGTGGAGCAAATCCTGCCGGGCGGCCAAAAAGCCGAAAACTTTGCACAGGCCGATGCCCGCAGTATCTATGTGAATCTGAAAAGTTTCGATACCAAAGCCGAAGCCCGCGATTATGTGAAACGCGCCGGCAGCCGTTTGAAATCGGCAGATATGGAGCAAAAGGTGGTTATGGAAAAACAGGCCGACAGTTATGTTGTCAAAATGGGTCCGTTCAACCGTCAGGAACATGCCGACGATGCAAGAAGCCGGGTGTCCGCAGCTATTTAATTTTGTTTTCAGACGGCCTGCATTATGCAGGCCGTTTTGTTTGTGCGGTGTATAATGCGGGGCCGTCTGAAAAAGCTTTCAGACGGCCCCCATGATTTTTATATGGCAAATAAACTTATTTTTGATACAAGGCAGTAATGCTGTAGTTAAGTTTATTTGCGGTAACTGTGGAAAGTTCAGTTCCACAGCCATATCCCACAATACCGAACGGAAGCAACCATGATCAGCAGACTCACCGGTAAACTCATCGAAAAAACACCTCCGCAAATCGTGATTGATGTCAACGGGGTGGGTTACGAAGTCGATGTATCGATGCAGACTTTTTATCTGCTGCCGCCGCTTGGCGAAACCGTGCAGCTCTATACCCAGCTTGTGGTGCGCGAAGATGCGCATCTGCTGTTCGGATTTGCCTCGGCCGCCGAACGCGCCACGTTCCGCCAGTTGGTTAAGGTAAGCGGCATAGGGGCCAAAACCGCATTGGGTATTTTGTCGGCCATGACTTCGGACGAACTGGCGCAGGCTGTGGCTCAGGAAGATGTGAAACGGCTTTCTTCCGCGCCCGGCATCGGCAAAAAAACCGCCGAACGCATGGTGCTCGAACTGCGCGGCAAACTGGTGTCGGAACAAACCGCCACCGGCCTGTTCGCCCCCGCTGCCGCGCCGGACGAAACCGACGATATCGTCAGCACGCTTTTGGCCTTGGGCTACAACGAGCGTGAAGCCAAAGCCGCGGTAAAAGGCATTGCGGCAGGCACGGATGTGAGCGAAGGCGTGCGTTTGGCTTTGAAGAATTTGTTGAAATAGTTTTCAGACGGCCTATCGGGTGTTTAAACCGCTGAGGCCGTCTGAAAAAACCGCAAGCCGTTATGATTAAGCAGTGAAAGTATGATGAAGAAAATATTTGACTGGTTCGAATCCCGTATCGACCCTTATCCCGACAATGCACCGGCTACGCCGCCGAAAGGCTTATGGCCTTTCCTTTGGGGCAGCATGGAAGGCATGCGCGGTTGGATTTTGGTGCTGGCTCTGATGACTGTAGGCATTGGCATCATGGAAGCCCTACTGTTTCAATTTATGGGCAAAGTGGTCGATTGGCTGGGCGCATACACGCCGCAAACTCTGTGGGCGGAAAAAGGCCGGGCATTAACGGGCATGGCCGCGCTGATGGTGTTTGCCGTGTTTTGGCATTTCGTTGCGTCGAACGTGCGCCTGCAAACTTTGCAAGGCGTGTTTCCGATGCGCCTGCGCTGGAATTTCCACCGCCTGATGCTGGGGCAGAGCCTTGGGTTTTATCAGGACGAATTTGCCGGACGGGTTTCGGCCAAAGTGATGCAAACCGCGCTGGCGGTGCGCGATACGGTGATGACGCTGGCCGATATGGTGGTTTATGTGCTGGTGTATTTCATCAGCTCGGGCGTGATTCTGGCGGCGTTCGACGGCTGGCTGCTGCTGCCGTTCGTGTGTTGGATTATCGCGTTTGGCACCGTGATGCGCGTGCTGATTCCCAAGTTGGCGAAAACGGCACAGCGTCAGGCAGATGCCCGCTCGTTGATGACCGGCCGCATTACCGATGCCTATTCCAATATCACCACAGTTAAACTGTTTTCGCATGGTGCGCGAGAGGCAGGTTATGCCAAGCAGTCGATGCAGGAATTCATGGTAACGGTGCATGCACAAATGCGTTTGGCGACTTTGCTGTCGACTTGTAATTTTATTGTGAGTACGTCGCTCACCTTGTCCACCACCGCTTTAGGCATTTGGCTGTGGCAGAACGGGCAGGTCGGGGTAGGCGCGATTGCCACCGCCACCGCCATGGCTTTGCGCGTGAACGGGTTGTCGCAATACATCATGTGGGAATCGGCCCGTTTGTTTGAAAACATCGGCACCGTGAATGACGGCATGGTTACTTTGTCTAAACCGCAAACCATTTTAGACAAACCGGCCGCACTGCCGTTGAAAGTGGAGCATGGCGACATCCGTTTCGAGCATGTCGATTTTTCTTACGAAGTAGGCAAACCATTGCTCAACGGCTTTAACCTGCACATCAAACCGGGCGAAAAAGTCGGTTTGATCGGGCGTTCCGGTGCCGGTAAATCGACCATCGTTAATCTGTTGTTGCGCTTTTACGAACCGCAAAGCGGTGCCATCACCATCGACGGCCAAAGTATCAACGACATTACCCAAGAAAGCCTGCGCGCCCAAATCGGCTTGGTAACACAAGATACCAGCCTGCTGCATCGCTCCGTGCGCGACAACATTGTTTACGGCCGACCCGATGCCACCGAAGAAGAAATGTATCAGGCTGCCGAAAAAGCCGAAGCCGCCGATTTCATCCCTAATCTTTCCGATGCCAAAGGCCGCAGGGGATACGATGCACATGTGGGCGAAAGAGGCGTGAAACTTTCAGGCGGCCAGCGGCAGCGCATCGCCATCGCCCGCGTGATGCTGAAAGATGCACCGATTCTGCTGCTCGACGAAGCCACCAGCGCACTGGATTCCGAAGTGGAAGCGGCGATTCAGGAAAGTTTGGATAAGATGATGGAAAACAAAACCGTGATCGCCATCGCCCACCGTTTATCCACCATTGCCGCTATGGACAGACTGATTGTGCTTGATAAAGGACGTATCGTCGAAGAGGGCAGCCATGCCGAATTGCTGGAGAAAAACGGTTTGTATGCCAAACTGTGGGCGCACCAAAGCGGCGGATTTTTGGCAGACCACATAGGGTAATCAATAGTAATAAGAAGTAGTGTGAAAAGAGGCCGTCTGAATAAAAGTTTCAGACGGCCTCAGTGTTTGGTATTGTAGTAATTAATATGTGAATAATTTAAAGTTTTGATTTTTATGTAATTTCTATTTTTACAAAATGGCTGTCAGACGCGATGGAAAGCTACTTAGACTACATATCGCTACATTGCAATTAAATTTCGTTAAAACAAAGATTTGAGGCATGAATTCAAGTATTAAGAAAAGTTAATTATATTTTAATCACAGTAAAGGCTATCGAGGCCGAAATAACGATTTGTAAACTTTAAAATGATGCCGTTTTGTTAATGATTAAATTGAATTAATGATAATCGTTATCATGAAGAGTTTGAAATTATTAGGTTTTTCAAGGATTTTTTTAATACTTCAACTTTTAAACATTCCTGAAATTCGCTACAATGAAAAAGCGTTTTACCAGCATTTTCATGTTAACACTTTAGGTACAAACCATGTTGGCTAATTATTTTCCCGTATTCGTTTTTATTCTCGTCGGCCTGATTGCCGGTGTAGTGTTTCTCGTTTTGGGTAATCTGCTCGGTCCGAAACGGCACTATGCGGAAAAAGATGCCCCCTTTGAATGCGGCTTTGAAGCTTTTGAAAATGCGCGTATGAAATTCGACGTGCGTTACTATCTGGTTGCAATCTTATTTATTCTTTTTGATTTGGAAATCGCTTTCATGTTTCCGTGGGCAGTTGTGTTCAAAGATTTGGGCGCATTCGGTTTCTGGTCGATGTTCGTGTTTATCGTGATTCTCACGATAGGTTTTGTTTATGAATGGAAAAAAGGCGCTTTAGAATGGGAATAGAAGGCGTTTTGAAAAAAGGTTTCATTACCACCAGTGCAGATACTGTGCTCAACTATATGCGTACTGGCTCGTTGTGGCCGGTAACGTTCGGTTTGGCTTGCTGCGCGGTTGAAATGATGCAGGCTGGTGCGTCGCGTTACGACCTCGACCGATTCGGGATTATTTTCCGACCCTCTCCGCGGCAGTCCGATTTGATGATTGTGGCCGGTACCCTGTGCAACAAAATGGCACCCGCCTTGCGCCGCGTATACGACCAGATGGCCGAGCCCCGCTGGGTGTTGTCGATGGGGTCTTGTGCCAACGGCGGCGGTTACTACCACTATTCTTACTCAGTGGTGCGTGGTTGCGACCGCATCGTACCGGTAGACGTTTATGTGCCCGGTTGCCCGCCGACAGCCGAAGCATTGATTTACGGTTTGATTCAGCTCCAACAAAAAATCAAACGCACATCAACGATTGCACGGGATTAGGAGGGCATTATGGCAAATGTAAAAACCTTGCACGAAACCGCTACCCGTATTCTGGGCGATAAAGCCTCCAAAGTTATTCTGGCTTTGAATGAAGTAACGGTCGAATGTGCGGCAAAAGATTATTCGGAAGTAATGAACATTCTGCGCGACCATGAAGAACTGCATTTCGAGCAGTTGGTTGATTTGTGCGGAGTGGATTACAGCACGTATAAAAACGAAGTTTGGGAAGGCAAACGCTTTGCCGTAGTCAGCCAGCTTCTGTCTATCAAAAACAACCAACGCATCCGTGTGCGCGTGTGGGCGGCAGATGACGATTTTCCTGTTGTCGATTCCGTTACCGATATTTACAACAGCGCCGATTGGTACGAACGCGAAGCCTTCGACCTGTTCGGTATTCTGTTCAACAACCACCCCGATTTGCGCCGCATTCTCACCGACTACGGTTTTGTCGGCCATCCTTTCCGCAAAGATTTCCCGATTTCAGGCTATGTAGAAATGCGTTACGACGAAGCCGAGAAACGCGTGATTTACCAACCCGTAACCATCGAGCCGCGCGAAATTACCCCGCGCATCGTCCGCGAGGAGAACTACGGTGGCTAATAAATTAAGAAACTACACCATCAACTTCGGCCCGCAGCACCCTGCCGCGCACGGCGTATTGCGTATGATTTTGGAGCTGGAAGGCGAAACCATCGTCCGTGCCGACCCGCATATCGGCCTTTTGCACCGCGGTACCGAAAAACTGGCCGAAACCCGCACCTACCTGCAAGCCCTGCCTTATATGGACCGCTTGGACTACGTTTCCATGATGGTCAACGAGCAGGCGTATTGTTTGGCAGTAGAAAAACTGACCGGAGTCGAAGTCCCTATCCGCGCCCAATACATCCGTGTGATGTTTGCCGAAGTAACCCGCATTCTGAACCACCTGATGGGTATCGGTTCCCATGCGCTCGATATCGGCGCGATGACTGTGTTTCTCTATGCTTTCCGCGAGCGCGAAGAGTTGATGGACTTATACGAAGCCGTATCCGGCGCCCGTATGCACGCGGCCTACTTCCGCCCCGGTGGTGTATATCGCGATTTGCCCGACTTCATGCCTAAATACGAATCGAGCAAATTCCGCAATGCCAAAGTGCTGAAAAAGCTCAACGAAGCCCGCGAAGGCACCATGCTCGATTTTATCGAGGCCTTTACCGAACGCTTCCCCGGTTGTGTAGACGAATACGAAAGCCTGCTCACCGACAACCGTATTTGGAAACAGCGTACCGTCGGCATCGGCGTGGTTTCGCCCGAACGCGCCCTGCAAAAAGGCTTTACCGGCGTGATGCTGCGCGGTTCGGGCATCGAATGGGATATCCGCAAAAAAGCCCCTTATGATGCCTATGCCAACGTTGATTTCGATATTCCCGTCGGCGTAAACGGCGACTGCTACGACCGCTATCTGTGCCGTATCAACGAAATGCGCGAATCTAACCGCATTATCAAACAGTGCGTGCAATGGCTCAAAGCCAACCCCGGTCCCGTGATTGTCGATAACCACAAAGTCGCGCCGCCCAAACGTACCGAAATGAAAATGGGTATGGAAGACTTGATTCACCACTTCAAACTGTTTACCGAAGGCATGCACGTGCCCGAAGGCGAAACCTATGCCGCAGTCGAGCACCCCAAAGGCGAGTTCGGCATTTATATGATTTCAGACGGCGCCAACAAACCTTACCGCCTGAAAATCCGTGCGCCCGGCTTTGCCCACCTGCAAGGCATGGACGAAATGGCACGCGGCCACATGTTGGCCGACGTGGTAGCCATCATCGGTACGCAAGACATCGTATTCGGAGAGGTAGACCGATAATGTTATCCGCAGAATCTTTAAAACTGATAGATGTTGAATTGGCGAAATACCCTGCCGACCAACGCCGTTCCGCCATCATGGGCGCATTACGCATTGCCCAAGAAGAAAAACGCTGGCTCACGCCCGAAACCATAGAGTTTGTGGCCGATTATGTCGGCATCGCACCGGCAGCCGCTTACGAAGTCGCCACTTTCTACAATATGTACGACCTCGCCCCCGTAGGCAAATACAAACTCACCGTCTGCACCAACCTGCCTTGCGCCCTGCGCGGCGGTGTGAATGCAGCCGAATACCTGAAACAGAAACTCGGCATCGGCTTTGGCGAAACCACTTCAGACGGCCTCTATACCTTAATGGAAGGCGAGTGCATGGGCGCATGCGGCGATGCCCCCGTGATGCTGGTAAACAACCACAAAATGTGCAGTTTTATGACTGAAGAAGCGATTGAGCAAAAATTGGCGGAATTGCAGTAAGGGCTACCTGAAAGGCCGTCTGAAAACCCTTCAGACAGGCATGTAAAAAATATCAGCGCATAACCGCATCAGGCGGTTGGGCGGCTAAACAAAAGATTGAAGAAGATTAACCGATTAGGGCTAAGCAAATGGCTATTTTCCAATCAGGCGTGATTTTTGAAAACGTCGATACCCGTAATCCCGACTGTTGGCACTTGGAAGCATACCAAGCGCGCGGCGGCTACCAAGCGCTGCGTAAAATCCTGACTGAAAACATGTCGCAAGACGACGTGATTGCCGAAGTCAAAACTTCGGGCTTGCGCGGCCGTGGCGGTGCGGGCTTCCCCACCGGTTTGAAATGGAGCTTTATGCCCCGTTCCTTCCCCGGTGCGAAATACGTCGTCTGCAACACCGATGAAGGCGAACCCGGCACATTCAAAGACCGCGACATCATCAACTTCAACCCCCATGCGTTGATTGAAGGCATGATCATTGCCGGATACGCAATGGGTGCGGAAGCAGGCTATAACTATATCCACGGCGAAATCTTCGAAGGTTACCAGCGTTTTGAAGAAGCTTTAGCCGAAGCCCGCCAAGCCGGTTTCTTGGGTAAAAACATCATGGGAACGGATTTCAGCTTCGAGCTGTTTGCCGCCCACGGTTACGGCGCATATATCTGCGGCGAAGAAACCGCATTGCTGGAATCGCTCGAAGGCAAGAAAGGCCAACCGCGTTTCAAACCGCCGTTCCCCGCTTCATACGGCCTGTACGGAAAACCCACCACCATCAACAATACCGAAACCTTTGCTTCGGTGCCGTTCATTATCCGTGACGGCGGACAGACTTTTGCCGACAAAGGCATCGAAAACGCAGGCGGCACCAAGCTGTTTTCCATTTCCGGCCACGTTGAACGCCCCGGCAACTACGAAGTGCCGTTAGGTACGCCGTTTGCCAAATTGTTGGAAATGGCCGGTGGCATGAAAGACGGCAAAAAACTCAAAGCCGTGATTCCCGGCGGTTCGTCAGCGCCTGTATTGCCCGGCGAAGTGATGATGACCTTGAACATGGATTACGATTCCATCGCCAAAGCAGGTTCCATGCTCGGTTCGGGCGCGATTATCGTGATGGACGAAGACGTGTGCATGGTCAAAGCGCTTGAACGCTTGAGCTACTTCTACCACGAAGAATCCTGCGGCCAATGTACTCCCTGCCGCGAAGGTACCGGCTGGTTATACCGCGTGGTGCACCGCATTGCCGAAGGCAAAGGCCGCCCCGAAGATTTGGACTTGCTCGATTCGGTCGGCAACAACATGGCCGGCCGCACCATCTGCGCCTTGGCCGATGCCGCCGTATTCCCCGTGCGCAGCTTTACCAAGCATTTCCGCCACGAGTTTGAACACTATATCGAGCATGGCAAACCGGCTAAAGAGCATAAGTGGTGTTAGAAATTTTCGAAGTGAAATGAAATTATTCAAACATTTATTAATATATATTGCCGTGGTCTTTTTGTGTGCTTGTGGAGGTGGTGGTGGGCGTTATTCTTCTGATGATCAAATATACAACGATGATTATCATCAGAATATACAATATGAAAATGAGTTGAATGCTCACGAAGCTGAGGCTCAAGAAGCTGAAATTGAAAAATTACGACAGCAGGTTTCAGATTATGAGCAATACCAAGAGGATATGAATCAGCATATTGAAGAGCTCAAATATAAGTCTCAGCAAGTTGATAATCAATTGAATAGATTCCAAACTGATAATTGGAGAGATGTTGTACCCGATGTAGTTGATGCTCAGGAAGACTTATACATTGAGTTTAATAATGCACCAATTGAACCATAAGTAGAGTAGGTTGGGTTGTAAAACCCAACACAAACATCAGGCCGTCTGAAACGTTGGGTTTAACAACCCAACCTACTTAAACTGATTTTCTTTCACTCAGGCGAAAGTTGGCTTTGAAGCTTTAAATTGATTAATGAAGTAGGAATTGAAAAACAGGCTACCTGAAACATAGCCGAAAAACAAAATACCTGTCTGAAAACTTGGTAAACGTATAAAAACAGCATTTCAGACGGCCTCATTTAAGTTTTTAATAAAACCGTAACTAGGAAACACACCATGTTACAAATTGAAATCGACGGTAAACAGATTGCAGTCAAGCAGGGTGCGACCGTAATGGAAGCGGCGCACGAGCTGGGCACTTATATCCCGCATTTCTGCTACCACAAAAAATTATCCATTGCCGCCAACTGCCGCATGTGCTTGGTGGAGGTGGAAAAAGCCCCCAAACCCTTGCCTGCCTGTGCCACGCCGGTAACAGACGGCATGGTGGTGCATACCCATTCCGCCAAGGCCAAGCAGGCGCAGGAAGGCGTGATGGAATTTCTGCTCATCAACCACCCGCTGGATTGCCCGATTTGCGACCAAGGCGGTGAGTGTCAGTTGCAGGATTTGGCCGTGGGTTACGGTAAATCGTCAAGCCGTTACCAAGAAGAAAAACGCTCGGTTGTGCCTAAAGATATGGGGCCGTTGGTGTCGGCGGAAGAAATGAGCCGCTGTATCCACTGTACCCGCTGTGCGCGCTTTACCGAAGAGATTGCCGGTTTGCAGGAAATCGCTATGGCCAATCGCGGCGAGTTTTCCGAAATCATGCCGTTTATCGGCAAAGCGGTGGAAACCGAGTTGTCCGGCAACGTGATTGATTTGTGTCCGGTGGGTGCCTTAACCAGCAAACCGTTCCGCTACGATGCCCGCTCTTGGGAATTGAGCCGCCGCAAAACCATTTCCGCACATGATGCTTTGGGCAGCAATTTAATCGTGCAAACCAAAGACCACACCGTACGCCGCGTGTTGCCGTTGGAAAATGAAGCCGTGAACGAATGCTGGATTTCCGACCGCGACCGCTTCGCCTACGAAGGCCTGTATCACGAAAGCCGTCTGAAAACCCCGAAAATCAAACACGGCGGCCAATGGCATGAAGTGGATTGGCAAACCGCGCTCGAATATGTGCGTAAAACCTTAGATTGCATTCAAAAAGAAGACGGCCAAGATGCGGTAGGTATTTGGGCCAACCCGATGAATACCGTTGAAGAGCTGTATCTGGCCAAAAAACTTTCAGACGGCCTCAATATCAAGCATTTCGACACACGCTTGATGCAGCAAGACAGCCGCCTTGCGGGCAGCTTGAAAGGTGCACAATGGCTGGGTCAAAGCATTGAAAGTTTGGGCAATGCCGATGCCGTGCTGGTTGTGGGCGCGAATCTGCGCAAAGAACAACCGCTGCTGACTGCCCGTTTGCGCCGCGCCGCTAAGTCTTACATGGCGTTGAGCATCATTGCCAGCAGCAAAGAAGAGCTGCATATGCCCCTGCTGGCACAAGAAGCCGTGCACCCGAACGAATGGGCAGGCCGTCTGAAAAACATGGCGCAAGACCTTGAAAACGCTGTTTCAGGTAGCCTGAAAAATGCCGAAAAAGCGGCAATCGTGTTGGGTGCCGAAGTGCAAAACCACCCCGATTATGCGGCGGTTTATGCTGCCGCTCAGGAATTGGCCGATGCCACCGGTGCGGTTTTGGGTGTTCTGCCGCAAGCCGCCAACAGCGTGAGTGCGGATGTGTTGGGCGTGAACCGCGGCAACAGCATTCAAGAAATGTTGGCGCAACCGAAAAAAGCGGTATTGCTGCTGAATGTAGAACCTGAAATCGACGTTGCGAACGGCGGTAAAGCGGTCGATGCATTGAAGCAAGCCCAAAGCGTGATGGCATTTACGCCGTTTGAAAGCGAAACCTTGCGCGAAGTGTGCGATGTGATGTTGCCGATCGCGCCGTTTACTGAAACATCGGGCAGCTTCATCAGCATGGAAGGCCGTCTGCAATCGTTCCACGGTGTGGTAAAAGGCTTTGCCGATTCGCGTCCGTTGTGGAAAGTTTTGCGTGTGCTGGGCAATGTGTTCGAGCTGGAAGGCTTCGAATACGACAGCAGCGAGCAAGTGTTGAGAGAAGCGGTAAACAAAGAAAGCCTGCCTGAAAAACTCAACAACCGCAGCACTTGGCAAGGCGAAGCCGTTCAGACGGCCTCCGGTTTGGTGCGCGTAGGCGGTGTGGGCATCTACCATACCGATGCGATTGTGCGCCGCTCCGCTCCGTTGCAAGCGACTTCACATGCACAAGTGCCTGCCGCCCGTATTCATCCTAACACCTTGGCTGCTTTGGGTTTGCAAGACGGCGAGGCCGTGCAGGCAGGGCAGGGCAGCGCGGCGGTTGGTGTGCGTGTAAGCGCCGATGCGGGCCTGCCTGAAAATGTTGTGTATCTGCCGCTGCATTCTGAAAATGCTGCGTCGGGTGCGTTGATGAACACTATCGAACTGACGCGGGGTTAATCATGCAGGAATGGTTCCAAGCCTTGTTGGGTAATGAGATCGGCTTAATCGTTTCGATTGTGCTGAAAATCGTGATTATCTTGATCCCGTTGATTTTGACGGTGGCTTATCTTACCTACTTCGAGCGTAAGGTAATCGGCTATATGCAGCTGCGCGTCGGCCCTAACGTAACCGGCCCGTTTGGTTTGATTCAGCCGTTTGCCGACGTGTTGAAGTTGCTGTTTAAAGAAGTTACCCGCCCCAAACTGTCGAATAAAGCGTTGTTTTATATCGGCCCGATGATGTCGCTGATGCCTGCGTTTGCAGCTTGGGCGGTGATTCCGTTTTCTGATGAATGGCTGCTGACCAATGTGGATGCGGGTTTGCTGTATATTCTGATGATTACCTCTTTATCGGTGTATGGTGTGATCATTGCGGGTTGGGCTTCCAACTCCAAATATTCATTCTTAGGTGCCATGCGTTCTTCAGCCCAAACCATTTCTTACGAAATTGCCATGGGTGCGGCATTGGTATGTGTGGTAATGGTTTCGGGTAGCATGAATTTCAAAGAAATTGTTGCCAGCCAAGCCCAAGGCATTGCCGGCGGTTCGATTTTCTCTTGGAACTGGTTTGCTTTGTTCCCCGTATTCATCGTGTATCTGATTTCCGCCGTAGCCGAAACCAACCGTGCACCGTTCGACGTTGCCGAAGGCGAGTCGGAAATCGTGGCCGGTTTCCATGTGGAGTATTCGGGCTTTGCATTTGCCCTGTTCTTCCTTGCCGAATATATTTTCATGATTCTGATCGGTGCGCTTACCGCCATCATGTTCTTAGGCGGTTGGCTGTCTCCGTTCCCGCAAAGCTGGGGTATTATCGGTACGCCGAGCGCATTTTGGATGTTCTTGAAAATGGCCTTTATCCTTTACGGCTATTTGTGGATTCGTGCCACTTTCCCGCGTTACCGTTACGACCAAATTATGCGCTTGGGCTGGAAAGTGCTGATTCCGGTAACTTTTGTGTGCATCGTATTGCTCGGTTTGTGGATGATTTCGCCCCTAAGCCTATGGTCGTAGTTGATGAGATTACATTGAAATTTGAAAGCTTACCGTTAATCGTATGTAATAAGTATCTTGAGACAAGAGAGTGTGTTTTTTTCTATTGAAAAAGATTGCAAAATAACAAAGCTGAAGGTGCTTTTGTGTATTGATAGATTAGTTATTTATCATGTGGAGAGGAAATATGGTTTTACAAAAAACTGTTTTTCGTATCGCACAAATGGATTGTTCTTGTGAAGAGCAGTTAATTCGCATGAAATTAGATGATGTGGTTGAAGTTAAAAAACTTCAGTTTAATTTATCAAATAAAACTTTAACGGTGTACCATGAAGATGGTGGTAAATCTGTTTTAGAACATCTACAAACATTGGGTTGGGACATTCAATGTATTGAGCACACGCGGGTTGATTCAGTAGAGATTCCTGTTGAGCAACAACAGAAAAAGTTGTTGTATGTGGTGTTAGTCATTAATTTTGTGTTCTTTCTGATTGAAAGTATTGCAGGGTGGTGGTCACACTCAGTAGGTTTGATAGCAGATAGTTTGGACATGTTGGCAGACAGCTTAGTTTATTTTATGGCTTTATTGGCTGTGGGTAAAAGTACGATTTATAAGAAAAATATTGCGTATTGGGCTGGGTGGTTTCAGATAACTTTAGCTGTAATGGGTCTTATAGAAGTGTTAAAACGATTTTGGGATTTTGAGATGTTACCTGATTTTAAAATGATGATGTGGGTGTCATGTTTGGCTTTAATGGCTAACGTAGTGTGTTTGTATTTATTGCGCCAAAATGGTAGTCAAGAAGAACATATGCAGGCTAGTATGATTTTTACTTCTAATGATGTATTGGTAAATTTGGGAGTGATTGTGGCAGGTGCTTTGGTATTATGGTGGCAATCACCCTATCCAGATTTGATTGTTGGTGTCATTGTATTTGCATGGGTAATTTTAGGTGCAATTAGAATATTGAAATTGGCACGATGAATAGAACGAAGCATTTGACGGCAGTCGGTTGAATTTTTATGCAGAAAAATTTTTGAAGAAATATTATGGAAGTGATTTGTTTAATAAACAGTTTTTTATTAACCAAGATAAATTTTTAATTAAAAGAAAGCTATCCGCAACAATAGGGTAGGGTGTAATTATGGCAAATTTAGTCAAAACCTTCCTGCTAGGCGAATTGGTAAAAGGCATGGGTGTTACGCTCAAAAACTTTTTCGCCCGCAAAGAAACCATTATGTTCCCCGAAGAAAAAACGCCGCAATCCGTGCGTTTCCGCGGCCTGCATGCCCAGCGTCGCTATCCGAACGGGGAAGAGCGCTGCATTGCCTGCAAACTGTGCGAAGCGGTTTGCCCGGCAATGGCGATTAATATCGAATCGGAGCAACGCGAAGACGGCAGCCGCCGTACCACCCGTTACGATATCGATTTGACCAAGTGCATTTTTTGCGGCTTTTGCGAAGAAGCCTGCCCGACCGATGCCATTGTGGAAACCCATATTCTCGAATACCACGGTGAGAAACGTGGCGATCTGTATTACACCAAACCTATGCTGCTGGCGATTGGCGATAAATACGAAAATGAAATCGCCAAACGTAAAGCGGCTGATGCACCGTATCGTTAGAGGAGCAGAAAGATGACTTTTACGACCATTCTGTTCTATGTGTTGGCAGCTATCGTGCTTTTCGGTGCGTTAAAAACCGTAACGGTAAAAAACCCCGTGCATGCCGCACTCTATCTGGTGCTGACTTTCAGTACGAGTGCCATGATTTGGATGTTGATGCAAGCGGAGTTTTTGGGCATTACTTTGGTGCTGGTGTATGTCGGTGCGGTAATGGTGTTGTTCTTGTTCGTGGTTATGATGTTGAACATCGATATTGAGGAAATGCGTGCCGGCTTCTGGCGGCATGCTCCCGTTGCCGGTTTGGTCGGCGTATTGATGGCCGTTGCGCTGATTTTGATTTTGGTGAACCCGAAAACCAATTTGGCCGCTTTCGGTGCAATGAAGGATATCCCTGCCGATTACAATAATATTCGTGATTTAGGCAGCCAGATTTATACGACATATCTGTTGCCGTTTGAGTTGGCCGGTGTTTTGTTGGTGCTGGGTATGATTGCCGCCATTGCTTTGGTACACCGTAAAACTTATAACCCGCGCTATATTAATCCTGCCGATCAAGTCAAAGTAAGCGCCAAAGAAGGCCGTTTCCGCATGGTAAAAATGGAAGCTGTAGTGCCGTCTGAAGAAAAAGAAGTTTCAGACGGCCAAGAAGAAGAGGAGGGCAAAGTATGATTACCTTGACGCATTACTTGGTTTTGGCTGCGCTTCTCTTCGGTATCAGTGCTATGGGCATTTTTATGAACCGTAAAAACGTGCTGATTCTGCTGATGTCGATTGAGCTGATGTTATTGGCGGTTAATTTTAATTTCATCGCATTTTCACAGCATTTGGGTGATACCGCCGGCCAGATTTTCGTATTTTTCGTATTGACGGTAGCTGCTGCTGAATCCGCCATCGGTTTGGCTATTATGGTGTTGGTGTTCCGTAACCGTAACACAATCAATGTGGCCGATTTGAACAGCCTTAAAGGTTAATCGGGAGAATAAGCAATAATGAGTGAGATGAACTTATATCTGGCGATTGCCTTGATTCCGTTGGCAGGATCGCTGTTGGCCGGGCTGTTTGGAAAGCAAATCGGCCGGGCCGGAGCACACACCGTAACCATTTTAGGTGTGGGAATCTCCACCGTCTTATCGGGTTGGGTATTGTATGGTTTCCTCAATGGTACACGTACCCGCTTTGATGAGAATGTGTACACATGGTTAACCATGGGCGGCTTGGATTTTTCAGTCGGTTTTTTGGTAGACACCCTTACTGCCATGATGATGGTGGTGGTAACCAGCGTATCTTTGATGGTGCATATCTATACCATTGGCTATATGCATGATGAAAAAGTAGGCTACCAACGTTTTTTCAGTTATATCTCATTATTCACTTTCAGTATGCTGATGTTGGTGATGAGTAATAACTTTATTCAGCTTTTCTTCGGATGGGAGGCCGTCGGCTTAGTGTCTTATCTGTTGATCGGTTTCTACTTCAAACGGGAAAGCGCAATTTTTGCCAATCTGAAAGCCTTTTTAGTAAACCGCGTGGGTGACTTCGGTTTCTTGTTGGGTATCGGTTTGGTATTGGCTTATTTCGGCGGTAGTTTGCGTTATGCGGATGTGTTTGCTTATCTGCCGAATGTGCAGAATGCCACTATCCAACTGTTTCCCGGAATGGAATGGTCGTTGATGACGGTTACCTGCTTGTTGCTGTTTGTAGGAGCAATGGGTAAATCGGCACAGTTTCCTCTGCATGTGTGGTTGCCTGATTCTATGGAAGGCCCGACACCAATTTCCGCATTGATTCATGCGGCAACCATGGTAACCGCCGGTTTGTTCATGGTGTCGCGCATGTCTCCGATGTATGAGATGAGCTCAACCGCACTGAGTGTAATCATGGTGGTCGGTGCGATTACTGCGTTGTTTATGGGCTTCTTAGGTACGATTCAAAACGACATCAAACGTGTGGTTGCTTATTCTACTTTGTCGCAATTGGGCTATATGACGGTCGCTCTGGGCGCATCGGCTTATTCGATTGCTATGTTCCATGTAATGACGCACGCCTTTTTTAAAGCCTTACTGTTTTTGGCCGCAGGTAGCACTATCATCGGCATGCATCACGATCAAGATATGCGCCATATGGGTAATTTGAAAAAGTACATGCCGATTACTTGGATTACCATGTTAATTGGTAACTTATCATTAATCGGTACCCCGTTTTTTGCCGGCTTCTATTCTAAAGATTCTATTATTGAAGCAGCCCATGCCAGCACTTTGCCGGGGAGCGGGTTTGCCTACTTCGCCGTGCTTGCCAGTGTGTTTGTAACGGCGTTTTACGCATTCCGCCAATACTTTATGGTATTCCACGGTAAAGAAAAATGGCGTGAACTTCCTGAGCATCATGATGAACACCACGATGACGGACACCATCACGGTTTAGGGAAAAACGACAATCCGCATGAAAGCCCATGGGTGGTTACGTTGCCGTTGATTTTGCTGGCCATTCCGTCGGTAATCATTGGTTATATTGCAATTGAACCCATGCTCTATGGCGATTTTTTCAAAGATGTGATTTTCGTGAATCATGAAGTCCACCCGACAATGGCTCTCTTGAAAGAAGAGTTTCACGGCCCGTTGGCGATGGTTGCACATAGTTTGCACACTCCGGTGTTGTATTTAGCGGTTGCCGGTGTAGTTAGTGCTTGGATTCTGTATGTTAAAGCGCCGCATTTGCCTGCAAAGATTGCTGCCGCTTTCAGCCCGGTTTACAAGTTGCTTGATAACAAATACTACTTGGATACGATTTACTTTAATGTATTTGCCAAAGGCAGCCGTGCATTGGGTAATTTCTTCTGGAAAGTAGGTGATACCGCCATTATTGATAACGGTATTGTAAACGGTTCGGCAAAATTAGTAGGTGCCGTTGCCGCCCAAATCCGCAAAATGCAGACCGGCTTTATTTACACTTACGCAGCCGCAATGGTTTTTGGCGTGTTGGTGTTGATCGGTATGACGTTCTGGCATTTATTTGCCGGTTAAGTGGGAATTCAATCTTAAGAATGTCAGGTTATGAATATGTTAGATAACTTACTCAGTTTAGCTGTATGGGTGCCGATAGCAGCGGGTGTGCTGGTATTGGCAACCGGCTCCGATAGCCGAGCCGGTATTGCCCGTGTGCTGGCTTTTATCGGCGCATTGGCCGGTTTCTTGGTAACGCTGCCGTTATTTACCCGGTTTGACCGGTTAAGCGGAGGCTATCAGTTTACCGAGTTCCATAGTTGGATTCCTGCTTTAAATATCAACTATGCTTTGGGTGTGGACGGTATTTCGGTATTGTTTATCATCTTGAACAGCTTTATCACGTTGATGGTGGTATTGGCCGGATGGCAAGTGATTCAGAAGCGCCCGGCGCAATATATGGCGGCGTTTTTGATTATGTCGGGTTTGATTAACGGAGCTTTTTCTGCACAAGATGCCATTCTGTTTTATGTATTCTTTGAAGGCATGCTGATTCCGTTGTATTTAATCATCGGTATGTGGGGTGGCCCACGTCGTGTATATGCTTCAGTGAAGCTGTTTCTCTATACTCTGCTCGGATCGTTGCTGATGTTGGTAGGGTTGGTTTATCTGTCTTATCAAATCGGCGGCAGTTTCTCGATTGTGGATTTCCAAAATTTGAAGCAGATTCCGTTGGGTGTTCAGCAGTTTCTGTTTATCGCATTCTTCCTATCATTTGCTGTGAAAGTACCGATGTGGCCGGTACATACGTGGTTGCCTGATGCTCACGTTGAAGCACCTACCGGAGGTTCGATGGTGTTGGCGGCAATTACATTGAAAGTGGGGGCATATGGTTTCTTACGTTTTGTTTTGCCTATTCTGCCTGATGCTTCACGCTTCTTTGCTCCTACAATCATTGTGCTTTCTCTGATTGCGGTAATTTACATCGGTATGGTGGCGTTAGTGCAAACTGACATGAAAAAACTGGTGGCTTATTCTTCCATCAGCCATATGGGATTTGTCACTTTAGGTATGTTTTTGTTTGCGGGCGGTTATTTGAATGACTGGGCATTAAAAGGTGCTGTTATTCAGATGATTTCCCACGGATTTGTTTCTGCTGCCATGTTTATGTGTATCGGTGTAATGTACGACCGCCTGCACTCGCGAAATATCGCCGATTACGGTGGTGTAGTAAATGTAATGCCGAAATTTGCTGCGTTTATGATGTTGTTTGCGATGGCTAATGCCGGTTTACCTGCAACCTCGGGTTTTGTCGGTGAATTTATGGTTATTATGGGTGCGGTAGAAGTTAATTTCTGGGTGGGCGCTTTGGCTGCTTTAACTTTGATTTATGGTGCCGCTTATACGTTGTGGATGTACAAGCGGGTGATTTTTGGTGCCATTACCAATCCCGAAGTAGAAAAACTGCAAGATATCAATTGCCGTGAGTTTGCTATTTTGGCTATTTTGGCGTTGGCGATTCTGGGCATGGGTTTGTATCCGCAAGCCTTCATTGAAGTAATCCACCAAGCTGCCAACGATTTGATTACCCATGTGGCGCAAAGCAAGATTTGAGGTGTGTGAATGAACTGGACTGATTTGAATTTAATTCCTGCCATGCCTGAAATCGTTTTGCTTTCGGCATTATTTACCGTGCTGCTGATTGATCTGTGGGTAAGTGATAAAAACCGCTATATTACTCACATTCTCAGCTTGCTTTCACTCGTAGCGGTTGCCGTTACGCAATGGGCGGTATGGGCTTCCGGCAGTATGTCTGCATTCAGTGGGATGTATATTGCCGACGGGATGTCGCAGTTGTCGAAAATGGTTATGTATGCGGTATTGTTTGCTTTATTTGTGTACAGCAAGCCGTATAATCAGGTGCGCAATATTTTTAAAGGCGAATTTTATACGTTGTCGTTATTTGCATTAACCGGTATGAGCATAATGGTAAGTGCCGGCCATTTTCTGACCGCCTATATCGGTTTGGAGCTTTTATCTCTCGCACTGTATGCAATGATTGCTTTGCGTCGTGATTCGGCAGAAGCGGCAGAAGCCGCCTTAAAGTATTTCGTACTGGGCGCATTGGCTTCCGGTTTGTTGTTATACGGTATTTCAATGGTGTATGGAGCAACAGGGTCTCTTGAATTTGCCACCGTATTGGCCAATGCCTACGACGGTGAGGCGAATACTTGGTTGTTAAAACTGGGTTTGGTATTTATCGTGGTGGCTGTAGCCTTTAAACTCGGTGCCGTACCGTTTCATATGTGGGTACCTGATGTATACCAAGGTGCGCCTACTTCCGTTGCCGCTTTTGTAGGTACCGCTCCTAAAGTTGCTGCTGTGGTGTTTGCTTTCCGTATTTTAGTTACCGGTTTGGGAACGACTGCTGCGGATTGGGCTCCGATGTTGGCTATTTTGGCGGTTATATCGTTGGTAGTCGGTAACTTGGTTGCCATTATGCAAACTAACATCAAGCGCATGCTTGCGTACTCTACAATCAGCCACATGGGATTTATTTTGTTGGCGTTTATGGCCGGAGCAATCGGTTTTACCGCCGGGTTGTATTACGCTATTACTTATGTGGTTATGGGCTTGGTAGGTTTCGGCGTATTGATGTTGTTGTCTAATGAAGCACATGAATGCGAGGATATCAACGATCTGGCAGGGCTCAACCAGCGTAATGCTTGGTATGCTTTTCTAATGTTGTTGGCAATGTTCTCTATGGCTGGTATCCCGCCGTTAATGGGTTTCTATGCCAAGTTTGCCGTTATTAAAGCATTATTATCGCAAGGCTATATTTGGTTATCGGTTTTCGCAGTGGTTATGTCGTTAATAGGTGCGTTTTACTATTTACGAGTAGTAAAGGTGATTTATTTCGATAATGCAAATAACCATCATCCGATTGGCAGCAACTTTGCCACTAAAGTGTTTTTATCATTGAACGCAGGTTTATTGCTGGTGTGGGGTGTTATGCCTCAAAGTATGATGGATTGGTGTTTGAAAGCGTTAGAAAATACTTTATAAAAGAAATAAATTAATATAGTGCGGCAGCCTTAAGGCTGCCGTTTTTTGCAGATATACCGCGGGTAATAACATACATGCAGTATTATTCTGCCTTGTAATGCCGTTTGTAATTTACTTCTTGAAACTATTGTGAACCTGTAATAACCATAGTAGTGGCTAAACTGCTTTGTTAATCTTTGGAGATGCTTTTGTTCCATGCGGATTGTAAGTATAACAGTCGGCAATTACGGTTATACAAATGCCTTAGATACATGATTGAGAAGAGGTTGATTGTTAAAGAAAATAGAAAAGCGGGATTGGGAGTTTGATATTGCTTTGTATAAAGGAAATTTTGGTAAACATTTGGAGGCCGTCTGAAATTTCAGACGGCCTGATAAAAATTTGTAAAATGAAAACGGTTTCTTATTTTTAAGATTGGGAAAATTTTTAGACCGAAAAAGCCTAAAGGTAAACTTTAAAAGCCTTGTAAAATTGGAGATTGTCTAAAACAACATAAGCCGCAAGCAATTGCGGCTTATGTTGTTGATTTATTTGGTGGGTCGTGAAGGATTCGAACCTTCGACCAACGGATTAAAAGTCCTAGAATATAAATATAACTAATTGTTTTTAAAGAAGAGTTAAGCCTGCAATTACAGTCATATACAGCCGTATTAAAGTGCATTCAGGCACAAATACGGCACACTTTTAAAACGAAAACTTAAGCCTGCCTATCGTATAGGGTATGTTTAAATTTTCGTTTTTATTTTGAGCTTATCTGTAAAAAAGCGTTAATTATTTGAAGAGGATTTTAAAAAATGAATTTAATTCAATGGTTGCTGAATGATTATGGTTTCCTTAACACTTTAACGATTAGCTCCATAGTAATTTTAGTTTTTTCCTTATGTGTTATTTTTGAAGGGGCATCTATCACTTCAGTAATTTTCGCAGGAATAATTGGATATATATTAATTGTAAATTTGGGACCAAGTATTGAAACCTCAAACAAATATGGTTCCACCACTCAAAAACAGAATCTTCACCGTTGCATCAAATTTTATCAAGAGAAACATCCATATCTGACGATAGATGACAACAATATAGAAGCTGTAACGGCTTTTTGTAATATCAATTTGCGTTGGTAAGTGTGGATGGATTTTAAACCGCGCTGCCGCCGTTGTTTTGATTCGATTTTGTGGTATCTGAGAAAATCCATTAGAGGAATAAATTATGAACTTCCGAAAAAAACAAATTTTACGACGGCGTTTCATATTGAAACCCGAATCTTCTTTTATCCTTTATTTTACTGAAGACGGTTCTTTTGTTTGTATCGTGAAAGCCAAACCACAATTACCAAAAATAAAATTAAAGGAGCCATTGCCTATTCGTAATTTCACGATTGAAGAGCCATTGAGTTTAGAACTTCCCACAACTTAATACCAGTCTCTAAATAATGCTTATATATCATTTATCGTGATGCCGTCTGAAGTATTTCAGACGGCTTTTTTACCCTTCACATAGGAGTATGTAAATTGAAACGAAATAAGACTATTTTCGTATTGGCAGCAGCATTATATTCCGCCATCTGCTCCGCCGCCCCGTATCCTCAATATCAACATTTAGTAGAAAAACATGCGGAGAAGCAAGGTTTGGACGTAAATCTAGTATGGGCGGTGATTGCCCGTGAAAGCGGTGGCCGATGGAATGCAACTTCACCCAAAAATGCGCGTGGGTTGATGCAGGTGATTCCGCCAACGGCAGCCCGGATGGGCGTAAACCCCAAGTATCTCTACAACCCTGAACATAACATCATGGCTGGAACACGTTACTTGAAATTCTTGAGTGAGCGTTATAACGGCAATATTGACTTGATGCTTGCAGGGTATAACGCTGGAGAGGGAGCCGTGGACAAATACAAAGGTATCCCTCCATACAGAGAGACACAAAATTATGTGCGCTTGGTTCGTAACCGCTACGCACAATTGAGTGGGAACCCTGCTCATGTAGCTGGTACACGTACGGCATTCACTAAAGCGGTTTCCCGAGCCAAACCCGTCGCTAAAACAGAACGAGCCGAACCGTTAGAAGCCGCTTATGCTCAGGCTCCTAAACAGCATGCGTCTTGGGATGTATTTGGTGACTTTTGATTAATTACATATGAAGTTTTTTTGTGTGTCCGCCTCTAGGCGGTTTTTTTTTGGAGATTCGTATGAAATATGTAAGTGAAAATACTCGCCAATGGATTAAAGCTTTTTTGTTGTCCGTCATGCTTGGCGGCGCACAAGCTGCATTGGCTGCTGGTGGACTGTCTTCGGCAGAGAGCAGTCTTAAAGATGTTATTTTGAGTTTTTACGGCATCGTGGCCATTTTGGCAGGGCTGGCCATGCTTGTAACGGCTGTTTGGGGTTATTTGGGTCATAAAACCCTGAAAGACGTCGTTGAAGTATGTGCCTGGATTTTCTTTGCCGGTGCAAGTTTGGCAATAGCCAAGGCGATCTTTGATTGGGGCAAACAAGCCTACTTTTCTTAGGATAACTAAAAATGCGGAATTTACCGGAAGTCGATATAGATACCGAATACAGCACCTATGACGGACTGTCCCGCGAAGCCATGATAGCCGGTGTACCGATTGTACCGGCTTTTATTTTGCTTATCGCATTGATGGTTAGTGCAATGGGGCTGATACCTTTGTTGGGCTTAAAAGCTCTATCCATTTTTTTATTGGGTATTCCTGTTATTGTTTTTTTGCGCATCTTGGTAAAAAGGGATGATCAGGCAATACGGATATTAGGATTGGAAATCTACTGGTGGTTTGTCCGACGGAAGTCCGTTTTATTCGGAGACACTTTAACTATTTCTGCAACTAAATTTGGAAGAGACCGAGATGATTATACCCGATTTATTAATGAAGATATTGAGGAAGCAGCCGCCGCAGCAAGACTTTTTTCCGAAAGTCAGTCAGCACGTTTCTGAACATATTTTTCATTACGACAGCGGCTACTTCGGTTTTACCCTTCAATTTGAAGGTATCCCTTTTGAAGGTGTTAACGATGGGCATTTGATCGCTGCCAATGAAACATTGAAAAGAGTGCTTAATGCCGCTGGTAAACAGTATGGTAGCCGGTTAGGGTTGTGGACAACAATTCAGAGACAGGAAATCAGCTTAGATCACAAGTATGAGTTTTCCTCGACTTTTTGTAAGGAATTTTCAGAACACTATATCAAAGAGTTCGGTGGCAAAAATTACTATGAAAACCTGTTTTACATAACAGCCGTATTGAAATATACAGATTTTTCAGACGGCCTTGAGGAGGCTCGAGAGCTTTTGGACTTGATGGTAAAAGGGTTGTCACTCTTTGAGCCGCAGCCTTTGTCGGTTTATGAAAATGATTCAGGCGTGATCTTCTCCGAGGCATATCAGTTTTTAGGTACTTTGTGCAATGGCGGCTTGCGCGAAGAAATTCCCTTAACCGCTTCTGCGGCATATAAGGTCATTCCATCGGCAGATCTACATTTCGGTACGGATATTTTGGAAATCAGGAGTGCTGAACACCGTAAATTCGCCACATGTTATGACTTAAAGGACTTTGGCAAAAGCAAAATCATGGTTTTGCTGCCCGTTCTCTCGTTGCCTTGTGAATTTACACTGACGCAGAGTTTTGTCTTTACTGAAAATTCGGAGATGCAGACGGCCATTAATAAACAGAATAATGCCTTGATCAGTGCCAACGACCAAGCAACAGATCAGCAGGAAGAGTTACTGATCGGTAAAGGGGAGCTGGCAGCAGGCAGAACCATGTTTGGTGATTATTCCGCTTCTCTTGTGGTTTATGGTAAGACAGAAAAGGCCGCCGATAGAAACGGTTCGGCAGCTGTGACGGCATTTCTAAGTGCCCATGCCTTCCGCTTTGTCCGGGCGACTGGCTCTATGCCTTCAACCTTCTTCAGCCAAATACCCGGCTATCGCCAACGTCCTCGCATGATTCCCAAAACCACTACCAACCTTGCCACTGTTTTCGGTATGCACAATTACCCGCAAGGTAAAAGTTGGGGAAACCCAATTGGTGATGGTTCCCCCGTTATGCCGCTGAAAACTCTGTCCAATACGCTGTTTAATTTAAGTCTGCATTACAGCCTGAAAAACCTCAATATGGTTGGTAAAAAAATAGCGGGGCATACTCTGATTACCGGTGCGACGGGTACAGGTAAGACGGCACTCGAAACGACTGTTTTGGCCTTTATGGAACGCTTTAATCCCTATATGTTTGTGTTGGATTTGGATAGGGGGATGGAGATTTTTGTGAGAGTGTTGGGTGGGTCATATTTCGCCCTGGAAGAAGGCGTGGATAGCGGGTTAAATCCGTTCCAACTGCCGGATCTGCCGAAAAATCGCAGTTTTCTGTACCGGTTGGTCAATCTGTGTGCCGGTGGTGCGGACGCTTCGGAAGAAAGGCAGATCAAATTGGCGGTAGATACCTTGTATGAGCTGGCTTCAGAGCATAGAAATTTCAGCACTTTGTTGGATAACCTGCCTTTTTCCACTTCCAAAAATTCGCTACGCACCCGTTTGTCAAAGTGGTGTCGAAGCGAAAATGGGGAGTACGCATGGTGTCTAGACAGCCTGCAAAACCGTTTCAATCCCGACGCTTTCTACCGGATAGGAATGGATGCCACTTGTATTCTGAAAACAAATTATGAGCCAACAGGACCAGTATTGTCGTACCTGTTTTACCTGAAAGAAATCATGTCGGAGCGTGTAGCACAGGAAGGTAGTCTGTTGGCTTCGGTTATTGCCGAGTTTTGGTATGCAGACCGTTTCGATATTACTTCCGAGTTGATGCTTAAAACCTTGAAGACCGGCCGGAAGTTGGGTGAATTTATGTTTTTGGATTCACAATCTCCCGAGGACGCGGCCAAATCTCCCAATGCAGCTGCAATTGTTCAGCAGACACCAACTAAGATTTTCCTGCCTAATCCTGATGCCAGCAAAGACGCTTATATGCAATGCGGACTGACGTATAAAGAGGCTGAGGAAGTCATCAAGCTGCACCCGCTCAGTCGCACATTCCTGATTAAGCAGGGAAAACAAAGCACGTTGGCAACGCTTGATCTGCATGAGTTCGACAAGGAACTGATTGTGTTGTCCGGCACGTCGGAAAACGTAGCTCATATGCACCGCATCATGGAAGAGACCGGCAGCGAAGATCCCGAAGTATGGCTCCCGCTGCTTTATCAGACGGTACTGGGGAAAACGACCGCCGATACCGC
This sequence comes from Neisseria animaloris, assembly GCF_900637855.1. NCBI lineage: Bacteria > Pseudomonadati > Pseudomonadota > Betaproteobacteria > Neisseriales > Neisseriaceae > Neisseria > Neisseria animaloris. Next base: position 1,613,318 of record NZ_LR134440.1, read on the forward strand.
CTAAACAATGCGGTGTGCCGCCAACAAATACCGTCTGATTTTTTCAGACGGTATTTGCTTTTGTCCGCCATTTGGCGGCTTTTTCTTTATCTAAAGTGAGGTAATCATGAATATTCGAAAACTCAAAAAAACAGCCATGACAACTTTGATTTCTACAGGATTAATGTTTGGTGCCCTCGCCCCTGCTACGGCTGGTATTCCAGTAACTAACCCGCTAGGGTTAGCGCAGCAAGTTCAGCAGACAATTCAAATGGGGCAGCAAATCCAAAACCAAGTGAAGCAGATTGCAGAAATTAAAAATCAACTAAAAGCCATTACCGGCAACCGCAACCTCGGTAATATCTTAAAAACCGAAGCATTCGAGCGATTGCCGGACGAGTGGAAGTCGGTTTACAGCCAAGCTATGAAGGCTAAAAACGGGAACTTTGAAGATTTACTGAGTTCCAAAGGCTATGACAAAAATGCCGACGATAACCGTTTGGTTAAGCATTATGATCTGACTTTAAAAGCCATTAAAGATTCAGAACTGCGTTTTAAAAACATCAAGGCATTGATGAATCAGGTCAACACAACCCAAGATGCGAAGGCGGCTGCCGACCTGATGAACCGTATTCAATTGGAAAATGCCTATATCCAGCAAAACCAAACCCAATTGGATATGTTGGAACGCTTTATGGCGTTGGAAGAAAAAGTACAATTTAAAAAGCGACAAGCTGTTGATAATTGTATCCGTGATAACCGTATCAACAACACAAATAAATCCTGTGGTTAAATATTGAAAGGACATCTGAAATGAAACTTCAACTGTTGGGCTTAATCAGTGCGGCTTTGTTATTATCTGCCTGCGGCAAATCCGAAGAAGAGAAGTTTTATGAAAAGATGAACAAGGATATGGAAATCAGTAAAATTCGCCAAGAGCGTGATAATTGTATTAGAGATAATAGAATCAATAATACCAATGTTGATTGCCATGAGAAGTTTCCTATCCCTAAAAATTAACCACGATTAACCTTCTAAAGCCACCGGTAAAACGGTGGCTTTTTAATTGGAGACGTTTATGTCTACTTTTTTTGCAGATGTGGCAAAAACGCTTGGCGCAGATTTGGGACAGAATCTTCTTGATAAGACCGGGGACTTTATCAGTCAGATTTCCCCGTTGTTTCTCTCAGGCTTCTCCCTGTATGTGCTGTTGGTGATATGGGACTATTACGGACAAAGTTTTGATACCACGCTGGTTGATTTCATCAAAAAATGTTGCGGATGGATGGTTATTATCAGTCTTGCCTTTGCCCCGGCAGCGTACATGAAACTGGCCGTACTTACATACGGTTTACCGGATGAAATTGCGGGTATTTTTGCCGGCGGTTATACCGTTGATGCTTCCGCATTGGATGCCAGTTGGAAACTGTTAATGGACTTATTGGATAGTATTTCAAAATTACATGCACAATATCAATGGTATGACTTGGGGGTACATTTCGGTTTGTCTGTAAAGATAAGTGCCATTATCCTGATTTGCGGCGCATTGGTTGTCGGATTATCGTTTGCCTTTTATATGGTGGCAAAAATATCACTGGCATTGGTTTTGATGATCGGACCGCTTTTTCTCGCGTTCATGCTTTTCCCAGCCACCCGTCAATATGCAATCAATTGGATCGGGCAATGTATGAACCATATCATTACTTGCACGATGTTTGTTTTGCTGGCTAAAGTCCAAATGACCGCGTTTGATAAAGCAATCAATATGGCACTCAGCGGCGGGGTAGCCGATTACGCTGCTGCCGAACTGCTGCCGCCGTTGTTTCTATTGCAAACCATTATTTTCCTAGTGGTTGTTTTCAATATTCCAAGCATCGCTTCGGCTTTGACCGGCGGGGCCATATTGTCAGGTGCAACCCGACACTTGAACTCTTTAGCAGGCGGCATGGGTACTGTCGGCCGCTTGGCCGGTCGTGCGGGTGGAGCCATGTTGTCTGCTGCCTCTACACGGCGCAGCGGCGGCGGTATATCCCCTATGCTCAACAAGCGGCCTTCTTAACCTTATTCATGTAGGAGTACAATATGACCGCCCGTCTGTCTTGGGTAGTGTATATCCAATATTTTGCTATCGGTGTCCTGCTGTATTTATTTGTCGTTTCATCGGCATTTTCGATTATATCGGGGCTACTCGGCTTGGCTTTGGGAAAAGTTGCCGCCCAGAGTGTATTTTACGGGTTGACGTTGCTGTATTTGTCCGGCTTCGGATGGGTGATGTTCCAACTGAGCCGCTGTCGCGCCTATGTTGATGAAACAGGAGTATGGTATTACAGCGGCCTGCTGCCCTGGGCAAAAGGCATACGCGGCATACGGTGGGAAAACTTCGATCAAGTACAGTATGGGCAAAGCGTCTTTGGATGGGCTGCCCATAGCTATACCGTTTACCTGTTGGACAGATACGGTAGAATTGTTACCATTAGAAATCTGTACAACGGACGTGATTGGAGTGCCGAAGTAAACAATTATGCTTTTGAGCATATAAGGTAAGCCCAAAAGGAGAATTCATCATGAAAATGCTGTTAGGAATAGGTGTGGTATGGGCACTGGTTTTGGTTGCCTACTTCAACCGGGATAGTAACATTGCTCCGGCAATTATGATGATTTTGATTTTTCCCGCTGCATTGTTTGCAGTGGCCTGTTCCGGTCGTCGCCGTGATTGGTACGACGACTGATTTTAGACGACAACAGCTAAAGCCCGACAAGATATCTTGTCGGGCTTTATGTTTACCGACAAGGAATACCGCTATGAAGAAAGTTATATTACTGGCAGTTTTGGCTGCCATTCTCTCGGCCTGTTCATCATCACCCAAACAGCCTTACGGACAGGCTTTTCCGATTAACGCTCAACAGAACGGGATGAAATAATGTTCAAACGCAAATCCAATAAACAGCCTCAAACACCTGAGCAATTGTATAAAGAGCAGAAAAAAAGCGTTCATAAAGAAGTGAACCAAATGATCAACATGGCTTTAGGTTTTGAAAAATCTCTCGTTGATGCATCTCAGAAAAATGCACTGATATGGAAACGGGTCGGTATCGGTTGCCTTGTTATTGTCGGTTTATCAGTTGCTGCCGTTATGGGGCTGACACCATTAAAGGAAGCCGTGCCTTATGTTGCCCGCGTCAATGACACTACCGGCGCGGTGGATATTATGACCACGATAAAAAATAAGGAAATGAAATATGACGAAGTAATTAACCGTTATTGGCTCTCTCAATATGTCCGTTATCGTGAATCATATGATTGGAATACGATTCAAGCCACTTATGATGCAACCAATCTGCTTAGTTCTCCCGCGGTACAGACTGAGTTCAGGAACATTTACAACCATCCGGCCGCACCACACAAAATTTTGAAAAACCATTTTAAAATTACGGTAAAAGTAACCAATATTTCATTTGTAGGTGATATGGCTCAGGTTCGTTTTGAAAAGAGAACCATACCGGTGGGGGCGGATGCGGATCCCAAATCTGCACCTCCGCAAAAAATGATTGCCACAATGGCATTTGAATTCAAGTCAACACCAATGAGTGAAGCTGACCGCCTGATTAACCCGCTAGGTTTTCAGGCGTTGAGTTACAACGTCACCGAAGAGGTTGCACCATGATAAAAACTACCTTGTTGATAACCGGCCTGATGGCCGGTTTTTCGTTTCAGACGGCCACGGCCGCAGTCAATCCCAAACATTCCTCTTACGACAAAAGGATTCAATATGTCAATTACAATCCCTACGATGTGGTTGTTGTTAGGGCAAAAGTTGGTTATGTCTCAATGCTTCAGATGGAGGAAGGTGAGACGGTTGATGTGGCTAATCCTGTCAATGAAGGCTTGGTGACAGGATACGGGAAGGCATGGAGCGTTTCCGTTCGCGGTAACAATATTTTTTTTAAGCCGACAAAGCCGCAACCGGTAACCAATCTGCTGATGGTTTCCAGTAAAAACCGCCGCTATTTGCTCGATTTGAAAATGTCTAATCAAAACCACCCGCCAACCTATGTGCTTGAATTCCGCTATCCGAAAGAAGTACGCAAACGACAGCAGGCCGAAATGGCTAAATATGCCAACGCGGAAGCCGTACTTCGTATAGAAGAAGTAAACAATCCTGTTCGTAAAGGATATAACTTTGACTATTGGGGGCGGGGGAAAAAATCATTGGCACCTACGGAAATTTACGATAACGGACGTTTTACCTACTTCCGTTTTGATAATGCAAGAGACCTGCCTGCGGTATTCCGGGTTAAAGCCGACGGTACGGAAGCTGCCGTCAACAGCCATGTTGAAGGTGATACTTTGGTTGTACATGAAACCGCCAAGCATTTTGTACTGCGTTTGGGTAAATCGGTTCTCGGCATCGAAAACCGCAGTTACAACCCCAAAGGTAAATTCAACATTACCGGTACGACCCAAAGTCGCACTGTGCGTATGAAAAAGGAGAAGAAATGAACCGTAATCATATTCCTTCCGAAGAAGACCGTCAGACCCTGCAAGAGCGCATCGGCGATAACACTATCGAACGCGGTATCCCTACAAACCTCAATACGAAAAAAAAGAACAGTATGCTAGGTTTTGTGCTGTTCCTTATCGGCTTGATGGTTGCAGGCTTGGCTGTTGGCGGTTTAATGATGTTTGCCGGCGGTTCTGACGAAGCACCGGTTAAAAAAGAGGAAGAAACTGTTAATAATAAAGCCGGTAGCAAAAGCTTTGCATCTGAACAGGAAGAAATCTTGGAAATGACGCAAAAGCCCGAAACTACCGCTTCCGAACCTGCGGAAGAAGAAAAAGTTGAAGCTGCTTCTTCTGCATCCGAAAAGGTAACTATCAATGAACCCTCAATTCCGGCTCAAGTTCCGCCGCCGCCCGACGAACGTTTCGATTCGGACTTGTCTCCACAAGGGATAGGCAATTCCGGCAGCAATGCAGCCGGTCAAATTGCGTCAATTGGTGAGAGAGGAAGTATGGATGGGAACCTTCCTACCGGTAGCATCTCTTCCCCTTCTGATAATGCTTTAACATCCAAGTTGCGACCCGGAACATATCAGACGGCGTTAGCAGAAAACCGTGGCGATTTAACGTATATATTGGGTAGAACAACAGGGATTCCTTGTGTCACTACAAGCAAAATCGTAACCACTCATCCCGGCTTAACCCGCTGCCAAGTAACCAAAGACGTATATTCTGTGAACGGCAAAACACTTTTGGTCGAGCGCGGTTCAACCGTCATCGGAGAGCAAACCTCCGCACTGACGCAGGGTCAGGCTCGGGTTTTTGTATTGTGGAACACCCTTGAAACACCTGAAGGTATCCGTGTGGCGATAGACAGTCCCGGTGCTGATGCGCTTGGTGCGTCGGGTCATCCGGCAAAAGTCAAACACCATTTTTGGCGCAGAATCGGCGGTGCGGTCATGATCAGCATGATACAAGATGTTGTGGCTGTCGCAGGAAACCGCCGTAGTAGCAAGGGAACCGATGTGAGTTTTGAAAGCACAACAGAATCCGCTCAGGACTTGGCAACCGAGATATTGAAAAACAGCATTAATATTCCGCCGACAGGTTATGTCAATCAAGGCACGGAAATCATGATTTTTGTTGCCCGCGATGTCGATTTTTCAGGGGTATATGAAAATATTACCGTTCCCGATACCTACTGACCGTAAGCCGTTTCCTATATGGGAACGGCTTTTTTGAGGTATCCACAATAAGTATTTTGAGAGAAAGATATGGCTCACGACAATTCAGTATCATCCCGAAATTTATTGGAAAAGTTACGACTGACTGAATATCTCAATATACCGGGAATAACGGAAGTATTTATCAATCGGCCGGGCGAAGTATTTTTGGAAGGCGCCGATGGCCGCCGCCGATTAGAAAGAGAGGATTTGACTTTCCATACATTGGAAAAGTTGGCGAACACTTTGTGTACTTATAACAAAAAATATATCTCCCACGAATCTCCCATTCATTCCGTTACCTTACCCGATGGAGAGCGTGGCCACATTATGATGCCGCCTTCCTGCGAAGATGGAACAATGGTGTTTGCCTTCCGTAAACCATCGAACAACCGTTTCAGCTTGGATGACTATATCAATACAGGCCGTCTGAAAGACTTTAACGATGTCTCATCTCACGGTGTGCCTGAACGTCGTATGGCATCCGAAATTGAAATTGACAGCCGTTATGTCCGTGATGTTTGCGACAAGATGAAGTTGCCCCACGACGTGAAGCTGGCCGACTGGCAATATAAGATGTTGGAACACAAAGCCAATGGGAATTTGGTCGAGTTTTTTAAAATAGCGATTGCCCGTAAATTAAATATCTGCATGGTTGGCGGCACGGGTTCCGGTAAAACCACGTTTACTAAAGCCCTTGCCGATTTAATCCCCGAAAACGAGCGTTTGATTACCATTGAAGATACACACGAATTAAACCTGCCTAATCATCCCAATCATGCCCATCTTTTTTATAAAGAACACATCTCGGCCAAAATGATTGTGGCTGCCTGTATGCGGCTGAAACCTGACCGTATATTTTTGACAGAGCTTCGTGGCGATGAAGCGTGGGACTACTTGGCCGCTCTCAATACCGGACACCCGGGCGGATTAACTTCCGTCCATGCCAACGATGCCCGCTCGGTTCATTATCGTATCGCGCAGTTGGCGATGGAATCCCCGGCAGGTCAAAATATGGATCATTCTTATATATTAAATACCGTGCGAGCCACTATTGATGTTATTTGCTACTTTGAAAAAACCCGCATGACCGAGTTGTATTATGATCCGGTTGAGAAATTTTATGCCATGAGCGGTCGCTTGTAATTTTGTCAACACGCACAAAATCTTATATCATTGTTGGGAGTTTTAGAAAGGTCTCAAATGGCTGTTGCAGCTACTATCGCACCTAGTGCAATCCAACGGCTTTCCCTTGCATTGGAAAAGCCGGATCCATCCTTTTTGTTGATTTCCGGTTTGGAACGCGATGCCAAGTCTTTATTGTCAACGCCAAATGACGCAGCTGGGTACATGATACTGGGTATGCTTGATGCCATTAACAACCGGAAAGCGGAATTTGACAAGCATTTTGATTTTATTTCGGCATACGGAAAACCGACATTGGCAGATTTTTTCCGTGTGAACGGATTAAATCGAATGGGATTTTTCGATGAGGCTACGGAATACCTCAAGCAGATGTTTGATTCGGCAAACAATACAGATGATCCTGGCTATCTGAAACCTTTGGCTTACATGGGTATGATTTACGGATTTGTTGATGATGCCGGTTACGTTATCGAACGTTTGAAACGGATGGAATCGTTGGAGCCAAACTACCAAGATGACTTGGAGAGAATTTATCTGCTGTTGAAAGATACCGAAGTTTCTCAATCTGCAATGGTTCAGGCTATTTTAGCCGCCAAGAAACTTCTTGCAGAAAAAGGTTTGCAGATCCCAACCTACTCTTTTGGTTATTCAGTGGAATACGATATTTTTATTGAGTTAAAAATGCTCTGTTTTGAAACCGATGTAGAACGGCTCGCCGAAGCAGATGAATCCCTATCCCGCCTATTAGTGGATATGGAAGAATCTGTTGATAAAAATCTGATTAATTTCAATATTTCGTGCCGCCCTTATAATCCGAATTACGGCATAGGCAGTTGATTATGATTGACCCAAAAGATTTTGTAGATAGTGCAAAAGCTATGATAGGTGAAACTGAAATAGGCAACCGTAATGCAGTCAGTCGGATGTATTACGGTGTTTATCATACAGGTTTGCAGTTTGCTTTTAATTGTTTGGGATTTACATATACATCTGGTTATTCCATGCACAAACAGCTTATTGATTTTTTCAAGCAGCAAAACCGAAGAGACTTAAAGGTTATCGGTCGTCAGATGGAAAAACTGAGAAATGCTAGAAATGAAGCTGATTATACGCTTGAGACCTATGTTTCTCCTGAAGATGCCAAACTTGATTTAAGAATGGCGTTTCAGACTATTTCGCAAATCCAACAGTTACAAGAGCGTCCCTAATACTAATATCTTATGTTGCTAAAGGCCGTCTGAAAATTTCAGACGGCCTTTGCTTTGAAAGGATTAAAAATGCCATATATCAACAAAGTCGAAGTAATGGGCAACTTGTAGTTTGATAACTACTCTGTATTCAGCCTGTTATGTGGCTTGTATGTTGTAGCGATATTTTACAAACAATACCCGAAAATAAAAAAACCGTCGGTATCACTATTCCTTGTTCATTGTATTGACAGCATGAAAGACGCAAGTACCCAAAAGTTATTTTTGATGGCTTTGTGTTTCCATCGTTGTTGCTGCAATAACGTGTTCTTGGGGATTACATATTAACAGGCCATATTAGGTACTCTATAATGCATAACTGCCATTATTCTTTCTATCTATTTCAACCATCATAGTAAATTACAGTATTTGGACAATATTTTATGGCAACAACAAAAATTGAGTGGACTGAAAAAACTTGGAATCCGACTGTCGGATGTACCAAAATTTCACCAGGATGCAAAAACTGTTATGCAGAAGGGATGGCTTGCCGTTTAAAAGCTATGCGTACTCCAGGCTACGAAAATGGTTTTAAACTTACACTCTTACCTGATAGATTAGGAGATCCACTCAAAAGGAAAAAGCCCACCATTTATTTTGTTAATTCTATGTCTGATTTGTTCCACGAAGATGTTCCTTTCAGTTTCATTGAACAAGTATTTTCTACCATTGAACAGTGCCATTGGCATACCTTTCAAATACTAACTAAGCGTGCTGATCGTTTAGCTGAATTTTTTAAGACACACAACCCTCCAAAAAATGCCTGGATTGGAGTATCTGTTGAAGATAAAAAATATGGTATTCCTCGTATTGATTTATTGAGAACAATACAGGCTTCAATTAGATTTCTTTCAATAGAACCACTTCTAGAAGATTTAGGAGAGCTTGACTTGCGTAATATTCATTGGGTTATTGTTGGTGGTGAATCAGGCCCCAAAGCTAGACCTATGAAGACTGAATGGGTAGAATCTATTCAAGAACAGTGTGTTAAAGCACAAGTTGCGTTTTTCTTTAAGCAATGGGGAGGATGGGGAGCCGATGGAGTAAAAAGGGCTAAAAAACTGAATGGTCGTATTTTAAAAGGGCAAATATGGGAAGAAATGCCTCATATTTCTATTTAATATAAATATTTTACATAGAACAAATATGCCAAACAACTACCATAACACAGATGAGTTATTTCCCGAATTGGAAATAAACGATAAGAGAAATAACTCAAAACGTAAGACAACAAAGAAAAAAAGCAAATATTCATGGAATGAGTTTAGGCAAGGTAAATATCCTGAATTAAATAAACATAGCATAGTAAAACACGAATTGATTTCGGATTATGTTACTTGGTACATTGAAACACTAATGTATAAGCAGATAATCCCCGAAATGTCTTTTACATTTGTAGATGCTTTTGCTGGCGGTGGAAAATATATGTCAGACGAAAATCTTCTTATGCAAACAGGTCGCTCATTTCATTACGGCTCCCCTATATCGATCTTGTATGCAGTAGAGGCTGCGAGAGTTTCTATAAATCAAGGTAGAGAAAAGACTCGTAGGGTGCATGCTGAATATATTTTTCTTGATAACGATCAATCTGCTATTGATAGTCTTACATATGAATTAGGAGAGTTTAAAAAAAATGCTAATGTACAGCATGAAGATAATATTATTTATTCTCCAGCTGTAAGGGAGTACAAAGATTTTTTTTATAAGTCTTTAATTCCAACACTAGAACGTTTTCCTAAGAAAAGAATACTGTTATTTCTTGATCAATATGCTTATAAAGATGTGGATTACAGCGGTCTGGCTAAAATATTTACCAAATATGACAATGTAGAAGTGATTGTCAATTTTAATTTTACTACCCTAATAAACTATTTATCAGATACAAAAGGCAACAGAACAGCTTTAGGAAATATAGGTTTATTAAACCATATACCAATAGAACGCATTACTCAAATGATGAAATCTGATAAGAGGCATGGGTATAGAAGCGTTCAAAGCTTGTTAGGTAATGCTATAAAAACACAATCTCAAGCAAAATTTGCTACCCTGTTTTATATTTCTCCTGAGCAAAAAAATAATGAGAAGGTATTATCTTATTGGCTTGTACACTTATCAAATCAATTTAGGGCACATGATAATATGAAGCATTTACATTATAAATATGCAAATTTTTGTTTTCATGACTTAACTCCTGGCATATTTAATTTAGGATATGATGTAAATTTAGATAATGATTACACCCCTTCACAAAGATTTAATTTTTCTCAAGATAGTAAACAAGAGTCAATTTCTAATATTATGGACTTTTTGGCGAGAGAAGTATATTCACAAGGGTACAGAAGATCTGAGACTATCTCTCAGTTGACAAATAGACTGACTTCCCGTTCAACGGGAACTGAATCAGATACCCACCAAGCCATATCAAAATTAACGGCAGATAAGAATTTTATTGTTTGCAATAAAAATGGGACTATTAGAAAAAATTCTGTTAAGAAACTCAATCCTGATGATTCTTTAATGCTTAACCCTAACCGACCAATAAATTTTCTACCGTAAACGTACTACCAACTGAACATTAAGGCCACTTCCAATCTGAGAAAGGTGGCCTATTATTTTAACTTGCAATGTAGGAGATATTGAAGGATGCCAAATATAAACAAAATCGAAGTAATGGGCAACTTGGCCAAAGACCCAGTGTTACGTTACATGCCCGACGGAACGCCTACAACCAAAATCACTGTTGCCGTAGCCGAAAAATGGACAGATAAAAAAACAAAAGAATTGAAGGAACACGTCGAATGGTTCCCTGTCTTGCTATACGGCCGTCACGCCGAAGTCGTCTGCCAGTATATGAAAAAAGGCGATTGCATACAGGTGTACGGTAAATTGCGGACGCGCCCATATACCGATTCAAACGGTATCGAACGCAACGTAACTGAAGTAATCGCCAACGAAATGCAGATTATCCATACTGCAAACCGTCATACACAATCCGGTAATGATGTCTCGCAGAATGGTGGCATTTACGACATGATGTAAGCTGAGGTTGTTTTTCAGGCCGTCTGAAATTTCAGACGGCCTTTGCTTTGGAGTTCCAATATGAAGAAATATTTGGTAGCGGCTCTATTATTCAGCCTTGTGATGGCCGTGGCCGTCTTAGGCGGTTTGTATGTCGGAGCGATGATTTATACACAATGGTTAGGATTAAAAACCGAACCGTCGGTATCTTTGCTTATCAAATATTGGCAGCATATAGAACAATTACCTGAAAACATGATTTTGTGGCTGTATGTTTCTTCTATTGCCGCAGCTATCCTGCCGGTTTTTGTTTTAGTTGTAGTGTTGACAACAGTGTTTTCCCGCCCGAAAAAAGAACTGCACGGCTCGGCGCGTTTTGCCAACCTTCGGGAAATAAAGAAGACTGGGCTGTTGAGAAACGATTTTGAAGATTCAGACCCGCCCGATTTACTGGTGGGCAAGTATCAAGGCGAATACCTGCGGTGGGCAAACGACGGATTTGTGTATTTGGCCGCGCGTACCCGTGGCGGTAAGGGTGTCGGCTTTGTTGTCCCTAACTGTTTACATTATAGACACAGCATGGCCGTCAATGACCCAAAAAAAGAAAACTTCCTGATCACGGCAGGATTCCGTGCCCGCTGCGGCCACAAGGTGTTTTTCTTCAATCCTTCGGGCACCATGCCCTATCATGATCGCGATCCATCTGCACCGTTGATCAGTCACCGGTGGAATCCGCTGACTTATGTGCGCCGAAACCCGATTAATACCTACAAGGATGCGCTGGCGGTGGCCGCGGTATTTTACCCGTTACCAACCGAAGACCGCGGTAGCGCAAAGTTTTTCCAACAAGAAGCGCAAAAACTGTTTGTCGGCCTGTTGCTTTATATGATCGAGACCGAACAGGAGCGGGATTTAAGCCAGCCGGAAAACAAAACCACGATGGCCAACCTGTTCCGCCTTACCACGCCAACCGACGGCAAAACACTGCAAGAGTGGATACGGGCAGAGTTTGAATTGCGGGCAGCGCAGCCGGAGACAACACAACTCAGCAGTAACTGCCGAACACTGTTGATGGGCTTCGCTAATGGTAACGCAAAGACCGGCGGTGATGTTTTGTCCACCATGACCGCGCCGCTGGCGATTTTTCTTGACCCTGCGGTTGAAGCGGCCACCGGCGGCGATGATTTTTACCTGGATAATGTGCGCCGTGAACTCACCACGATTTATTTAGGCATTTCGCCGGAAGAAATCAAAGTTTACGGCACGCTACTGAATCTGTTTTTCAGCCAATTGTGCGATGTCAACGTGCGGCAAGGGCTGCCGAAAGACAATAAGGAGCTTAAATACCAGTGCCTTTTGATGTTGGATGAATTTACGGCACTCGGCCGCATCCCAGCTATCGAAGAAGGTGTCGGTTACTTGGCCGGTTACGGTATCCGCCCAACCATTGTATTTCAGACACCCGGACAAGTTGAGAAGGTTTACGGCAGAACCGGCCGTCAAACGTTTTTCAGTAACTTCACCTGCCGCTTGGTGTTTGCCCCGCGTGAGCAGGATGAAGCTGAAGAACTCAGTAAGCTGATTGGTTACTACACCTACAAAGCTAAGTCGTCGTCGCGTTCCCGTGGCAAAAACAGCAGTAGCAGCAGTAACAGTGTGAGCGATCAAAAACGCGCGGTCATGAATCCCGACGAACTCAAAATCATGCCCGATAGTGATGTGATTATCAACATGACCGGTATCCGGCCTATCTATGCCGACAAAATCATTTACCACGAAGACCCGATTTTGCGTGAGCGTGCCAATTTACCGGTTCCCCATGTGCCTGAATTGCAAGTCACCCTTACTCGGAAGCAACCGCCACAAGTGGTTACACCTGATTATGTTTCACCCGAAGATATGGCGAGCTTCAAATGGGGAGACGCGGCCAACAACGAAGAGATTGCCCGTGCACTGATTACGGCACTGATTCCACCGGACAGCAAGCTGGAGTTTGTGGAAAAATTAGTACCGGTAATCATCCAAAATTGGGGTGAAGGACGTTTTGGTATCGTTTCTGAAATCCTGAAGAACACCTCAACAGACGACAAGCCGGCAGCGGCTTAATTTAGGTTTGTATCAAGGACTGACCATAAGAAGCCGTCTAATTTATTGCAATGAAAATCGCAACCTAACTTATATATTCTTCATTTTACTAATACTCTATTCATACTAGTAAATGCGTTTCAATTAGCCAATATCAAGCTATTGTGACCTTCAGTTAGGTAGTTATTAATAAAAATTGTCCCTAAGTAGATTCAATTTGTCCCAGATATGTCGTATAATTCAAAAAGAGAGGAAATATCATATGAAAAAAGCTGATGTACTGGATTTAATCAAATATCATTTTGAGAACAAAGAAGCTGAATTTCGAAATCAAGCAATTTCAATTGCGCGTAGTTTCGATAAAGCAGGCGATTCACAACTTGCACAATATGTTATGGGATTAATATCCCAATCAGATAGATTTGTTCCTCAAAATGGTGACCATAGTGACAGTCTTGTGTCTGTTAAATTAGATACTGCTCCACTACCATTGCCCACAACTATTACAAACGATTTAAAAGGAATAATTAATGCAGTAAATCATAACATTGGGATTAATAAATTTTTATTTGTTGGCTCTCCAGGTACAGGCAAAACAGAAAGTGCAAAACAGATTGCGAGATTGCTTAATAGAGAATTACTGATGGTAGACTTTAGCCATTTGGTAGACAGTAAACTGGGGCAAACTGCTAAAAATCTGACAGACGTTTTTGGTGAAATCAACAAGCTGCCATTTTTAAAGAACTACATTATTCTTTTCGATGAGATAGATACGATTGCATTAGATCGCATTAACCAAAATGATATTCGAGAGATGGGACGTGTTACCTCGACATTTCTAAAAGCCTTAGATAATTTGAATCCTGATGCTCTAATTATCGCTACTACAAATTTGTTTTCAAATTTAGACAAAGCTTTAGTTAGACGTTTTGATGCGACAATTGATTTCGATAGGTATTCGGAAGATGACAGAATTGAAGTTGCTGAAGTAATTCTTAATCATCTACTAAAACAATTCAAACATGCAGCAAAAGATATACGTCTTTTCAAGAAAATTATAAAAAGTACTAAAAGTATTCCAAATCCCGGAGAGTTAAAAAATCTTATTAGAACGTCATTAGCTTTCAGTGATTCCAATGATCCATATGATTATTTGAAACGTCTTCTAAAAAGCATGCATAAAGGAAAAACATTGACAGTTAACCAATTGAGTGATTTGCAATTTACAGTGCGTGAGATTGAAATGCTAACTGGAATATCTAAAAGTAGTGTGTCAAGAGAATTAAATGAGGACAAAAAATGAATAGTATTCTGACATTGAGGGGAAATAAATTTACTCAAGAAAAGCGTAATGGACAAATGGGGCCACCCAAACTATCTAATAATTTAATAGTAAAATTATCTAGACTTAAGGAGCTTCATGAATCATTAATAAAGGTAAAGGAAACGTGGGGGGACAATAAAATAATAGAGGGAGTTTTAGTTAGTGTTTACTATGATCGGATTATTGCTAAAAGTAACCGTATAAACGGCTATCTAAATGGTGGTAATAATTTTGAACCAACTCATACGGTAGTCGGTGCGAAATTCAATTCGGAAAAAACAAAACATATAATCACCCATTATATTTCTAGAGATACTTTAGATAAAACTATTTCTATTTCTAGCCAGATTATTGCATTATTCCAGCAATCATTTCCAAATGGCGAATTAACTGCTGAGGTTTTTAATGACTCAAAAGTATTCGATGATTTACGATATGATGAGTATCCTTTTAAAAAAAATACTTTTAAGCAATATCTGAAAGATTCCTGTTATGTTGAAAAATTTGATATTGAAGTAGCGGAAAAGCAAAATCTGAAAAATTCCATCATTACATTTTATGATGTTAAAACTGATATTCATGATCTCTTGGGGAAGGTCGACATAGATGTATCAAATGCCAATGTATTAGACAGTACTACTGCCTTGCTTGATGAAAAAAATGTTGAAATAGTCCTTTCAAGAATCCCCTATCTGGTTTCAATGGCTGTTGAGAACTTCTCATCACTATCACCGGAAGAATTTCTGGCAATGGAAGAGCAGGTGGAAATACCTATCCCTTCTCCTAAAAACGAGCCAATTATCGGTGTTATTGACACATTGTTTGACAGTAGGGTCTATTTTAGTGAATGGGTTGAATATCATGATTTAATATCTGATGAAATCCGTAAAATACCAGCTGATTATAAACACGGGACAGCGGTATCGTCATTAATCGTAGATGCCCCTAACTTAAACAAACATCTTGATGATGGTTGTGGTCGGTTTAAAGTTCGTCATTTTGGTGTATCTCTGCATAGTGGATTTAATTCGTTTAACATTGTTAAACAGATTAAAGAAATCGTTTCACAAAATAGCGATATTAAAGTTTGGAATTTATCACTTGGATCTAATGATGAGATAAAAGCCAATTTTATTTCTGCTGAAGCTGCTACCTTAGATGAAATCCAATTTGAAAATGATGTTATTTTTGTTATCGCGGGTACGAACGGAACAATAAAAAATGGACAGCGTACGAAGATTGGTTCTCCTGCTGATTCATTAAATTCACTAATCGTCAATTCAGTTGATTTTAAAGATAAACCAGCTAATTATTCCCGACAAGGTATTGTATTGTCATTTTTTACAAAACCTGACATTGCCTATTATGGCGGTGGGAATGGAGACTTTATTAACGTATGTGAACCATTGGGTTCAGCAAGAGTTGCAGGAACTAGTTACGCAGCCCCTCTTGTCGCTAGGAAGTTAGCATATTTGATTTATATTATGGGCCTAAAACGTGAAGAGGCAAAAGCATTGTTAATTGATTCCGCAATAGGTTGGAATTCTAAACGATCGTTTGAAGAAATGATTTTGATCGGTAATGGGGTGGTCCCGATCAAAATGGAAGATATTCTTTCCAGCCCAGACGATGAAATTAAGTTTATTGTTTCAGATGTTTCGGAAAAATACGATTCTTATAATTATAATTTCCCAGTCCCGATATCGGATGGCAAATATCCTTATGTTGCGAAAGTTACAATGTGTTATTTCCCTAGATGTTCACGCAATCAAGGGGTAGATTATACTAATACAGAATTGAATATAACATTTGGTAGATTGGGTCACAAAGGGATAAGAGCGATTAATGATGATAGACAACATTTCGATGATGCTCCCGGTTATATCAGGGAAGAATCCGCACGAGCTATTTTTAGAAAATGGGATAATACCAAGCATATTTGCGAGCCTTTTACGCCAAGGAAGAAAGCAAAATCTATTCTCAATACATCCAACCCACAATGGGGAATGAGCGTTAAAACCATTGAACGCCTCAAAAAAAGAGATGGAGAGGGAATACGCTTTGGTGTAGTTGTAACATTAAAAGAACTCAAAGGCGTCAATAGGATTGGAGAGTTTATTAATCAGGCATCATTGAGGGGGTGGCTGGTAACCGAGTTACAGGTAGAAACTCAAGTTGAAATTTACAATAAGCTCAATGAAGAAATTGTATTTGAGTAATATTTATAAGCCCCGATTCAAATTCCTCATAGGCCGTCTGAAGTTTTCAGACGGCGATTTTTTTTGGAGAATACATTATGAGCAACTACGACGATATCCGTAATGCACTAACTTATATCGATTCACACGATCGTGATACTTGGATACAGGTTGGCGCGGCACTGAAAGACGAGCTGGGAGAGGAAGGTTTTAATCTGTGGGACAACTGGTCTCAAGGAGCGGATAACTATAATGCCCGTGATGCTAAAGTAGCTTGGAAATCATTCAAACCCGGGCTGGTACACATTGGCTCTCTGTTTTATCACGCCCGCGCCAACGGCTACCGCCCCGACAAACCTTACACGCCGCCGTCAGCCGAAGAGCAGGCAAGGATTAAGGCCGAACGGGAAGCAGTCCGTTTGGCTGTGGAACAAGCCCGTGCTGAACGCCGGGAACAAGTAAAACATCTCGCCCAACGGATTTGGGCGGGTGCTACACCCGCTGACATCAGCCATCCCTATTTGGCAGACAAAGGCATTACGGATGCAGCCGCTATCGCCGGGCTGCGCCAAAACATGTATCAGGGCGACAATAATCTGTTGGTACCGGTGTATTTCAACCGTGAAATCGTGAATTTGCAATCCATCAACCAAGACGGCGGCAAGCGGTTTTTTGCCGACGGCCAAGTACAAGGCGGCTTTGCGGTGGTGGGCGATGCCGCCAACACGCAAAACGGTATCGTTATCGCCGAAGGTTTCGCAACGGCCGCAAGTATCCACCAAGCCACGGGTAAAACCGTAATCGTGGCATTCAATGCGGGCAATATGCCCGAAATATCGGAGCGGCTTGCCCAAAACCTGCCCAAAGATGTACCGGTTGTGTTTGCGGTAGATAACGATGCCAGTCAGACAGGTATCAAAAAGGCTTTACAGGCAGCGGCATATTTCGGAGACCGCGCCCAAGTAGTCGAACCTGAATTTACGATGGCGCAAATCCGCCGGTATCAGATGGAGAACGGCACTGACGACAAAGGCCGTCCCAAGCTGCCGAGCGATTTTAACGACTTGCACTATTTGGCCGGTATCGAAGCCGTGCGTGAAAAAATGGAATCGGTTTTCAGACGGCCTGAAACGGCACCGACTGCCACGCTGCAAGCCGAGCCGACACGCGCCACCGCACCCGCCTTCAGCGACGAAGAGTGGGCGGCCGTGGTGTCCGAAGAAGCGCGGCTGTCCGGTCGCCCCGCACCGACGGCTGCACCGCCAAACCAAACCGCCGAACTTCCGGCGGCTTCTTTTTTACAGCAACAGGAGCAGGAAATGAACGGTTCGACCGACACCCCTTTCAACGGCAGGGACCTTATCCGAGAGATGAAAGCCGAACTAGATACGGCCTACACCGGTGCGGACGGCTTTTTCGACACCGTCCCCGAACCCTACATGAAAGCCGATGGCAGCTATCTGCATGCCGGAAAAACAGAATGGGGCATCCATCTGACGGCCAACGCACGGGAAGGCGGGCCTGTGGAGATTGAATTTAGCCAAATACGAGGCGGGGGCAGGCTCTCCCAAAAATACGAGATGTCGGTTGCCGACCATGAAAAAACGGCCTCACAGATTTTGGATGACTTGATCGAACGTGTGCAGACGTGGCAGCAGGAACGGGAAACTGCTTTGAACGGTGCAGATTTTCAGACCGACAAAGCCGTTGCGGAACAGCCGTCTGAAAACACCTCCCTGCCGGACAACACCATCGAATACGCTGCGCAGAGACCGGCGAAAGAACCCGAACCCTATCAGGGCGTGAACCCCGATCATGTTTACGGCAGCGGCCGCACTACCACCCAAACTGCAACGGGTGAAAGCGAGCGAGTTTTTTATGAAGGTGACTTTCGTCATTACGAAATGTTCGATCCGCGCACCAATATCCAATATTTGCGAAATACCCCGCAGGAAATCCAAGCCGATTTGGACAAGGCCGGAGATATTTACGGATATGAAGGTTTAACCCATGACGGTGAATTGGTGCCGTTCAGCAAAACTGCTGACGGGTGGGAATCCCCATTACCGGGCAATGCGCCCGAGCAAACATCCGAACCCGACCAAGCAGAAAAGACCGACGGCGTACCGGAGCCGGAAGCTGCAACCGTCAAAAAGCCCGTAACCGATCTGAATTACCGTATCCCGCCGGTAGGTATCGAGAGCCGTTACGTTGTTGCCGGTGGCAAGTATTTGTCGGCAGCCAACCACACTACCGTGATGTTCACGGATGCGGGTAAAAAAATCAGTACCGCCAAGACTGATATGCAAACCATCAACGATATGCTCGAGGTGGCCAAAGAGAAAGGCTGGGACAGCATCAAAATCAGCGGCAGCCAAGAGTTTAAATCCATGATGTATGTGGCGGCGGAAAGCCGGGGTATCCGCACCACCGGATACCGCCCCAAACCAGAAGACTTGGCCTTATTGGAGCGGATGCGCCAAGAGCGGTCACTGAATGCCATCGAACCGCAGCCCGAACGTGCACCCGCTGTTGAACCGAAAGCGGAAAAAGTCGCACCCGCGCCTTACCCCGGCGATAAACGGCAAAGGCCGTCTGAAACCCAAGCGGGTGCAGCGACCAAAACCGCAGCGGCCGCAGAAGTGGGCGAACGGATTGTGGATGTGGGCACGGCACATTACCGCCATAACCCCAATGAGCAGCTTAGCCCTTATATCGTGTTGGAAAAAGAAGGCAAGGAGCGCACCGTGTGGGGCGTGGATATTCCCGATGCAATGGCGCGCAGCGGAGCCGAAGTCGGAGACCGCATCCATTTGCACAAATTAGGCAAACAGCCCGTCGAGATTGAGGTAAACGTGCGCGACGAAAACGGGAAAGTCACCGGCACTGAGAAAAAAGAAGTCGAGCGCAATCTTTTCAGAATGGAGATTGTGCAAGACAACCGGCAGCAGAAGGAGAAAGAAACGCCGGCTAAAGGCGAGCCGGAAAAGGTGTCCACAAAGCCCGACGTGGAGATGCTGTCGAAGGCAGATAAGATGATGGCGCAGAATGAGTTGCCGTCTGATGCCACGATCAATTCTTCCCATGCCGCCGACACACAGCTCGGTGTGCCGTTGCAAGCCGTCGGACAATCCGAAATCCGCTCCGAAGTGGTCGTACAGGCCAACCGTATGAAAACGGCTGCTTTGGAAACGAACTATCTGTCGGCCAAAGCGGTTTACGCGGATAAGGCAGCCAAGTTGTCTAAAGCGAACAAACAGCACCTGCAATGGCACGAGCGAAATGTTCTAGACACTATCCGCGGCCTGAAAGGTGATGCCCGCACATTGGCACTGACCAACTATTACGAGAATACGGCCAAACAGATGAGCGGTTCCAAGCTGAAACTGCCCAAGCCGATTAAGCAGCCAGCCCATCAGCAATCGCCGACCAACCAAACAACCGAACGCAACCAACAGCATGAACGTTCGCAAGGTAAAGAAATGGAAATCGAGCGTTAATGCTGCTCCTTTGAGATAAGGCCGTCTGAAATTCAGACGGCCATATTCACATTTGAACCGTACAGCCCGGACACCACAGTTCGGGCTTATTTTGTTTCGGAGAAAGTGCATGGAGAACGAAAGCAAACCCGCCGGCAGTAAACGCATGGAGGTTTTACAGCAGTCTTTGACCAAAAAGCAGACTGCTTTTGACAACAAATTACAGGCGCATTTCGACGATGTGCAGTCTGCAAATGGCCAACCGCTTAACGACAAGCGCAACGGACAAGCGACCATGAACCGTTGGAAAAAGCCGTCTGAAATAGCTCAGACGGCTTTTTCCAATGGTATGTCGGAGCAAAGTACGCAAGGCAGCTTGAATGTACTTAAGCACCTATACCTGATGCAGACGGCCACTTTGTCCGCAGCGGATAAACAGCACCGCACCGTTTTGGAACATGCGTTGGAAAAAACCATCGCCGGCCGGCCTGCCGACGTGCAGTTACAGGCACGGATTAATTTTTACCGTTCGCAAACGCAGGCAGTCGCAAATAAATATGAGGTTACGGCGGAGCGTCAAGCTGAAACCGGTATTGAGCGGTGATTCATAAACAATTCGCCTGAAAGCCTGCCCTTCTGAAGGGCAGGCTTTTTAAGATGATGCCCATTAAAGGTTTGTCTATGCCGAAAAAATTTGATGTGTACGGTTTGTCCGATGCAGAAATTAACGCATTGCGTGAAGTCGCTTTTAAACGTTTCGGGAAGGCTAGTGTGTCTTTGTTGGCCAAAAAACTGTTGCAGGCGGAGTTAGAAGCAGCCGCCGAACCCGATCCGGTACAACTGCCGCCGCCCAAATGTAAAAAGCGCATCACCCTGCGCCTACCGGATAAAGACCGTGCTTATCTTGAGGCGGCAGCGGAGACACGTCGCGGCTCCATTAACGATGTCGTCAGAGATATTATCCAATCCCATATCTCGCATCATCCGATTTTGTCGGCATTTGAAGCCGATGTGCTGTCGCAGTCCAACTACCAGTTGGTCATGATAGGCAGAAACCTCAACCAAATCGCCCGCCGTTTGAATGCGGGCGAAAACGTATCTTTGAGCAGCCAACAGATTACGGAACTGAAAAAGTTCATTGATGCCCACGTCGTCAGGGTAAACCATGTGCTGCAAACCAACCGCCGCCGCAAGCGCGAGTAAGCCATTAAGGAGCGTAGATCGATGCACCGAAAAATAGACGATTGGTTTTTAGGCTATAAAACCCGTGCCGTCAAAGCCAAAAAAGACGGCGGGCTGTATTTCGGCAGTAGCCGCCGCAGCAACGCCAAGCCGTTGAAGCCCGGCAGCGGTTTGGCCAACTTGCGGGCCGCCGCACTTAAACATCCCGAAGTGATGGTTAAAATCCCAAAGCGGCTCAGTAACAACTCCAAAGGTATGCGCGGTGTACGCAACCATTTGGATTATGTATCGCGTAATGGCGAAGTGCCGCTGGAGACACAATCCGGCGAAAAGCTGATCGGCAAACGTGTAGTCATGGATTTTTCAGACGACTGGCGGAAACTCGGCATCCCCAAAGAGAGCAAACATAAGGAAGCACTCAATATTGTGCTGTCCATGCCCGAAGGCACACCGCCGGACGCGGTGTTGAATGCCGCCCGCAACTTCGCCGCCGAACAGTTTGCCGGGCATCAATATGTGTTCGGCCTGCACCACGACAGCCACGATCCCGACGAGCCTAAACACCCCCACGTCCATTTATGCGTGTTGATGCGCGACGAGTTCGGGCAGCGGCTCAATCCTCGTAAAGCGGATTTATTCGAGTGGCGCGTCCGTTTTGCGGAAAAGTTACGCGAAGAAGGCGTAATGTGCGCGGCTACCAAGCGCATACACCGGGGCAAAGTCCAAAAGCCGGAAAACAGCCTGCTGCGTGCCATGCGGCAACGTGGTGTGCTATCCAATGTGGCAAGACAACAGGCCGTCGAATTGATGGAAGCCCTGAAAAATAGTGACCGCCCCAAGCATCCGTATCTAAAAGAAACCATACAGACGCGCGGTATTATCCTGGAGCAATACAGCCAAATAGCCAAAGAACTGTACAAGATGGGGCATAAAACAGAAGCCCGCATCATCAGCAAACTGGCAAAAGAAGTGGCCGGGCAATCGTTTGATACCAAAGCGCAAAACCAGTACGACACCGTTAAGGGGATTCAGTCTGCACACGATAAGCGGAAGCGGCAATTAGCAGAATATGAGAAAAATACTCAAAATAGAAACATATCACGTTCATAGTACATATGGGGCAGCTATAGAGACCTAATTTTTCTTTGGCAAGTTTATTTGTTTTGCTGTAGGCATAGGAGTGTGTAAAATAGAAATACTAACAGCCGCCTAGAATTATATTCTAGGCGGCTTTACTTTGAATTTAGAGATTATCTAAATGATTTTCATAAAATGGAAATTACGGCAATGCAATTAATTGTACTTTACTTCAAAAATTACCAAACAAAGATCCAATGTTTACATACTGCAAAAGGTCCAGAATGACTCCATTGGGTACATTTGAAACCACGAGCTTCTGCTACTGCTGTAGTCATTAACAACATCAAGCTCAAAACAACTGCAGAAGTTTTTTTCATAATTGATTCTCCTTGATTAAAGTAATATGTTAAAGACACAATGTACATATTAATCTTAATATGTACTATTACATAGTTTATATTATTTAATTGAAAAAGTAAATATATAGATATATTTTTAATCTTAATAAAAACATATGGTTATGATTCTATAAATATTGATAATCACTTTTATTTTTTGAATTTAACTGTGAATTGTGAAGATGAAACAGCTGACTAAATATTATTTATTGTTAGCCATATCGTAGATAACGCTTCTAGTCACTTAATAAATGCTCTGAAATTGAGCATGAAAAACGTCGTTGGCCGTTTGCGAGCAGGGAGACACAGAAGAACGCGAGCTTAAGGTTGCCGCATTTATGATTAACTATTACGAAAACGGTGATGCCCGCGATCTGACTGCGCCGATGGACACTCTGACCACTAAAGACCGTTTAGCTTTAGTTACCGTAAAATTCAGCCTTCTTGTCGCTGAGTTTTTTAAGCCCCGCCACCATACATTATTTGTATGGCGGCGGGGCTTTTTGCGTTTATCATTACCCCATTTCACGATTTGATAAATCATTTTGTTTTCAGTTGATTAGGTATCTGTGTGATATAATGCCTAAACTGAATTACAGAGAAAGAAACGGCAAACCATGTGTACCTTGATGCAAAAAGACGCACTGATCGAACGTGTAGCGTCTGTGCAGGCATTGATTGCCCGCAAAACCCCGCGCACGGAAAATCGGACGGCAGATCAGCAAAGGATCGTGGAAATACGCAGCTTCCTTTATGATTCCGTTCCCGAAAATATTGATTTTCAGGCGATAGCGGATGAATGCAATGCGCTTTATCAGAAATATTCAATATTACCGAAGCCTCAATTGGAGGCTGCTGCATAGATGACAAAGCAAGAAGATGCTGCGTTTGAAATGATTTGGGACGGCTTGGTGTCTGAAACACAAGTCCGTCCTTCTTCTTTGCCCAAAGGTTTTGTATTGGGTGGGCAACCCGGGGCGGGCAAATCCAACTTGGTTCAAAAAATCAGGGCCGAACTCAACCGCAATCTTTTGGTTATCAACGGTGACGAGTTCCGCCGCTACCATCCTGATTTTGACGATATTCAGGCTCAATATGGCAAGGATGCTCCCAAATATACGGCCGCTTTTTCAGGAATGATGACAGAAAGGGTTATAGCAAAGGCTCTTGCTGAAGGATATAACGTGAGTGTCGAGGGTACTTTTCGCACAGCCGACGTGCCGATGAAAACCTTAGATGATATGCGCCGCCACGGTTATGAAACGGCCGTCTATATCCAAACTACACCGGCAGAAGTGAGCTGGCAAAGCACACTCGAGCGATACGAACAAATGGAATTGTTAGGCGAAATGCCCCGATACACCGATAAAGCGCATCATGATTTGGTGGTGGAATTGCTGCCGAAAAATGCGGATACCGTTTTTTTATCAGGGAAGGCTGATCATTTCAGGGTGTATAACAGAGACGGCTTGGTTTTTGATGACCGTATCCATGTAGGGCAGATGCCCGGCACAGCTATCGATTATGAATTACACCGCAATGAGCGGGAACTCGGGAAAATTCGGGAGGATTTCCAAAAGAACACCCATCTTTTATCCCCTGCCCAAAAGCAAGTAATACAGACGGGCGAAGCCGTAATCAAAGGGCTTTCGCCTGCCGAACAGATGCAGGCACGGATTAATCTGTATGGGAGTTTGTTAGCCCAAATTAAAGAGAGGAATCCTTCATTACCTGAACGTTGAAAGCTGCCAGAACCTTTACAGGCAGCTTTCTTCACTTCATATGTTTCAACATATGTTTCAACAAAGAAGTAATGGTAATAACAATAATCCTCCCGCAGGAGGGGGCAAGTCGGGCTTGGGCTTGCCGGTTGCGTAGGTTGCCGCAGGTGCCGGAGCGGTCGGCATGGTCAAGTCCGGCTTGGGGGCGTGGGGACGTTTCGGGCGGAGGTACGAAGCCGGGAACGGGGCTGCTGCGGGCTGGATTTTGACAAACGGGTTTCCCATCTGCCATATTCAGGCCGTCTGAAACCGTCTCTTTCAGACGGCCTGCTATATCAAAAATTAAAGATTACTTGCTCGATTGTCCACCAAGTTTTAGGGTAGGCTTCTCTAAATTCGTCAATTTCCCATAGATTATCTTCATCATCAATCCCTGTATCATAGATAAATTTTCCATCAGAACCTATAAAATGTGTTGCTCTTATACAACCATTTCTTATACTGGCCTCCACATTGGAGACATTTTCCAGCATCAGCAGATTAGTTAAGGCTACTGTGTCTAGCCTTGTATTGGGTGGAAAATCCCCTTTCAGGCAGTCTGAAAACAGCTTGTCATACGTTGCGCGGGGCAATAATGCAAATGTTTCCGTCATCGTGCCGACACTGTAATCCGCACATGTTTGCGCCAGTAAATCGTAAGTAAAATCCGAACTGCCTTTTAAGGACGAAGCAAAAATTTCTATGCAGTCGTCTACTGTCAAAGCTGCATTCAGGCGGTCGGTGTTCCTCCATAAAGCCATAAAAACTTCACGCATTTCATGCGGTTCGAGTTTTTCAAACAGAGACACCGTATTCTCTACACAGTTTTTTACTTCATTCATGTTTATCTCCTTTTTCAGTAATCGTTACGTCGTTTTCCCTACAATATCCCCCTAACGCTCTGTCAAAATCGGATAAGGTGGCAACGCTGTATCCGTTGACATATAGGTGTGTATCCATTGCATTAATGCTATATTCCACAGGTAAAAACCAGTAACGCCCTTCTATGGTTTGTCTGAGCCGCTCCAGTAGCAGATGCTGGCGGATGTCGCCTATATGCGGCGGTTCTTTATACTCCCGCGCCATCTCCCAAACATCCTGCTCGAAGTTGATAAAACTGTATCCGCCAAGTTGTTCCAACAAGTGAACCCAATGGTCGAAATCGTCTGCCACATCATCCCAAAACATCATTTCATACCCCGCTTTCATAATGATTTTTAATGCCTTTGTCTGCTATTTCCTGCTCAAACCATGCCGTAGGGTCGGTATAAAACTGATTCGGCATATTTAGATAAACGCCAAAATCAATCAAAGCTCCATCGCACCACCATCTCGCATCAAGATTCAAATCTCCCTTGTAATAAACTTCTGTAAATGTGCCGCGTATTTTGTAAGTCTCGGCCGCGCTCTTACTGTCAATATCCGCGGTCATCTGCACCCGTCCAAATCCGGCATCAATTTCTTTCAAGGGTTTCAAAAGCTGTATCAGCCGTAAATAGCGGTCTATATCGAACGTAACCGTTAAATCCTTATAAACCCGTATATCCCCATCATCATCAGCCCATATGTTGTCTTTTAATGCTGCTTCATCTAAAAAAATAACTATCTCGCGCGTGTCTGCATGTCCATACTGAAAATGGTATTTCATAGAAATTTCCTTTCTTTCAGACGGCCACTTAAAGCCGTCTGAAACGTTCAAAATAAAACAAGCTGTTCCTCAAGCGTAAACATGCGCTGCGGAATTACCGTAATCGGATTTTCTGTGCTTTCTGCTGCTTCTTTCTTGGCGGCGGATATTCTGTCCGCCATTGCCTGTCCAAAGCCGCCGAGTATCCAATTGGCAGTACACCAAGCCGCCCAAAATTCGTTCGTCAAACTGTTGCCATGCACGATTTTGGCGGGGATACGGTAAAGCTGGCATTGGATAAAACACATCCAAACGCACAAGGCATCAATATCAATTCTGATAGCGGCCATGTGCTGTGCAGGTGTGTAGCCAAGTGAACGGACGTTTTCGGCGAAAGCAATCACGTTCGCCCCGCTTCCGCAGGTAGGCTCTAAAACGCTTACAAATGGCTCGGTTTTCAGCTTTTCGGCCAAATCCTGATTAACAATGGCCGCCATCAGTTTGCTGATGTTGTAAGGCGTAAAATATTGCCCGCTGTTTGGGTTGCCCAAACCTAAATCCATATACAGGCAGCCTAAAATATCGGCAAATAAGCCCTGTTCTCTATGGTTATGGATTTCAACAATCAATACGCCTAATATTTCAGAAAACCGCTTAAAATCGCTTTCCGCATACTGTTTGCGGATTTCGTGGTAACGGTTCTCTCTTTTTTCCCACTTATCGTCAAATGCGTATTGGTTAATCAATACAATAGCGGTTACTTCAATAAAATCCCTGAATAAATCCGCAACCCGATAGGTTGTACCAAACGACTGAAACAGTCTGACAATCTCTTTATTGATGTCGGCCATACCGCTTAATCTCCGTTGTGTTGTTCAGACGGCCTCAACAGGCTGTCTGAAACAGGGTTTAACGATTACCACCAACTGTCATAAAAGACTGCCAAGCCGTTTGCTATGGCTTCGCGGGCGGCTGCAATAAATTTCTTGGTATCCTCTATATCTTCGGGGTATACCTCCTCGCCGCCGAAGAAAAGGCCCGGTGTATATTCCAGTTCGTTGTTGTCTAACGCCTGTTCTAAGCGTTCCAAGTCCTCTAACTCCAGCCTTACCGTTCGGCAGTTAAACACTTCGTCTTGCCCGCCTTTTTCGCGATACAGGTTTTCCATCCACCCGTGCAGGTGGTTGAATTTACGCCAGTAGGCTATGTCGGTTAGCTGCGCTTGCTCGCGCTCTTCATCGGTTTTCGGCATCACATCGGTTTGTCGGTCGCCCGCAAACTCGGCACGCATGGTGTAGCCGTACATGTCCAATCCCATAGTCATTCCTTTCATGCGAAATAATTAACAACACACAACCATCGGGGGCGGTCGCCGCCGTGTTGTGATGTCGTTAAAAATTTCAAAGCGCAAAAAGTCCAGACTGGCTTTGTGCGTCTTTCATCTTTGTCCGGTGCGCCCCTAGCGGCGTGGTGGAAAAGGTGGAAGACGTGCAAAGACACTTGTCTTGGTCTGGACTTTTTGCGCTTTGAAATTTAGACATCAGGAGACAACACGGCGGCGACCGCCCCCGATGGTTGTTTACGGGACAGCCGCTTGCGGCGTTTCCGCCTTTGGCGGAATACACCGTTTAGCGGTGTTTTTGGCACCTGCTGCCTATCCTGCGTCTAGTTTGAAAATGGGTTTATTGGGGAAGTTTTTCGTTTTTAGCAGGGGTGAGGTACGCGTGGACTTGGATAGTAACGTTTGCAACTTTAGATTGCATTAGTTATAAATAGTTTTATGTAGATACTAATTAGATAATAATAGATATACGTTAGATGTTTTTTGGTATTTATTAGATATTTAGCTAGACAGAAATAGATATTAATTGGTATATTTGTCGATAAATATAGACTTTATTAGATTAATTTAGATAATCATTGGATAGGATTAGCATGCCGAAAATATCAGCAGCCGAATTTATTCAAGCTCATCAGAAAAAAGGTAGGTGCTCAAAGCTGGAACCATACCGAGAAGATATTCTGCTGCTTAAATCTCAAGGTTACACTCAGCAGCAAATACTAGATTTTTTGAAGATGAATGACGTTACAGTGGGAATGACAACGTTAAACTGGTTTATCCGTAGCCGGACAGAAACTGATGAAAAAAAATCTGTGCAGCAGAACCCGAAATTTCCTAGTCAGGCATCTTCGGCAAAACCGGAGATAATCGAGGATTTCTCGGCACAAAATCAGCAGCAAGAAGAAGTGCGAAAATCTCAATTAGATGTAGCGCAACAAACTGAAAAAAAAGCTGGTAATCTTAAGCCAACAAATGAGGCTAATTCAGAATCCTCTGAAACTCTGCCGGGTGAGCCTCGAAAATTTAAATTTAACCCTTCTGACGTTGATGCGAAAAAATTGATGTAAATAAGGCCGTCTGATTTTTTCAGACGGCCTCAAATCACCATTTTTCAATCAAGTTCCAAAATAGCCTCAATGCGGGATAATACATCTTGCACCACATAATCGGGAACCTTCTCTTTCAATGCTGCTTTTCGTGCCTTCCAATCCAGTGATTTGAGCTGGTGGCAATGAATATTACCTTGAGTATGGGTTCCGGCTCCGAGCAGGCTGGAAAGCATTCCCCTAGCGGCTTCGGCTTTGCCTTGTGAAATGGGACAGGCAAAAACCAGTCCCATCGCTTTGTTAAATGCTTTGGCCGATACCACCAAAGCAAAATGATCTCCCTGCATTTCCTTTCCTGATGCCGGGTCAAATCGGAGATGAATAATATCGCCTTTTTCCGGGATATACGTCATTCGGCAATCTCCTTGCCAACATCCGGCATTTCTTCCCACCCTTCAACACGAGAGGTATCACCTTGCATCTCTGACAGCAATTCCGACAGCTTATATCGTGGCCGTTTCACTGCCTTAATCACGATCGTTTGCCCTCTGACTTCGGTTTGCAGTTCATCACCAATTTGCAAACCGAGCTGGCTGATAATCTCTTTGGGAAAGCGCACTGCCGCGCTGTTTCCCCATTTTTGTAACTTCATACTGATACTCCCATTGATATGTATCTACATTGTAGATACTTTGGATTTGGGTGTCAAAAATATGCCTTCCCAAACCAACTTATCCACAAAAAACGTGAATATCCCACCTGCTAAACACTTTAAACGGCTATTTCCAAAACAAAAAAAGAATTGCACAAAAAATCATCAGGCCGAATGGCCTTATTAATATCTGTAAGTGGTCTCTGATGTGTTCTCTGTATAGATATTGTCCTTAGCGTACAAAGAACTTTGGCTGATATGTACAGTGTACTTTGTACAATATGTACAAAGATATGATTTAATTCAAAAAATTTCAGAAATAGAAAAGGCCGTCTGAAAACGGACAGCACCTGTTTCAGACGGCCTCAATACCCGAATTTACGAAAAAAGCATAAAAAAACGGTCAATGCAGTGCATCGACCGTATCAAAATGCCTTTGAATCGCTCAAAAGCAGGGTGAAAACCATTTATTTAAGACATTTGGGTAATAGTAAGACGCGGTACACCATCAGGTCTTATTTGCCTGATTTCATACCGCCTTTGCCTAGATATTTCTGTATCGCCTGATAATCTGCCGAATTTTCCGGCGGCGATTTGTCCGGCTTCCGCTTCGCCTGTTCATCGCGCTGCCGCTCTTTTGCAGCTGCCTCGTATTCTCGTCGCGTGCGTTCTTCCTGTGCTTTCAGATCGCTTTCAGACGGCCTACCGGTTTGTTTTTGGTTGGGCGGGAAAAAACCCAGCCAGCCTTTGAGAATGGCCATCTCCATAATCGGGCGAAGATCGAGATTTTGATTGTGGAGTGCCGCCAGTTGCTTGATGGCGGCTTTCTTTGCACCCGTACCCGCTTTTTTTCCTGCCTCTGCACGCATATCCAAATACTTATGCCACAAATCGAGCGGAATAAACATCGGCAGGCGGTAGTTGTCGCGGTCGTATTGATAACGGCTGTTCGCCTCGGGAACGGGGATGCCCCGCAATTCGTAGATTTTGGCCAACAGAACCTCGCGGTTGAGATACCAGTGCATCCTGCCGTGGACACCGCCACGCCGGTATTGCACCAAGCCGAGCTTGAGCAGGGTGCGGCGCACCTTTTCATAGCCACGCCGTGTTAGACCGAGTTCCTGCTTCAAATCCGCAGCGGTCTTGTAGAGCCAGCCGCACCGCTTCGGCTCTTTATCGGCCACGTCGCTCCACCAAAACAGATTGGAAAGAAACGATGCAGCCTGAAAATCATGTGCGCACACAGGCATAAACTCGTCATAGACTTGGACGAATTTTTCGGTTAGGAGTGGGCGCAGTTCTGAAATAAGCATGGAAAGCCACTCTCGTTTACGGCTTCTTTGCTTTTAAGACTTCTTGTACTTGATATAGACGGGGATTTATTTTTAGTTTACCACCCGTCATCCTTTGAATGCGATATGCCTGTTTTTCGGGGACTATCTCTTTCCACTGAGTAACTGCTGAAGGGCTAATACCTAACGCCCTTGCTACCGCGATTTTAGTTCCATAAAAGTCGATAACATCTTTCGTAAGCATCATTGAACTTTCTTTTTTAAGTTTGCTTAAATTATATGTATAAAGAACACTTAAATCAACATCAGTTAAGATAACTTAAACCTTGAAAAATTGAGAGTTGGATTTGATTGTGCAGATGAAAACTATCGGTGAGCGAATTCGTAAACTTAGAAAAGATATGAATTTGACCCAACAAGATTTGGCGAAAAAATTGAAGGATGTATCCCACGTTGCTATCTCACAGTGGGAATCAAATACAACCAAACCTAATGCTGAAAATTTATATGAGTTGTCAGTTTTATTTGGTTGTGATTTTGGTTGGCTTTTAAAAGGCGGTGAAGGAGATACTACAAACGCAAAACTAATCTCAAGCATTACCGCCACACAAATTCCTCTTTTGAGCTACGATGACATTAGAAATCTTGATGTTGCAACTCCTTTTATACCAATAACAGGAGACTTCATCATGAGTGAACTGAAAAATTCAGAATCAACATTCGCTTTTACTTTAAAAGGCGATTCAATGGCTAACGAGTTTTTAGAAGGAGATACTATTTTCATTGATATTGCTGTGAAACCCGAGCCTGGCGAGTTTGTATTAGCACGAGTTGGAGATGATGTATTGTTCAGAAAATATAAAATTGACAATATTGGGCAGTTCAGTCTTCAGCCATTAAATCTTGACTACCCAACTATCTCTTCAAATGAAGCAGAAATTCAGATCATCGGAATATTAGTTGAGCATAGAATTTATCGAAGAAAAAGATGAATTTAACTTCAATTAGATTCCATGTCCATCTAAATTCTGTAATTTCAATGACTTAAAATCACTTTTTTATCATATTCATAAATATTGATTCTTTTATAGCCGTCTAAATCACTTTAGGCGGCTTATTTATTTATCAAATTTCCTTTTTTTTCAGATAGATATGTTTATAATTTAAGTATTCTTAAAATAATTCTTGCGATTAAATTTAAGTTATCTTAAAATTAAGTCAACGGGTAATACCGAATAGTTCTTTAACAACTCGAAATCGTAGCAACCGGCCTTCGGAGCCGTGCCGTTCCTTATTTGAAAACCAATGCGGGCTTCACTCAGGAACAACGCGGCAGGCGTAGAAAAGGCTTCGAGCCTTTGGGTAAGCAAAACCGCTGAAACGGTGGGAGCACAAACGGTTGCTGGCGGCATTCAACACGCCACCAAAAGAAAAGCCGCGCATCCGGGTAGCGCAATGGCGTCCGGTAACAGGCGGCTGTTGAACGTATTTAACAATCGGGGCGTATCCCCGATGCGGAGCGATAATCTACGGACAAGCTCCAAACTACATACTGATTTTTTGAGGCTGCCTCTTGACGGGCAGATTCAGGGCTTTAAGCCTTTTAGTGTGCCGATGACGCACACTCTTTAGAAGACGGTCTCGTACACCGTCTTAGGTCTGTACCTAGACCCAAGCCCGTTTGTTAAAGCGGGCTTCCGTGTGGGTATTGTACACCTATTCAGCTTGGAAAGTAACTAAGGTTATTTTATGTATTATGGATGTTGGGATAAGGAGGTAGTATGGTTTAGGTTGATTTTCAGCAGGCCGTCTGAAAGATGATTTTCAGACGGCCTCACCATAACGAAGGTTAGGGCTGAATCCCGTTCGGCAGGGAGGATGCAGCAAGCGGCTCGGGTGTGGCCTCCGTTATGTTTTTTCGCACACCATAGTTCGCCTGTGGCAGGGCGTTAACGCATAAATCAGCCTTTGAGAGTTCGACCTGCTCCGGCCGAAAGGGGGTGGGAAGACGCTTACAGACCTCGCGATACCGGTTCGGGCGGGTGAAAGGCCCGCTTTTCTGCATTTATAAGGAGCTGTCGATGTTTCACGATTGGGTTTATTTTTCATCGTATGTTGTTGCCCTTGTTCTTTTTCTTATTTTTAACTCTTATATCGACGACCGTTTGGCCGGTGAGTCCAGACTTGTCGCCACTACCGTATTTCTTACCATTATTTCCCTCGTTATTTTTGCTCTGCACGAATGGCATGATGAAAAAGAGTGGGAGGTTTTTCGGCAAAGAAACCGTTGTGAGGTCATGGACAAAAAAATCGACTTTCCGCTCAACGGAGAATATGGCAAAACTGCTTACCTGTGCAGCAATAATTTTGTTTATTGGCGTTAAGTTATACGATTAAAACCTCTTCTTCTATTATGGGAATCGAGCAGCTTGATTTATAAGGAAATGAGACGCTTTTGAATTTCAAGCGAAGCCAACGGTCTCTATTGGTTTTGGACACGGCAAACCAAAAAAGGCAGGATTCGTCATCTGAAGACGACTTGGGGTTTATCCAATAACCTAAGTTTTCTTTCTTCTTCGGCAGAAGATTGACGGGGATTCTCGGACTGTAAATGCCTTGCCCGTAGTCGATAATCGTACATTTTTCCATACAGGCTGTTTTTATACTGTAAAAATGATAACCGTGCTTGAGCCTTTCCATTTCTATAACGATTATGTCTTCATGAAAACCTTTTGTTACCGAAACAATTCTTATGCTTGGCTTTACTCTGTGCCGGTAGTTGATAAAACTTAAAACGATTGCAGACAGCGACAGAATCAAGCTGATCCATTCAATGTTCATGGGCGTTTCCTGTTTTGTGTAAAGAGAAGACGTGGAAATCCAATCTTAACACGGACATTGAAACGCCCGCCTTACCGTAAAGGCCGTCTGAAACCATGATTTTCAGACGGCCTTTTTTATTTACCAACTTTTTTATGTAAAAGGAGAACGACTATGTTCAATATACAAATCAGTAAGCCTGTGCCGGTATCGGTAATCGGCACTTATGATTCGCTCGAGGCTGCGTCAAAGCAGGTTGATCTGTTTATGCGGGGAAACGATCCCGATGCCTGCGCCAATATCGTGCAGTCCGAAAAAGGAACCGGCTACACAGTCCAGGCTGTGAAGTGGCAATAAAAAACCGCTTTGTTTCCAAAGCGGCCTGTTTAATTTAAAAGGGATAAAACCATAGGGGTATGGCGATTATCCTTTTCTTGCGGAGACATGTCAATGAAGAAAATTTTTGCAGTTTCGGCGGCGGTTGCCGCTTTTGTTTCATTCCCTGCTCAGGCATCCGATGTATTGACGGGTGATACCCGCTTGGCCTGCGAAGCTGTTTTATGTTTATCCAGCGGAGACAGGCCGTCTGAATGTGAACCGTCTATCAGGCGGTATTTCTCCATCAAACATAAACGCTTACACAAAACTTTGCAGGCGCGTAAGGATTTCTTAAATCTTTGTCCGTCGAGCCATGAAGGGCAAATGCCTGATTTGGTAAACGCATTGGTCAACGGTGCCGGCCGTTGTGATGCAAGCGAATTGAATCGTGTAATGAGATCAACCTATACCGTCCAAAAATATGTGCCTCACGGTAAAGGTGGACGAGACGGTTGGTATGATACGGTACACATCTCATACGTCAAAAATTCAAAACCCAGTTACTGCCGGGCATATTTCGACCACGAATGGACGACTACCGGCGACAAAGTCAAATATGTTGGCACTGAAAAAGAAGGCGGTCGTTGGGTAGATGTGAAATAGTTCACTCGGCTCCGGTTTCATTCCTCCATCCAACCCTACCGGAGCAACTTCAACCGGCGGAGTTAGCATTCTCCGCCGGTCTTTTTACAGACTAAAGCGCGCCTGATTTAAGGCGTTTTTTAATGTGTAAAAAGATTGGTCGATAGGCCGTTTTAAAAAAGGAAATAAAATGAAAGAAGCACATTTGATTGTCCAGGGCAAGGGTGGAGTTGGTAAATCGTTTACAGCCATGATTATTGCCCAATTTTTGGCTGTTGAAGGAAAAAATGAGGTTCCAGTTGTTTGCTTCGATACCGACCCGGTAAACCAAACTTTTAGCAGGTATGCTTCACTGAAACCTGAAATCATTAACATCCTTACAGCAGACAATACTATTGATACCCGTATGTTTGATGGTTTGATTGAAAAGCTAATTGAAACTGATGGCATTGCAGTAGTGGACAACGGGGCAGCAACGTTTGTACCACTAATGAGTTACATGGCTGAAAACCATGTGGACGAATTACTGAAAGAAAACGGTGTGCGTCTGATTCTCCATGTGCCGATTATGGGCGGACAAGCATTGGAAGATTGTGTTGTAGGTTTATCTCAAACCATCAATGCCATAGATGCAGATGTTGTTGTTTGGTTGAATGAATATAACGGTGCTATTAAATCTTCCGATAACAAGGTATTTACTGATTTTTCGGTTTATAAAGACAATAAGTCCAAGATTATTGGGGTTATTAAAGTCGCGCATCGTAATCCTGATACTTACGAAAAAGATATTCAGGCTATGACTTCAGCAAATCTAACCTTTGCTGAAATTGAGGCATCGTCAGATTGGGGCATCATGCCACGCCAACGCTTGCGTACTGTAAAACGCGACTTATTCGCACAACTAAAAAATCTTCCCATTTGGGTGAATCAGCAAAACGGTGCGGCCGATGAGTAGTGAAACTGACCACATCATATCTGAAGTATTCCGCCTTACAGGTCTTCGTATTTCCAAAGATGATCCGGTAATGGCGGTTCTTCTGATGCAACAACAGATGTTTGATGAATCTTTTGCACAGCTTTCTTCACATCAGGAGCAAGCCGCCGAAGCTATTGCCACCCATGCCGAAAACATCACGGTAGCCGCCGCAAAACTTGAAACCTACCGCGAGCAGCTTTTGGTTGAGCTGGCTCAACAAGCCAGCAATCAGATAAAAGAAACTGAAGATCGTGTTTATGCGTCGGTTTCTAAACGTGTTATTGAGGACGTAGAGGCTGCTAATGCAGCCTTTATAGATAGCATGAAAAAGCTGTTGATGCTTGTTTCTGCCGCATGGGGTATAGGATTACTACTTCTTTTAGTAGTTTTGAATCTTAAATAAACATTATTGGTATAGGGAGTAAAGTATGAGAGTCGCTATAATCCTTGTTATGTTATTGGCGGGCATCGTTTTTACTATTGTTTTATTAGACAGTGTTTTAAGCATTGCAAATGGAGAATCAGATTGGGGCAGTGAAACATTTAAGATGTGGTTAGTAGGCGGAATTTTTGCATTTATGGTGTTAGGTTCTTGGCTTGCAATTTATACAAATCGTTTGATGACAAAAAGATCAGAAAAATAGTTCAACCATTTTGGCTCTTTGTTTTGAGATTACTTGGAGAATCATCATGCTGAGTGATGCTACACCTATTGTCGGTACCATTAAGATACCGCCCGGCTTTACTCCGCCCGAAAACAACTACCCGCACTACCGGCTGTTGCCGGTACAAACAGAAACAGGCAGATTTTACTGCCTGTTTTTTTACGTCAGCCCCAGGATTTTTTTGATACTTGAGCCGAAAATAAAACGGCATCTTGCTATCGGAAAACTGGCCGAATTTCTGAAAACAGCAACGTACACGGTGTATGAAACAGTATATGAGTGAACAGCTATGAATACATATGATGTGGATGAAGCTGCTGAGTACTGCAAGTGTCACCCGGAAACAATACGGGAACATATCAGAGAGGGCAGATTAGTAGCATCCAAGCCCGGTCGTAAATATTGTATAACCCAGTCTGCACTTGACGCATTTCTTCGTGGTTTGGAAAATGGGGAGTTGCAGGCTTCGCTCAAAAGTAGGAGTGAAGAAAAATGCCGATTTACAAACGAAACAATGGCATATGGTATGTTGACATCACAACGGCAGGCGGTCGTAGAATTCGACAGTCTGCTGGCACCAAAATCAGGGAAGAAGCCCAAAAACTGCACGATAAACTAGCTTACGAGTTGTGGCAGCAGCAACACTTGGGGCAGAAACCTGTGCGACTGTGGGAAGAAGCGGCCGTCCGATGGATTAAGGAGCAAGGAGGTAAAAAGAAAAGTATTCGGGACGACATCAGCCGTTTACGCGGTTTGGGGAAATTCAAAGGCGTATTCCTGCACCATCTGAACCGTGATTTCATCATGGACACCATCAGCGGCCTTAGCTGTTCGGACAGTACCAAAAACCGTTACCTTGCGTTGATCAGAGCCATTTTGAACAAGGCGGCGAAAGAATGGCAATGGTTGGACGATGTACCGAAAATCACGCTATACCGCGAAGCTAAACGGCGTATCCGCTGGCTTAACCGCACGGAAGCCCAAAGATTGGTCGCCGCATTGCCCGAATATATGGCGGACATGGCTTTGTTCAGTCTGAATACGGGCTTGCGGCAGCGGAATGTTTTGGAACTGAAGTGGGAACAAATCAATCTGAGCCGAAAGACGGCATGGATTGATGCCGACGAAGCCAAAGCGGGGCGTGCCATAGGGGTTGCGTTGAATCAGACGGCACTCGGCGTGTTGGAAAAACAGATGGGCAAACACCCGTCTTTTGTTTTTACCTATCCGAACGGCCGTCCGGTGAAAAGCATCAGTTCGCGGATTTGGAAGAATGCGCTGGCAGAAGCGGGTATTACCGATTTTCGATGGCATGACTTGCGCCATACATGGGCAAGCTGGCTTGTTCAGGCAGGTGTCCCGCTGGCTGCGTTGCAGGAGATGGGCGGTTGGGAGAGCATCAGTATGGTGCAGCGGTATGCCCATCTCGCTCCCGAACATCTGCACGAACATGCTGCATTATTGGACGGTGCCGGTCTAGATCATGGCACAAATTTGGCACATCCCAGGATAGGCGGTGGCAAAGAAAAAAGCCTAAACGTTTGTTTAGGCTTGGAAAATGTGGTGGGTCGTGAAGGATTCGAACCTTCGACCAACGGATTAAAAGTCCGCTGCTCTACCGGCTGAGCTAACGACCCGAAGAATTGGAATAGTACAGCGGTTAATTTTATATGTCAATCTTTTTTAAAAGGCCGTCTGAAAAATTTTTCAGACGGCCTCCGGTTTTACTTTGGTGCTTCCTGTAAAGGCAGCCACACGCTTACGTTCAGGCCGCTGGGGAATTGTTTGGCATCGCTTAAAGTAATCCTACCTCCGTAGCGTTTAGCAATGGTTTGTGCAATGGATAAACCCAGACCGCTGCCTTCCGTATCGTTGCCGAGGATACGGTAAAAGGGATCGAATACACGGGTGCGTTCATCGGGCGGAATACCATTACCGCTGTCTTCGATTTCCAAAACGCATCCGCTGTTGTTCCGTCTGGCGTGTAAATCGATTTGCCCGCCTTCGGGTGTATAACAGATGGCATTTTCAGTCAGCGTTTTCATCAAGGTGTAGATTTCTGTTTCGTTGGCGAATACATGAACATTTTCATTGCCGACATCTGTGCCGATATCGATATTTTTAGCATCGGCCAGCGGGTATACATCTTGTATCAGCTGTTGATACAGGCGACTGATATTGATGTTTTCCCGCGGCCGTTCTTCTTCGGTTTGCATGCGGGCCATGGATAATAACTGCTCAAGCAGACGGCGGTTGCGGCGGATGCCTTCGCGCAAATCTTCTACTAAAAAAGCAGTGCCTTCCGGCAGATTGCGTGTAGAAAGCCTTTCGGCCTGTAATGATAAAGCAGTCATCGGGGAGCGCAGTTCATGGGCGGCATCGGCAATGAAACGTTGTTGCTGGCGCACGCCTTCTCCAACCCGTTCCAGAAGGCGGTTAACGGCTTCTGCGAAGCCGTAAATTTCGCGGGGAATTTGCTCGGTGGGTAAGGGAGATAAATCGTTTTCGTTGCGGTTCTCAGTTTGTGCGGAAAGTTGTCTGACAGGGCGCAGTGTCAAGTAGATAATCAGTGCGGTCAGCAATAGTGCTATCGGGGCGAGTATCAACAGAGGCATAACGGCATACCATGCACTATCGGCCGCTACGTCATCGCGAAATTCGGTTTCTTGAATGAATGCAACCCGTTGGCCGTCGGGGTAGGTGTGGACATAAGCCCGGTATGGGTCGTTTTTCTTTTTATCGGTAATGTCGTAGAAGCCTTCGTCTACATCGTTTGGTAAATTGAAGCGGTGTTTTTCGTTGAGCGGTTGTATGTAAATGCGAATATCGCTGTCGATATCGGCATAGCCTGCGTCGGCCGGTTGCTGTATCAGGATGGCAGTTTGACGCAACAAGTCGTCTTGCAACTCACGCGCCTCGCTGAACATGGTAAAAAACGAGGCGATACCTGCAATCACTGCCGTTAGCAAGATAATCAGGGTAAGAAAGATAGACAGCCGTAGCTGTATGGAGGGGCGGCGGGGCATGTTTGTATAGGGTCCTGTTAATTTTTTTTCAGACGGCCTGTATATTCTAAAGACTAATCCGCTTTCTTGGGAACCAGCCAGCCTACGCCGCGTACATTTTTAATGCTGTCGTGCCCGAGTTTTTTGCGCAAAGCATGGATTAGGTAATCAACGGCATTACTTTCGGGCTCTTCTCCCCAGCCGTATACTTTATCTTCCAAGTCCGCACGCGAAAAAATCGTGCCGGGTCGCTGCATCAGGGCATGTAAAATGGCGAATTCACGATTGGAAAGGAAAATGGTTTCCCCTGTATCAAGACGTTTAACGTGATAAGTAGAAGGATCAAGCTGCAATGCACCGTTATCCAATTCATTGACTGCACTGCCGCCATGACGACGCAGTACGGCACGGATGCGGGCCAGCACTTCGGACATGTCGAACGGCTTGATAATATAGTCGTCGGCACCTTTATCTAAACCTTGTAAACGGCTTTCAAGATCATCTCTTGCTGTTAGAATCAATACAGGCACATCCAACCCGCGAGAACGCAGGCTTGCAAGCACCTGTAAACCGTCTTTTTGCGGCAATCCTAAATCCAATAACACCACATCGTAAGGTTGTGAGGCTAGCGAATCGAGTGCAGCTTTGCCGTCGCGCACCCAATCCACCGTGTAACGGGCATCTTTCAAACTGCCTTCAACGGCCTGGCCGATCATTTTGTCGTCTTCTACCAATAACACTCGCATCCTCACCCCTTTCTTAATTAACCCTATGGTTACGCTGCTACTATAGAACACACCACCAAAAGAAACAAATCAGTAAAAAAAGCTTATCTGCTTTTTATGGTGTTCATGGTCTCGGTTTAGGTTAAGCAGATAATAATCTCGAGGCCGTCTGAAAGCATTTCAGACGGCCTCTTATTATATTGTTACGGTTTAATCATAATCTACATATGAATTGATCACGCTGCCGTTTTCCGCATCAACAATCACTTTATAAGGCACGCGGTCTGCGGATAAAACTTCTACTTCATACAAGGCACGGCCTGCTTTGTAATCCAAATCGGCTTCCAAAACCTGTCCGCCCACTTTGCCGTGGGCTATTTGGATGGCACGTTCCAATGAAACAGCCGGCGAGCCTGCAAGTTTCATTTTATGCTTGGTTTTGCTGCCCAGCACTTTACCGTTTACGGCATCTACGAAGACCGAATGTTCTTGTTGTCCATCGCGGACTTCAACTTCATAGGCAGGATTGCCATAAGGGTTTTTCAAATGAACTTCGGTAGCTTTGCCTTTAACCTGCTTTTGTGCGATGTTTAAAGCCTGAACCGGAGAAACTTTAACTTGCTCCAAAGCCTCAATGCGCGACAAACTGTTTTTTTGGGCAGCGGCTTGTCCTGAAAGAACCAACAGCGCGGCAGACATCACAGTAGCCAAAATTTTATTTTTTATTTTCATGGGGATTGATTCCTATATATTTCCGAAATTGTAAGGTTGAAATATTTCCGACACATACATAATAAGAGGCTTGAATTATAGAAAAATTAGGTGAAATTTAATTTGTGTAAAGAAAAAAAGATTGAAGAGAATGATTATTTTTCATTATATGATGAGATTTTTATATTAATTGAAAATTTTACACATAAACCTCAAGATGATAGGATTCAGCAATCTCCAATCGTAAGAATGGCTGCCAGTAGGCTTAAACGGCTTTCAATGCACCCCAAACCCAAGAAAGGAAGAACATTGTCTGAACACAAACCTCATTCCGCCGCAGGCGGTCAAATCAACCCGGCGGTTTTCTATTCTTCATCCGCTATCATCATTTCCATCATCCTGTTTGCCGTTATTGCCCCGCAAGCTGCCGACCGGGTATTTAAAGCCGTCCAGGCGGTTATTGTGGCCAACGGCAGTTGGTATTATGTATTAACCGTAGCCATTATTCTGTTGGCCACCCTTTATTTGGGCATCTCCCGTTACGGCAATATCCGGCTCGGTCCGGATCATGCCAAACCCGATTACAACAATATTTCTTGGTTTGCTATGCTGTTTTCTGCCGGCATGGGCATCGGCTTGATGTTTTTCGGTGTGGCAGAGCCGGTTATGCATTTCTTGTCCCCTCCTATGGGAGGTGGCAGTACAGTAAACTCCGTACGTGAAGCCATGAGGCTGACTTTCTTTCATTGGGGGCTGCATGCTTGGGCGATCTATGCAATTGTAGCGTTGATTCTGGCGTTCTTCAGCTATCGCCACAATCTGCCGCTAACATTACGTTCGGCACTTTACCCGTTGATCGGCGATAAGATTAATGGCCCAATCGGTCATGCGGTCGACGTGTTTGCTGTCGTCGGCACACTTTTCGGCGTGGCTACTTCTTTAGGTTACGGCGTATTGCAGGTTAATGCCGGTCTAAATCATGTGTTTCCTTCTATTCCCGTATCAACTACCACGCAGATTATCCTGATTGCGGCCATTACCGCGCTGGCCACACTATCCGTGGCATCGGGTTTGGATAAAGGCGTGAAAATGCTTTCCGAACTCAATCTCAGTTTGGCAGTAATATTATTACTGTTTGTGTTGTTTGCCGGCTCAACTGTATTTCTATTGCAGGCATTGGTACAAAATATTGGCCATTACACTTCCAATATTGTTGATATGACCTTCAATCTTTTTGCTTATCAAAAAACCGATTGGATTGGCGGTTGGACTATTCTTTATTGGGGGTGGTGGCTAAGCTGGGCTCCGTTTGTCGGATTGTTCATTGCACGGGTATCGCGTGGCCGCACAATCCGCCAGTTTGTAATCGGCGTGCTAATGGTGCCTACCGGTTTTACCTTTATGTGGATGACGTTCTTTGGCAATTCCGCTATCGATATGATTTTGAACCAAGGTATAACTTCGCTGGGCAGCGTTGTTTCACAAGATGTGTCGCTGGCATTATTTGCTTTCTTGGAGCAACTGCCGTTTTCTACGCTGTTCATCTATGTTGCCCTGTTTATGGTCGTCGTCTTTTTTGTTACTTCCGCCGATTCAGGAGCATTGGTTATGGACATGCTGTGTGCCCACGGCGAAACCAGTAAAGGGGTTGTTTACCGAATTTATTGGTCGGTTGGAGCAGGTGTGGTTGCCATAGTTTTACTATTGGCAGGTGGTTTGGGCGCATTGCAGACTATGGCAATTGCCAGCGCTTTGCCTTTCGTTACCGTATTGATGATAGCAATGTACGGTTTGTTTAAAGCCTTGGATATTGATATGCAGAAACAACTGGTGCAACAACTCGCCGCACCTACGGCAGCGCCGATGCTTCGTGCCAAAGGTGCGTGGCGTGAGCGTTTGCAAGTCATTATGGATTTTCCCGACCAGAAAACCGTTTACCGTTTTGTCGATACTTTAGTGGCAGAGGCCTGCAACGAAGTGGCGGAAGAACTCCGCAATCTGGGCATTGAAGCCAACGTCGTTCATCCGGAAACCGGCCAGATTATGCTGACTACCAATCATGAAAATGAAATCGACTTTACTTACCAGGTGGTTGCTTCCGAACATATCCAACCGGCTTTTGTTCAGTCGGACAATAGCAACGCACAGGAAATCACAGAAGGCCAAAAATACTATCGTGCCGAAGTGCATTTGGGAGAAGGGGGCCAAGATTATGACATTATGGGCTGGAGCAAAGAAGGCGTGATAAACGATATTATCGACCAATACCATAAACACATGCATTTCCTGCACAGTTTGCGTTGAGAAAAGGTTTTGGATTGAAAGCCGGATGATTGATTTTTCTGATAATAGCAACCGTTTATTGCTCGGAGATATTATTCATTCGGCTGCAAACAGCGGGTGGCGTTAGATATATTGGAAAAGAAAGAATGCTTGTTACGCATATTATTCAAAAAGAAAAAGCCAAGCAATTCGCTTGGCTTTTTTAATTTGGTGGGCCGTGAAGGATTCGAACCTTCGACCAACGGATTAAAAGTCCGCTGCTCTACCGGCTGAGCTAACGACCCGTTAAGCTGCGTATCTTAATTGCCATAAAGAGTAATGTCAAGCCTTTTTTGGATTTTGATTTTGCATCAAAACTCTTTGCAGTCTGAACCCATCTTAAATTATGTTATGATTAAAAAACTTGCCCGGTATCAACCCAAATATTAAATATGGAGAAAAATATGAAAAAATTCCTTACGGTTATCCTATCTGTTGCTGCTTTGGCCGCATGTTCGCAAGAAGTTAAGCAGGAAACAAAAGATGTTACGCAGGCCGTGGCTTCCGATGTGAAAGAAGTCAAAGAAAATGCTTCTTCTGCCGTAAGCGACGCAGTAGCCGCAGCTAAAGAGGCCGGTGTAAAAGCGGAAGATTCTGCAAAAGCTGCTGCCGAAAAAGCCAAAGAAGCCACTAAAGACGCTGTTAAAGATGCGAAGGAAATAGGCGCAAAAGCCGGAGAATCGGTAAAAGAGGCCGCGTCTAAAGTAGCCGAAGCCACTAAAGATGCGGCCGATAAAGCCGTCAATACCGCCAAAGAAGCAGCCAATGATGCCGCCGCCGCTGCCCGGGAGGCCGCCGATAAGGCTAAAGAAGCGGGCAAATAACTTAGTGCCGTTTCAATCAAACCGAGGCCGTCTGAAAAGAGCTTTTCAGACGGCCTCATGTTTTTACCGTTATTTATTCGGTTGCGTGTACCAGAAGCTTGAACCGGCTTAATCCGGATTTCCCTTCACGAAAAACGTTCAGCCATTCCGGTATATCAGGCAAAGCACCTGCTTCAAGATAAATAACCGCCTCTGTTTTCAGACGGCCTTTTAACAATTCGAACAATTCCGGCCAACGATTCCATGCAAACGGGGGATCTAAAAAAACCACGTCAAAACAGAGGGGATTATTTTTCAGATAAGACAGGCCGTCTGAAAACACGACTTCGGTTTGCCGGAAACCCAACAGCCGATTGTTTTGTTTCAGCGTTTCAAATGTTCTACGGTTGTTTTCCACCAATACGACCCGGCGGGCATTTCTTGAGGCCGCTTCCAAGCCCAATGCACCGCTGCCGCTGAATAAATCCAATACTGTTTTTCCGGTTAAATCCTGCCCAAACCAGTTAAACACACGTTCGCGCACGCTGTCGGGAGTAGGGCGCAGGCCGTCGGCATCGTTGAAATGCAGTTTCCTACCACGGTGGCTGCCCCCGATGATGCGGACTTGATTTTGATGTTTGGAATGTTTCATGAGTACGGAAATCGGATAATGGTTTGGGCTGTATTGTAAAGCAAAGGCCGTCTGAAAACATTGTTTCAGACGGCCTCTATTGCTACTCTTCTGTTTCTTTACTGCCTTTCGGAGCAGGCGGTTCTATTTGTTCTTTCCAGCCGCATTCTTTCTGCGGGCAGACTTTTTCTACGCCCCAGCGTTTGGTGGTTTTGATGGTCAGCACCGGCCATTGGCATTTCGGGCAGGTTTCGGCGACCGGCGGATTCCAAGTGGCGTAGTTGCAGTCGGGATAGGTGCTGCAGCTGTAAAACAGTTTGCCGTAGCGTGATTTGCGCTCGACCAGCCGGCCTTTTTTGCATTGCGGGCATTCTACGCCGGTGTCTTTGGGTTTTTCCAAAGGTTCGATGTGTTTGCACTTCGGATAGTTGGCGCAGCCGATGAATTTGCTGCCGGTGCGGCTGTATTTGTAAACCAGTCCGC
This sequence comes from Neisseria animaloris, assembly GCF_900637855.1. Classification (NCBI taxonomy): domain Bacteria; kingdom Pseudomonadati; phylum Pseudomonadota; class Betaproteobacteria; order Neisseriales; family Neisseriaceae; genus Neisseria; species Neisseria animaloris. The sequence continues at coordinate 1,657,998 of NZ_LR134440.1, forward strand.
CGCCGCATTTGGGGCATTCGCGGCCTTCGAGTTCGGCTTGTTCTGCGGCTTCTTTGGCGATGCGCTCGGCGGCCTGTTCGGCGGTTTCGTTGACATTGCGGGTGTAGCTGCATTCGGGATAACCGGCGCAGGCGACGAAGCGACCCATTCTGCCGAATTTGATTTGCAGCTTGTGGTTGCCGCATTTCGGGCAGATTTCGTCAAGCTCTTCGGTGGTGAATTTGGCGCGTTCGATGCCTTCTTTTTCTTCAACCTGTTTGTGGAATCCTTTCCAGAATTTGTCCATCACGGGAATCCACTCGCGTTTGCCGGTGGCGATTTCGTCGAGCTGGTCTTCGAGTTTGGCGGTGAAGTGGTAATCGACGTATTGGGCGAAATGTTCGGTTAAAAATTTGTTGACGATGTCGCCGGTGTCGGTAGGCATGAAGCGTTTTTGCTCCAGCGTTACGTATTCGCGCTCTTTCAGGGTGGAAATGATGCTGGCGTAGGTAGAGGGGCGGCCGATGCCGAATTCTTCGAGTGCTTTTACCAGCGTTGCTTCGTTGAAGCGCGGCGGCGGGGTGGTGAAGTGCTGCTCGCCGTAGATGTTGTCGACGGGCAGTTTTTCGCCTTCTTTCATTTCGGGCAGTTTTTTGTTGTCTTCGTCTTCGTCGTTGTCGTCGGTGCCTTCTTCATACACGCTCAAAAAGCCTGCGAAGGTTTGCACTTGGCCGGTTACGCGGAATACGCCGTTGCCCACGGCAATATCGACGGTAGTTTGGTCGAACTTGGCGGGGTTCATTTGGCAGGCTACGGTGCGCTGCCAGATCATTTGGTAGAGTTTGAATTGGTCGGCAGTCAGGAAGGGCTTCACGCTTTCGGGGGTGCGGTACACGGAAGTCGGGCGGATGGCTTCGTGCGCTTCTTGTGCGTTTTTCGATTTGGTTTTGTATTGCTTGGCGGCGGAAGGCAGGTAGTCTTTGCCGATTTTGTTTTCGATGTAGTGGCGGATTTCGGTTAAGGCTTCGTCCGACAGGGTTACGCTGTCGGTACGCATATAGGTAATCAAACCGATGGCACCCTGCCCTACGTCGATACCTTCATACAGTTGCTGGGCAGTACGCATGGTGCGGTCGGTGGTCATGCCGAGTTTGCGCACGGCATCTTGCTGCATGGTGGAAGTGGTAAACGGTGCGGCGGGGTTGCGGCTGCGTTTTTTCTTTTCGATGGTGGCCACTTGGGCTTCTTGCCCTTCCAAACCTTTTAAGACGGCCTGTTGCGCGGCTTCGTTGGGCAGGGAGAATTGTTCTAGCTTTTCGCCGTTCCATTGCACGAGTTTGGCGGTGAATTTGCTGCGGCCTTTGTGGCTGTCGAGATGTACCGACCAGTATTCCTGCGCTTCGAATGCGCGGATTTCGTTTTCGCGTTCGCAAATCAGGCGCAAGGCGGGGCTTTGTACGCGGCCTGCGCTCAAGCCGCGGCGGATTTTTTTCCACAATAAGGGGGAAAGGTTGAAGCCGACCAGATAATCCAACGCGCGGCGCGCCTGCTGGGCATCGACCAGATTTTCTTCGAGTTCGCGCGGGTGGGCGATGGCATCGAGCACGGCGTTTTTGGTGATTTCGTGAAACACGACGCGCTGCGGCTTGATGTTTTTCAAGCCGCGTTTGGATTTGAGGATTTCCTGCAAGTGCCAAGAGATGGCTTCGCCTTCCCTATCCGGGTCGGTTGCCAGATAAAGGTTTTCAGCTTCTTTGGCGGCGGCAACGATGGCATCGACGTGCTTGGCGTTGCGGCTGACCATTTGGTATTTCATGGCAAAGTTATTGTCGGGGTCGACCGCGCCGGTTTTAGGCACCAAATCGCGCACATGACCGTAGGAAGCGAGGATTTCAAAATCGCTTCCGAGATATTTTTTCAGCGTTTTGGCTTTGGAGGGCGACTCCACAATCAATAGGTTTTTTGCCATTGTTGGTTCCTGAAAAATTATTGATATTAATACAGCGTCAGGGAAACTGATGCCGTCTGAAAATTTTATTCAGACGGCCTGTTTAATTTATTGAGCCACATAATTTTTGCTTGCATGTTATATGGCGATAAAAGCTGCTTCAGCCCTATTATATTGCCCGCCTTAACGCGGATATGCCGTCTGAATCAGGGCTTGCTGCTTCAGACGGCCTTTTTTCAGAAGCATAGCCAACTGAAAGGCCATACGGTTTTATTCATAATGAACGAGCAGTATGTGGTTTTGTCGGCTTTAAATCTGTATACAATTGTATCTGTGGTACATACCCGATGGTATGCTTCCATATATTGGATTACATCCGAATAGGTATGGTTGCAGAGGTTTCCTGCTATATCCGTTCGGGTTAGTGCATGATGGATTTGCCGTGCAAGGCCATCATTAATTCATCGCCGATCAAAATAGGCGGCTCCGATTTGTGCGCCCATAATATCAACAAAGTAAGAACTTTTGCCATATCTACGGTAATTTCTTCCGGCGGCATGTGCAACAGGGCATGTACGACGAATTCACGCTGTTCCCCGTTAATGGCTTGTGCCTTGTCAAGGAAGTATAGCAAGTCCACCACTTCCTGCGGCAGTGCTTCCAGCTCTTCGGGGCAATATACGCGCAAAGCATCGCTGCGGTATTGCGTGGTGGAAACGCTGGGGCTGTTGGCCAATACTTCGAGAAGCATCAGGGCGTGTCCGATTTCAATGTCGTCAAAGCCGATGTCTTCCAGAATCTGACCTAGGTCGCTGGGAGGCGGGCATGCATCGAAATCATGAAAATGTTTGATTAAAAAGGCAATTACTTCAGCCATGATGTTTCCTTGTTTTTATTTGATTCGTTGGTAACGTCCGCCCGGCATTGCTGACACAATGCCTTCAAGCTCAAGCTCCAGCAGTTGTGCGTATATATCGGCGGCAGGCAGGTTTAATGATTGTGCCAAACTGTCGGGGTGGACAGGGTCATACCCCATTGCGGCCAAAAACGGCTGTTCAGACGGCCTGTCCGTTGGCTGCGGTATAGTTTGGAACGGTACTGCTTTTTCCTCTTGTTGTGTTTCTGCCTTTTGTGTCCTGTGTACAGGATATGGAGGCAGGGGGGATTTTTGCAACAGTTGCGGACATTCCTGCAAAATGTCGTCCAAGCATTCGACCAACTTCGCACCTTCTTTAATCAGCTTATGGCAGCCTTTGCTGTGCGGGTTGTCGATCGAGCCGGGAACGGCCATCACTTCGCGGCCCATTTCGGCAGCCAATTTGGCAGTAATCAACGAACCTGATTCAGGTGCGGCTTCTACCACTAAAGTAGCTTGCGAGAGAGCAGCGATAATGCGGTTGCGGCGTGGGAAGTTGCCTGCCAGCGGGCGGGTATCTAAAGGAAACTCGCTCACAATCAAGCCGGTTTCGGCGATTCGATAGGCCAGCTCTTTATTCGATGGCGGATAAATGCGGTCTATTCCGGTTCCCCATACGGCAACGGTGCCGCATTTGCTCTGTAGCGCACCCTGATGGGCGGCAGAGTCAATGCCGGCAGCCATTCCCGAAACCACTACAATACCGTTTTCCCCCATAGCGTGTGCGAAATCTTTTGCGATACGCATGGCTTGAGGAGTGGCATGGCGGCTGCCTACTATGGCGACTGAAGGTTGATGCAGCAATTCGGTGCGCCCGCGTAAAAACAATAATGGCGGCGGCGTAATGCCTTCAGTCAACATAATAGGAAAATCGCTGTCGCATAGTAGCATGAGGCGGCAGTTTTGCTGCTGCTCCCATGCAAGAGCTGCTTCCATGGCGGTTTCAGCCTGATGGTTTTTTCCTTCCCACGCAGCCAAAGCCTGTTTGTGGCGAACCAGCTTGGCTACAGTTCCGGCAGGTGCTGCTAGTGCGGCTTGTGCACTGCCGAAGTGTTGAATTAGTGCCAAAAAGCTTTCAGCACCGATGTATGGCGTAAGCGCAAGCCGTATCCAAGCGGATCGTTCTGAATCATTCATGGCAAATCCCCGTAGTGTCTTAAATGTGAAGTAAGACTATTTATTTTTAATCGGCATTTAATAATGTTCGTGATATTTTGTTTATATATAATTCTATCTATTTTGTAATTCTTTGTTAATACATTTCAAGAAATATTTACGAAAAGAATCTTTTGTAATTAATTGTCTTATGACGTAAGCAATTAAAAAAGCACACCGTTAAGGTGTGCTTTTTAAAATATCCTTTTTTAATAAAGATTAATGTTGCTTTTTATGTTGTATTCATTATGCTCGGTGTCGTGTGAATCTTGTGGCGCATTTTTCACATGGCGGGCATCATCGGGCATATTGTCTAAGTCTTGGCCGGGCTCAGAAGCGACATCACCAACGGTAATATTGGTCAGGCTTTCTAAAATGATGGCTGACGCAAGGTGTTCGCTGGTACGGTATACCATGGCTAAACCTGCTTCTTCCGAAGGGATAGAAACGTATTTCACCACGCTGCGGTTACCTTTTTTGCCTTCTTCCAAATCTACTTTAATCTGACGACCGCGTTTGTAGAGGCTTAATACGGTACCTTTGTCTAAACCGTCGGCTTCACCTTTGTTTAAGGTAATGGTTTGGAATTGTCCCGCTTCGCTTACGCCATCGAAAATGGACACTACTTTCGCATCAATATGGCGGCTGGGTGCATGAGGCATCATATGGAAGCTGTTGCCTTCATCTTTCATTTTCAGCAAAAAGTCGCCTTTGCGGATTTCGGAAACCGTTTCTTCCACTACCATCGGCTGAGCTGTTTGCGTAGGTATTTTTACAAAAGGATTCAGGCGGGTATAGTATTCGTTGTCTTTCAGGTATTGGGCATCTTTTTCGCTACGGGCATCCAATGCACTGTTGGTGTAGGGCAAAGTGCTTACAATGCCGCTGAACACGACTTCTTGGCCTAAATATTTTTTGGTTTCAGGATCCAAAATGTCTTTGCGTGCACGGTAAACGAGGTAGCGGCCCGGCTCGGTAATACCGTAGGCGTATACCCGATCACCTTTGTTGTACAGCATCCGGTTGTCGGGACCGTCAATCAATTTAGGTGCATTTTGGGTTTGCTGTTGCGGAATAACCTGTGGATGTTGCATAAACATGCGGTAGAAGTTGACATTAATGGTTTGAATGCCGTACCCAGATGACACTTCGCGTACGCGAGGAGTCAGTTTGATGACCGGAATACCGCCGTTATCGGCAGCGTTGTTTTCAAATCCCAGTTGAGGCTGTCCGTTGACGTATCGTAATACCAACACTTGGCCTGGATAAATCATGTGGGGATTGCGTATCGCATTGCGATTTGCCCCCCATAAGCGGCTCCATTGCCACGGGCTGTAAAGGTATTTGCCGGATATGCCCCATAATGTATCCCCCTGTTTTACAACATAACGCGTAGGAGCGTTGGGGCGGATTTTAAGCTCGGCAGCAACGGTTTGGGCGGAAATTGCCAAACCAACGGCACAAAGCAGGGTTATAATATGTTTTTGCATGATCGTTCCCCTTGAAATCGAATCAATTTAGCGTTAATTAACGGTTGAGCTTCAAGTTAACGAAATTAGCTTTGAGCTCTTCATATATCCTAAAAAATAACTACATTATTTTACCATTGAATGTTGCTACCATCATAGCATTAAACACACATAACAGTTATTACCGAGACAATTTTATGGCTTTATTGAATATTCTCCAGTATCCCGACGAGCGTTTGCATACCGTTGCTAAACCTGTTGCAGAAATTGACGAACGTATCCGGACGTTGGTTGCCGATATGTTTGAAACCATGTATGAAGCTCGCGGCATCGGCCTTGCCGCCACGCAGGTTAATGTGCATGAGCGGGTTGTGGTAATGGACTTGTCGGAAGAACAAAATGAGCCTCGCGTGTTCATTAATCCCATCATTACCCATAAAGATGGACAAACTACTTATGAAGAAGGCTGCCTGTCGGTACCGGGTATTTACGATACGGTAACCCGTGCCGAGAGAGTTACGGTGGAAGCCCTTGATGAAAAAGGTGAAAAGTTCACTTTGGAGGCTGATGGGTTGCTGGCGATCTGTATTCAGCATGAACTGGATCATTTGGCAGGCAAAGTATTTGTGGAATATTTGTCCACATTGAAGCAAAACCGCATCAAAACTAAATTGAAGAAGCGTGCCAAGCACAATCTGTAATTTTTCAGACAGCCTATTGTATTGATATGAAAGTTATTTTTGCAGGAACCCCCGATTTTGCAGCTTCTGCATTGGAAGCTATTGCCGCTGCCGGATTTGAAATTCCGCTGGTGTTAACTCAGCCCGACCGTCCGAAAGGGCGTGGAATGCAGCTTCAGGCCAGCCCAGTAAAGCAGGCGGCGCAAGCGTTGGGGCTGACTGTTGCCCAACCGCCTTCGTTACGGCACGAAGAAGCACAGGCATTGTTGCGCGAACAGCATGCAGACGTGATGGTCGTGGCTGCCTATGGGCTGATTCTGCCTGAGGCCGTCTTAAATATTCCGCGCTACGGCTGTTTGAATATCCATGCTTCTTTACTCCCGCGCTGGCGCGGTGCGGCTCCCATTCAGCGTGCGATTGAGGCAGGCGACGCAGAAACCGGTGTGTGTATCATGCAAATGGATGCCGGATTGGACACGGGAGGTGTGGTTAGTGAGCATCGTTATGTGATTCAGGAAACGGATACGGCTCAAAATGTGCATGATGCATTGGCCGAATTGGGAGCGAGAGCGATTGTTGCTGATTTACAACAATTTCAACAGAGGGGCCGTCTGAAAAGCGTACCACAGCCTGAAAATGGCGTAACTTATGCACAAAAATTAAGCAAAGAAGAGGCAAGAATCAATTGGAGCGAATCTGCCGAAACCATCGAACGCAAAATTCGTGCTTTCAATCCCGTTCCGGTAGCTTGGACGGAGTATCAAGGCAAACCGATGAAAATCTGGCAAGCGGAAGTGGTATCGCAAAACGGTAAGGCTGGAGAAGTGTTGCTATGTAATTCAGACGGCCTGGTGGTAGCTTGCGGAGAAAAAGCCTTGCGTATTACAGAATTGCAGCCTGCCGGCAGCAAGCGGATGACGGTAGCGGCTTTTGCTGCCGGAAACCGAGTTGAAGAAGGAACTTTTTTATGAGTATGGCGCTGGCGCAAAAGCTTGCGGCGGAAAGCGTTGTCACAGTTGCTGCCGGCCGGAATTTGCAAGACGTATTGGCTGAAATCCGAGACAGGCATCCCGACCTGAGCACGCAGGAAAGCGGTGCGTTGCAAGATATTGCCTATGGTTGCCAGCGTTATGGCGGCAGTTTGCATTTTATACTTGGAAAGATGCTCAATAAACCGATTACCGATCCACAGCTTGAAAGTTTATTGTTGGCAGCGCTCTACCAACTGCATTACACCCGCAATGCACCTCATGCCGTTGTAAACGAAGCGGTAGATGCCATTGCAAAAATAGAGAAGGGGAAATACCGTTCGTTTGCTAATGCTATTTTGCGTCGCTTTTTACGTGAACGTGAAAAATTGGCAGCTTTGTGTAACAAAAATGCAACAGCCAAGCATAATCTTCCTGAATGGTGGATAGATTATCTGCAAAGCCATTATCCAAAACATTGGCACAATATTGCCGCTGTGTTGCAACAACATCCGCCGATGACCCTGCGTGTTAACCGCCGCCGAGGTAATGCTGAAAGTTATTTGGCGGTTTTGAATGCTGTCGGCATTCAGGCCAAGGCATTGGATGATTATGCGGTAACGTTGCTGGAGCCTGTGCCGGTTGGGAAACTGCCCGGTTTTTCAGACGGCCTTGTATCCGTACAAGATTTCGGTGCTCAGCAGGCCGCTTATCTTTTGAATCCGCAAAACGGCGAGAGGATTCTTGATGCTTGCGCAGCGCCCGGCGGAAAAACAGGCCATATTTTAGAGTTGGCCGACTGTCATGTTACGGCATTGGATATTGATGAAACCCGCCTTGCCCGAGTGCAAAGCAACCTTGATCGCTTGGGTTTTCAGACGGCCTCTTTGGGTTGTGCCGACGCGAAAAACTTGGGTGCATGGTATGATGGAAAACCGTTTGATGCCATTTTAGCCGATGTGCCTTGTACGGCTTCCGGTGTTGTACGGCGAAATCCCGATATCAAATGGTTACGCCGTCTGGGCGATGCAGCCAAAACGGCCCGTCAGCAAGAAGCCCTGTTAGACGCACTCTGGCAGACCCTGACGAAAAACGGCAGGATGCTGTTGGCGACTTGTTCTATTTTTGTGGAAGAAAACGAACAACAATTACAGAAATTTTTAAACCGCCATGTTGATGCCAAATTTTTGGAAACACATGTGCTTTTACCGAATAAACACCAAGATGGCTTTTATTACGCGCTTGTTCAGAAACAGTAGATTGCTACTGTTGCCTATTTTGCTGGCCGTGTCTTTTCAGACGGCCGCAGAAGGCATCAGTGCAACCCGTGCGCAGGCTAAACTCACATCGTCGGGCCAGTTGTCGGTTAGCAGCCGTTTTCAAATTCATTTGCCTGATCAGCTTAAGGAGGTGCTTTCTCAAGGAGTGCCGTTGAATTTCACCTTGAGTTACCAGCTTTCTGCGCCAACGGTGGCTGCGTATCGTTTCAAACTCGGTCAAATTGTCGGCAACGATAATTCTATACAGTATAAATTGTCATATCATCCGTTAACCAACCGTTACCGTGTGGCAGTCGGTACATTTTCTACCGAATATAATTCACTCGAAACGGCTTTGCGCGGTATCGGAGCGATCGCCAATTGGAAAGTATTGAGCAGTGGAATGCTGAGTGGCGTGTCAGCTTCTGAAGCTAAAGCTGAAATCCGTTTGGAGCTAAGTACAGCACAATTACCTAAACCTTTTCAAATCAATGCACTAACTTCAAGAATCTGGCAGCTTGATTCAGGCTGGAAATCTTTAAATATCTTGAAGGAGTAATCCTGATGCGGTCTTTTCTCCTTGTTGCCGGCTTTCTTGCAGTAGTTTTTCTCTATACGCTTACCATTGCGACTGGTTATACCAGCAGCTTGGGTGATTATTTTTGGTGGATTATTGCAGCATGTGCCGTATTAATCGGCTTATTGTTGGCGGTATTGTTGCGTTATCTATGGCTTTTGCTGCGCGACAGCCGTCGCCGGATTTTCGGTTCGCAAATTGCCCGCCGTTTGGCTGGAATGTTCACATTAGTTGCGGTTCTGCCGGGATTGTTTCTTTTCGGTGTGTCGGCGCAGTTTATTTCCAATAGTATTAACTCTTGGTTTGGAAACGATACACACGAGGCGCTTGAGCGCGGTTTGAATCTGAGTAAATCCGCTTTGAATCTGGCTTTGGACAATACAGTACGAAATGCCGCGCCGATTCAAGTAGATTTGATTAGTACCGCATCTTTAGGCAACAGTCTGCATAAAACTTTAACATCTTCCCCGAATGCTAAAGAGTTCACTCAGCTTGCCATTTATGATCTTAATAGTAAAAGAAGCGATATCGTACGTAATCCGCGCAAACTGCCTCCGCCAGTGTTGGATGATGCCACCCGGGAAGTGCTTGAGCAATCAGGGTCTGCCCGCGATATAGAAAATCTGAACAATATTCTCTATGCGCAAGGTTGGTTGATGTTGGATAGTCGGCAAAACCAACGCCGTGCGCTGTTTTTCAGGCAACCTATTCCTGAAAATGTAGCAAAAGATGCTACGCTGATCGAAGCGGCGCGCGCCAAATATGCAGAATTAAGTTACGCCAAACAAGGCTTGCAGACATTCTTCTTGGTTACATTGTTGGTGGCAACGCTGTTGGCAATCATGCTGGCATTGGTAATGGCTTTATATTTTGCACGTCGTTTTGTTGAACCGGTTTTATCATTGGCAGAGGGAGCCCGTGCCGTAGCACAAGGCGATTTTTCGCAAAAGCGTCCGATTTTCCGTAATGATGAGTTTGGCCGGTTGACTCATCTGTTTAATCATATGACCGAACAACTCGGCATCGCACAAGCTGCATCTGAGCGAAACCGTCAGCAGCAGGAAGCGGCGCGTCATTATTTAGAGTGTGTGCTGGAAAGTTTGACTACCGGCGTGATTACTTTGGACGATACAGGCCGTCTGAAAACTTATAATAAGAGTGCCGAGCGTATTTTGGGTATTTCCCTGGAAAATCTGATTGGCACCAATTGTTATGATTGGCCAAAGCAGGAACCACAGCAAGCGGTATTGGCTGAAACTTTTGCGGCAATTGTGGATACGGCGTCGGCCGACAAACCTGTTCAGCTCAGCTATGCGGCTCCTGACGATGCCCGTATTCTGCTGGCAAAAGCTACGTTATTACCTGATGATAACGATAATGGGATTGTGATGGTGTTTGACGACATTACCGCATTGGTACGCGCCCAAAAAGAAGCCGCGTGGGGGGAGGTGGCTAAGCGGTTGGCACATGAAATTCGTAATCCGCTCACCCCTATCCAACTTTCTGCTGAAAGACTGGCATGGAAATTGCATGATAAACTCGCCGAGCAAGATGCTAAGATTTTAACCCGTTCTACCGATACAATTATCAAACAGGTTGCTGCGTTGAAAGAAATGGTAGAGGCTTTCCGAAATTATGCTCGCGCTCCTTCGCTTAAATTGGAACGGCATGATTTGAACAAAATTGTCGAAGAAGTTTTGCTGTTATATGAGGCCAGTAAGTGTACATTTACCGCCGATTTGAGTAATATACCCATTTTCATCGCTGCCGATACTACTGCCATGAGGCAGGTATTGCATAATATATTCAAAAATGCATCAGAAGCAGCGGAAGATGCACCTTCACCACATGTTCAAGTGAATACGCGGCAGTCTGATGACGGGCAGGCCGTCTTAATCGTTAGCAATAACGGTAAAAGTTTCAGCAAAGAAATGCTGCATCACGCATTCGAGCCCTATGTAACCGACAAACCTACGGGTACAGGTTTAGGCTTGCCGGTGGTGAAAAAAATCATTGAAGAGCACGGCGGCCGGATTAGTTTGAGCAATCCTGCGGAAGGCGGTGCGTGTGTCAGAATAGTCTTACCCGAACTGGTAGAAGCTTATGCGCAGTAGTGACATTTTAATCGTAGATGATGAAGTTGGTATCCGTGATTTATTATCGGAAATCCTTCAAGATGAAGGCTATACAGTAACACTTGCCGAGAATGCGGAAGAAGCCCGCCAACTCCGCCATCAAACACGCCCTGCAATGGTGCTTCTTGATATATGGATGCCTGATTGCGACGGTATTACCCTTTTGAAAGAATGGGCTAAAAATGGTCAGCTCAACATGCCTGTGGTAATGATGAGCGGGCATGCCAGTATTGATACTGCGGTCGAAGCTACTAAAATCGGTGCATTAGACTTTTTGGAAAAACCGATTGCATTACAGAAACTTTTAAGTACAGTTGACCGTGCTTTAAAATACGGTGAAATGCAGGCGGCTTCAGGTTTATCGCTTGATAAATTGGGTAATAGCCCTTCTATTCAAGAGCTTAACCGCACATTGGAAGCGGCCGTTAAGCAAAGTAAGCCTGTTTTATTAAGTGGTGAGCCCGGTTCCCCATTTGAATTAGTAGCCCGTTATTTCCATAAAAACGGTACTCCTTGGGTGGAACCGAGTAAGACCGAGCATATTGTCGATATTCCTATTGAGTTGTTGCAGAAGGCTACAGGCGGTATTTTGTATTTAGGTGATATTGCACAATATAGCAAAAGTATCCAACAAGGTATTGCTTTTTTATTAAGTAAAGCTGAACGTAATAATGTACGTATTGTATGCTCCACTAGTCGTCCACAAACTGATCCGGCTGAAAATACCATGCTGGATGCTAAGTTGATTGATTTGCTTTCCGCTTTTACTATTCAAATTCCACCTTTGCGTAGTCAGCCAGATGATATTGTGTTCTTGGTGAATCAAATTCTGACCGAATTGGCTGAAACTCAAAAGATTCCCATGGTAAAATTTAGTACGGCGGCATTGAATATTCTCCGTCAATATGATTGGCCGGGTAATTTGGAACAGTTGCGTGGTGTTGTTAAAAACCTTGCGTTGGTGGCAGAAAACAGTGAAGTGGAAGAACAGACTGTTAATAATATTTTAGGTCAAATGACTCAAATGCCTGTTTCTGAAATGGTCGGAGGCTTCAACTTTAATATGCCATTACGCGAGTTGCGTGAAGAGTTAGAGCGTCGTTACTTTGAATATCATATTGTTCAAGAAAATCACAATATGAGTCGTGTGGCTCAAAAAGTAGGCTTGGAGCGTACACACTTATACCGTAAGCTTAAGCAACTTGGTATCAATTTTTCCCGAAGAGGCGCAGATAAAAATGGGGACGAGTCATCAAGTTAGGTTTGTTAGGCCGTCTGAGAAAGCATTTTCAGACGGCCTTTTTATAATTACTTGAAAGTAATAAAATTAAAAATAAGCTCAAAAAGCAACATATTTTACATGCAAGGCGGTTGTCAATAAAAAATATAACGACCATTAAGGTGAATTATTGTAAAATTGAGTATATGTACT